>DASQKE010000001.1:0-7574 GCA_035630675.1 Allosphingosinicella sp.
ACCGGTTCGGCGCCGACCACTTCGCCGACGCCGTCGACATGGCCGGTGACGATATGGCCGCCGAGCTCGTCGCCGATCTTGAGCGAGCGCTCGAGGTTGAGCCGCTGCCCTTCCGCCCACAGGCCGGGCGCGGTTCGCTGCGCCGTTTCCGCCGAAACGTCGACGGCGAACCAGTCCTCGCCCTTGTCGACGACCGTGAGGCAGACGCCCGAGCAGGCGACCGACGCGCCGAGGTCGACGCTCGCCATGTCGTAGCCGCACGCGATCCGGAGGCGCAGGTCCCCGCGCTGCTCGGTCGCGGCGATCCGCCCGACGTCGGTGATGATTCCGGTGAACATGGCTTTCAACTACCCGCTAGGGCTGAGCTTGTCGAAGCCCGGTTTGGGGCGCTGCAATCCGCCCTTCGACAGGCTCTGGGCTAGCGGCAACGAATGCATCAGCGCTGGCGTTCGAAGATCTCCAGGCTGTCCCTGCCAAGCATGCGGCGGTCGTGGAGACGCCAGCGGCCGTGCGCGTCGGCGAGCGCGGCGAGGCCGATGTCGCCGAGCGCCGCCTTGCCGGCGCCGATCAGGATCGGGGCCCGGTAGAGAAGCAGGCGATCGACGAGGTCGGCGCGCAGGAAGGCCGCAGCCGTTTCCGCTCCGCCCTCGACCAAGAGGTCGTTGACGCGCTCAAGCGCGAACACGGCATCCGGTGACGCGAGTGCCGTCCACCCCTCCGGCGCCGTTCCCCTCGTCAGCATCGCCCGCGCCGGTAAGCGATCTTCGAGCCCTTCGAGCCGGACGTCGAGCCGCGGCGCGTCGGCCTCCCAGGTACCGCGGCCGACCAGGATCATGTCGGCGCGGGCGCGCTCCAAGTGGGCGTGGGCGCGGGCCTCCGCGCCGGTGATCCAGCGGCCCTCGCCCGAGGGGAGCGCGATCCGGCCGTCGAGCGACATGGCCAGCTTCAGGGTGACGCAGGGGCGGCCCCGCCGCAACCGGCTGAAATGGCCCGCGAGCGACCGCTCCGCTTCCTCCGCGCCGACTCCCGTCTCGACGGCGATGCCGGCCGCGCGCAGCCGCTGGATACCGCGTCCGTCGGTCCTGGGGTCGGGGTCTTGCACGGCGACCACGACCAGGGCCGGCTCCGCTTCGACCAGCAGATCCGCGCAGGCCGGGCCGCGCGCGCTCTCATGGGCGCAGGGCTCGAGCGTCACATAGATGGTGGCGCCGCGAGCCGCCTCGCCGGCCTGGACCAGCGCCATCGCCTCGGCGTGGGGGCGCCCGCCGGGCTGGGTCCAGCCGCGGCCCGCGACGCGGCCGTTCTTGACGAGAACGCAGCCGACGCTGGGATTCGGCGCCGTGCGTCCGCGGCCGCGCTCGCCGAGCGCGACGGCCACCCGCATCATCCTCGCGTCTACGGGTCCATCCCCAGCCGGTCGCCGACGGCCTTCCACTGGCGTTGCTTCTCGGCGGCCGCCTGCTCGCGCTCGCGCTGGCGAACGAGTTGCGCGGCCCGGATCTCCTCGTCGCTGCGCTCGCCGGACCAGCTCTCGACGAAGATCAATTGCTCGCCCGGCATGATGTTGGTGCGCCCGTCGAGGTAGAAGACGATCAGGATCGCGGTCGGCATCGCCAGGGCGAAGAAGGCGCCGATCCACTGATGCCTGGTCCGCTCGGCGGCGAAGGCGCGCAGGTCCCGGATGAAGACGCGCGGCGAGGCGGGGCGGGGGAGCGGCATCGTGCCTAGATAGAACGGACCGCTCCCGAGCGCCAGACCAGGGCTCAGCCTCAGTACGGGCCCTAGTCGAGCCGGAACTGGACGGTCAGCGTCTTGCGCGCCTCGACCGCCCGCCCGTCGACCGTCGCCGGGCGGAACCGCCAGCGCGCACGCGCGTGCCGCTCGGTCGCCTCATAGAAAGCGTCGCTGGTGGCGCGCACCTTCTCGGCCGATTTCACCCGGCCGTCCGGCCCGACGACGACCCGGATCACCACGCTGCCCTCGCGCTGGGCGCGCTGCTCCGAGGTCGGATAAGGCGGCTGGAGGTCGCCCGCGATCATCACCGCATCGCGGCGCACGATCGGTGCCGGGGGCGGCGGGACGGGCCGCGGGACGGGCGGCACGTCGGGCACGCCGCGCACCTCCTCGCTGCTCGCCTGAGAGCCGAGATCGGGCGGCGGCACGGGCGGCCGATCCGGCACGGTGAAGGTCGAGTCGGCCGGCCGCGGTATGGGCGGCGCGGTCCACCGCGTCACTTCCTGGCGCGGCCGCGGGCGGTCCTTCGGCGGCTCGGGGGGCGGGAGCCGCTCGAGATCGATCTGCTTGACCCGGGTCGACGTGAAGACTTCCGGCGGGGGCATATAGCCTTTCGCCAGCAGCAGCGCCGCGATCGCGGCGCCGTGGAGCAGGATCACGGTGGCGGCGCTGCCCGGCCGGATCCGTTTCGCCTCTAGAAAGCCGGTTTCGGTCATTGTCCCTCTCCTTCGTCGGCAACGGCTCTGTGCCGCTGCCACAGCACGTTATATCATCATGGAATGATATAATATACCATAAATTTGATGCGACCTTTTTGTTCCCGCGTTCGAGGAGCCGAGAGCCAAAGCTCCGCCTGGATTGCGCTCAGCCCGCCGCCGCTTTCAGCCGCGCCACCGCCTCGTCGCGGCCGATCAGCGGCAGCAGGGCCGCCATCTCGGGACCGCTGTCGCGCCCGGTCAGCGCGCGCCGCAGCGGCAGGAACAGGGGCTTGCCGGCGCGGCCGGTCCGCTCCTTCAGCGCCGCGGTCAGCGCCGGCCAGGGCGAGCCCCCCCACTCGATCCGCGCGGCCTCGATCGCCGCCGCGGCGAGGAACGCGCGATCTTCTTCGGGCGCCGCGCGTTCGACGTGGCCGTGGAGGATCTCCCACCAGTCGCCCGCCTCGGCGACCCGCTTCAGGTTCGGACGAACCGCCTCCCAGTCCGCCGCGCCCATGCCGGAGGGAAGCCGCTCCGCCACCGCCTCGAACGGAAGATGGTGGACGATCCGCGCGTTGAGGCCGGCCAGCTCCTCCATGTCGAACCGCGCCGGCGCCCGCCCGAAGGTCGCGAAGTCGAACGTTGCGACCAGCGGCGCGATCGAGGCGACCGGTTCGACCGGAAGGCTGGTCCCGATCCGCGCCAGCTTGGCGGCGAGCGCGAGCGGCTCGACGCCGGCTTCCTTCATCGCCTCGACCCCGAGCGAGCCCAGCCGCTTGGAGAGCTTGCCCTCGGATCCGACCAGCAACGCCTCGTGCGCGAAGGCGGGCGGTGCCGCGCCCAATGCCTCGAACATCTGGATCTGCAGCGCGGTGTTGGTGACATGGTCCTCGCCACGCACGACGTGCGTGACGCCGAGCTCGATATCGTCGACCGTTGAAGGCAGCATGTAGAGCCAGGAGCCGTCCTCGCGCCGGATCACGGGGTCGGAGAGCGCGCGCGGCTCGAAATGCTGGCGCCCGCGGACGAGGTCGTCCCACTCGATCGCGGAATCATGGTCGAACCGGAAGCGCCAGTGCGGCCGCCGGCCCTCCGCCTCCAGCGCGGCGCGCTCGCCGTCGTCCAGCGCCAGCGCCGCGCGGTCGTAGACCGGCGGCAGCCCGCGGCCGAGCTGCACCTTGCGCTTCAGCTCCAGCTCCTGCGCGCTCTCATAGGCCGGATAGGCGCGCCCCGCCGCCGCCAGCCGCTCCAGCGCCGCCTCGTAGCGCTCGAACCGCTGCGACTGGCGATGCTCCTCGTCGGGGGCGAGGCCGAGCCAGGCGAGGTCGGCGCGGATCGCGTCGGCATATTCCTCCCGCGAGCGCTCCCGGTCGGTATCGTCCAGCCGCAGGATGAAGCGCCCGCCGCTCCTGCGCGACCACAGCCAATTGTGCAGCGCGGTGCGGATATTGCCGACATGGAGCCGGCCCGTCGGCGACGGCGCGAAGCGGGTGACGACGCTCATGCGCCGTCATTGCGGGGAGCGGAGCAACGAAGCAATCCAGCTTGAGCAGCGGCGCCGCTGCATTGCTTCGCTCGCGCTCGCAATGACGGCTCCGCGGCGCGCACTTGCCTAGGAGCGAACCGTCCGCCACAGGCCGGGCGGGAGCATGCCATGAAACTGATGTCGGGCAATTCGAACCTGCCGCTGGTGAAGGACATCGCGGCCTATCTCGAGCTGCCGGTCACCGAAGCGAGCGTGCGCCGCTTCGCCGACGAGGAAGTGTTCGTCGAGATCCACGAGAATGTCCGCGGCGAGGACGTGTTCGTCCTCCAGTCGACCTCGTACCCGGCCAACGACAATCTCATGGAGCTCCTGATCTGCATCGACGCGCTGCGGCGCGCGTCGGCCAAGCGGATCACCGCCGTCCTTCCCTATTTCGGCTATGCCCGCCAGGATCGGAAGCCCGGTCCGCGCACCCCGATCTCGGCCAAGCTCGTCGCCAATCTGATCACCGTCGCCGGCGCCAACCGCGTCCTGTCGGTCGATCTTCACGCCGGCCAGATCCAGGGCTTCTTCGACATTCCCACCGACAATCTGTGGGCGGCGCCGGTCATGTCGCAGGACATACGCGCTCGCTTTTCCGAGCGGGCGATCACCGTCGTCTCGCCCGACGTCGGCGGCGTCGTGCGCGCCCGCTCGCTCGCCAAGCGCCTCGACAATGCGCCGCTGGCGATCGTCGACAAGCGTCGCGAGCGGCCGGGCGAATCGGAGGTGATGAACATCATCGGCGACGTCGAGGGCCGTTTCTGCGTGCTGATCGACGACATCGTCGATTCGGCGGGCACCTTGTGCAACGCCGCCGCGGCGCTCAAGCAGGCGGGCGCCGAGGCGGTCGTCGCTTATTGCAGCCACGGCGTGCTCTCCGGGGCGGCCGTCGCCCGTGTCGAGGGTTCGGCCCTCGCCGAGCTCGTCATCACCGATTCGATCGCCCCGACCGAGGACACCGCCGCGTCCGCTCGCATCCGCCTCCTCACCATCGCGCCTTTGCTCGGCGAGGCGATCAAGCGCATCGCCGACGAGAGCTCCGTGTCGAGCCTGTTCGACTGATGGCGAGGGTTCTCATCACCGGCGCCGGCCGCGGCATCGGGCTCGAATTCGTTCGGCAATATGCCGCCGACGCGTGGGAGGTGATCGCCACCGTACGCGAGGGCGCCGCCGCGACCGAGCTGGAGGGCCTCGGCGCGCGGGTCGAGCAGCTCGACATGCGGGACTTCGCCGCTTTGGCCTCGTTCGGCGAACGGCTCGGCGGAGCGCCGCTCGATCTGTTCATCGCCAATGCCGGCGTGTCGGGGCCGCAGCGCATCTCCAATCCGCAGCTCGCGGGCGAGTGGCAGGACGTGCATGCGGTGAACGCCGTCGCGCCGACCCTGCTCGCCGAGGCCCTGCTGCCCAATATCCTCGCCGCCGAGGGCAGGATGGTCGCGATCACCAGCCGCATGGGCAGCATCTCCGACAGCTCGGGCGGCTCGATCGCCTATCGCGCCTCCAAGGCCGCGCTGAACGCGGCCTGGCGGGCTTTGGCGCTCGATCTCGCCGGCAGGCCGGTGACGATCGCCCTTTTCCACCCGGGCTGGGTCCAGACCGACATGGGCGGCCCCAATGCTCCGCTGGCGCTCGTGGACAGCGTCGCCGGCATGCGGCGGACTATCGCCGGGCTGACCCCTGGCGACTCCGGCCGCTTCCTGGATTACCGGGGCGATACGTTGCCCTGGTGAGCCTTGCCTTTCGGCGCCTCTCCCCATATAGGCGCGCCTTCTTTCCAGCTTTGGAAGAATCGAACCGCCCGGCTCACAAGGGCTGCCGTGGCTGTTCTCAAACGTCCGCCCCAGTGGTGGCCAAGGAGACGAAAATGCCCAAGCTCAAGACGAAGAGCGGCGTCAAGAAGCGCTTCAAGCTCACCGCGACCGGCAAGTTGAAGCACGGCGTGGCGGGCAAGCGCCACCGCTTGATCAGCCACAACAGCAAATATATCCGCCAGAACCGCGGTACCGAGGTCCTCGCCGCCGCCGATACGGCGCGCGTCAAGGCCTGGGCGCCCTATGGCCTGAAATAGGAGGAACCCGACATGGCACGCGTCAAGCGCGGGACCACCACCAAGGCCCGCCACAAGAGGATCCTCGAGCAGGCGAAGGGCTATTACGGCCGCCGCAAGAACACGATCCGAATCGCCCGCCAGGCCGTCGAAAAGGCCGGCCAATATGCCTATCGCGACCGCAAGGTGAAGAAGCGCAGCTTCCGCGCCTTGTGGATCCAGCGCATCAACGCCGCGGTGCGGGCCGAGGGCCTCACCTACGGCCAGTTCATGCACGGCCTGAAGCTCGCCGGCGTCGATCTCGACCGCAAGGTCCTGGCCGACATCGCGATGCACGAAGGCGCGGCGTTCAGCGCGATCATCTCCCAGGCCCGGGCGGCGCTGCCGGCGCAGGCCTGAGCGGGTTTCGAGATTCAATCGAAAAAGGCGGCGGGGGCGACTCCGGCGCCTTTTTTCGTTGGCTCAGCGAATGAAGACGAACGCTGCCATCGCCAATATGAAGAGCGCGATCAGAGGCAAGAGCCATTTGCGCCGCCGCTGCAGCCGGTGCGGCGCATCGTCGGCTTGGCCGGCGGCTTCGAAATGGGCGCCGAAGGTGGCGCGGATGCGGTCGCGATCATGTGGCTGCACCTGCGCCGCGAGATGCGCGAAGGCCGCGGCCGCCGCGACACGCGCGGCAGCGGGAACGGGGATCCGCAACACCTGGATCAACGGCGCCTTGGTCGTCTTCAGCAGGCAGCTGATCTCGAGGAAGCCGGGACTGCCTTCCACCAGGTCGACTTCCCCGGGTGTTCCGAATTCCTTCGGCCCATGGTCGTAGAGCCGGTCGCCGACGAGCAGCGACTCCTCGCCGACCACGACCGGAAAGCCTTCCAGCGGCACGTCGCTGGGCAGATTGAGGGCGTTCTTGAGCGACCAGAGACGGCCGGACCGCGCGTCGTCGACGGCTCGGAAAGCCTCCATGTCCGAAGAATAGACCTGCCAGCGGGCGATCGCGTCGGTCGACTGCACGGCCGCGGTATAGGAGCGGCGGCGCGAGGCGCGCCACGCGACGACCATCATCAGCAGGGCTGTGATCGCGATCCCGACGCCTGCGAAGAACAGCCGCGGCGCCATCGGATCATTGCCCTGGAGCGACCCCCCGTAGAGCGCCAAAGCGGCGCCCGCGGCGAGCGCGGCCAGCCAAAGTAAAGGCGACAAAATCAGTGCGCGCATGCAACTCCCCCCAAAATCGTTCCGGATATGATCAAATGTGACGGGGATAGCGAGCGGCTTTCGTCTCGGCGACAGGCCGGCGCCTATCGGTCTGCGCGGCTGCTCCGCGCGACGCGCCGCCCTGGTGTCGCGCGCGAACGGCAAGGTGCGGTCGCCTGCGGCGAGCATCGGATCGGCCTCCAGGGCCTCGGTGTTGATCCCCGCCGACTGCGGCGAGCAGGGGCGCTAAAGCGCTTCCGCCGCGTTCAGCAGCGCCTGCTTGGCGGCCGCTTTCGCGCTCTTGGTCAGCTTCGGCGCCGCGACCCGTCGCGTCTGCGGGCCCGTCGGCACGATCACGTAGACCGCGCTGTTGCGA
>DASQKE010000002.1:0-15983 GCA_035630675.1 Allosphingosinicella sp.
GCCGCTGCGCTTCCGGCTCGTGGATATGCCCGGCTACGGTTTCGCGAAAGCGCCCAAGGACGTCGTCAGGAAGTGGCGGCACCTGATCAACGATTATCTGCGCGGGCGGGTTGTGCTGAAGCGGGCGCTCGTGCTGGTCGACAGCCGCCACGGGCTCAAGGACGTCGATCGCGAGGTCATGAAGATGCTCGACGAGGCGGCTGTCAACTACCACCTCGTCCTCACCAAGGCCGACAAGGTCAAGGAGACCGAGCTCGAAGCGGTCGGGCAGGCGACCGCCGACGTCGCCCGCGGCCACGCCGCCGCCCATCCCGAGATCATCGTCACGTCGAGCGAAACCGGCCTGGGCATCGAACGGTTGAGGCGGGCGGTGGTCGAAGCCGCCGCACTTTAGGGTCCACGCATGCTCAAGCTCATCATCGGCAACAAGGCTTATTCCTCCTGGTCGCTGCGCGGCTGGCTGGCGGTGCGGCAGTCCGGCCTCCATTTTGAGGAAATCACGGTGCCCCTGTTCGACGCCGAGTGGGACAAGACCCGCGGCGGCGACGAGTTCGCGCCGTCGGGCGGCAAGGTCCCGATCCTGTGGGACGACAAGGCCGTGATCTGGGATTCGCTCGCGATCGTCGAATGGCTCGCCGACAAGACCGGCAAGGCGCGCTACTGGCCGGAGGACGAGGTCGCCCGCGGCATGGCGCGCTCGATGGCGTCCGAAATGCATTCCGGCTTCGAGAATCTGCGCCGCGAATGCCCCATGAACCTGAGGCACCGCTACCCGGCCAAGGAGCTCAGCGAGAACGTCCGCGCCGAGCTCAAGCGCATCCTCGAGCTGTGGGCCGAGGCGCGGGCCCGGCACGGCAGCGGCGGCCCCTATCTTTTCGGGACGTTCAGCGCCGCCGACATCATGTTCGCCCCGGTCGTCACCCGCCTGATCACTTACTCGATCCCGGTCCCCCGCTTCGCCGCGGCCTATATGGAGGCGATGCTCAACCATCCCTGGATGCGCGAATGGATCGAGGCGGCGCAGGAAGAACCGTGGGTGATCGAGCGCTACGAGACCCAGGCCGCGACATAGGGGCGTCCAATATTTTCGCTCGCCCTTGAGGAAAGGGGACGGTTACGTAACTGTCCCCTCGGTAATCGTCCCCTCAGTAACCCGTGCCGTCCTTGCGGGTGAAGCGGCCCGACTTCGTGTCGAGGTGCATGTCGATGTCGGGATAGTGGCAATCGGTCTCGGCGACCCGCCCGACGGCGACGAATGTGCAGGGCGCGCCCGAGCGGTTGACGAGCTGGTGGCCGTTGGCGACACCCTTCGGAAAGGCGGCGACGTCGCCTGGGCGCAGCGTCGTCTCCCCCTCGTCCTCGATCAGCAGCGCCTCGCCGGCGAGCATCACCACCAGTTCGTCCTCGCCCTCGTGCCAATGGCGCTGGCTGGAAATGCCCCCCGGCTCGAGCGTCACGTGGCTGACACCGAAATCCTCGAGCCCCGCCGCGGGCGCGATGCGCCGGTACCAGCGCTTCGCCATCGGTTGGGCGAAGGGCGGCGGATAGCCCGTGCGGTTGGTCGCTTCGATCGCGTCGAGGTCGAGCTTCGGCATGGCGTTCCTCCCGAAGCCGGTGCTAGGCGAGCGCCATGAGCGGAGCAATCGATCCCGTCGAGCTGACGAAGCAGCTGATCGCCTGCGCGAGCGTCACTCCGGCGCGGGGCGAAGTGTTCGACGTGCTCGAGGAGGCGCTGCGGCCGCTCGGTTTCGAGGTCCATCGCTTCGTCCTGGGCGAACCGCCCGACGGGCCGGTCGAGAATCTGTTCGCGACCCGCGGCAGCGGATCGCCCCATTTCGCGTTTGCCGGCCATCTCGACGTGGTGCCGCCCGGCGACGGCTGGACCAGCGCGCCGTTCGAACCGGAGACACGCGGCGGACTGCTCCACGGCCGCGGCGCGGTCGATATGAAGGGCGGCATCGCGGCCTTCGCCGCCGCGTGCGCCGATGTGCCTGAGCACCAGGGCACGCTGAGCCTGATCGTCACCGGCGACGAGGAAGGGCCGGCGACTTTCGGCACCCCCGCGCTCATGGAATGGATGGAGGCGCGCGGGATCAGGCCCGACATGATCCTGATCGGCGAACCGACTTCTGAGGCGCGGCTCGGCGACATCGTCAAGATCGGCCGGCGCGGCTCCGTCAATATGTGGGTGACGGTGCCGGGGACGCAGGGCCATGTCGCCTACCCGCACCGCGCCGACAATCCGGTGCGCAAGCTCGCGCGGCTGCTGGCGGCGCTCGACGCGATCCGGCTCGACGACGGCAACGACCGGTTCCAGCCCTCGAACCTCGAAGTGACCGCGGTCGAGACGTCGAGCCGCGCCACCAACGTCATCCCGGGAAGCGCGCGCGCGCAGCTCAACATCCGCTTCAACAATCTCCAGCGCGGCGCCGACCTGGTCGAGCTGGTCCGCCGCACCGCCGAGGAGGCGGCCCCCGGCGCGACCGTCGAGGCCAAAATCTCGGGCGAGGCCTTCCTGACCCCGCCGGGACCGATCTACGAGATCGTGCGCGATGCGATCCGCGCCGAGACCGGAGTCGAGCCGAAGCTCTCGACCCATGGCGGCACGTCAGACGGCCGCTTCCTCATCCGCTGGTGCCCGGTGGTCGATTTCGGCCTGCCCAACGCGACCATGCACAAGCTCGATGAGGCTGCGGCGGTCGACGACATTCGCGGGCTCGCGAGAATCTATGCGCGGGTCATTCGGGCCGCGTTCGGGCAATAACGTCGTCCCGGCGGCGGCCGGGACCTCGGGGGGTGAAGAGCGCAAGCGTCCATGCAGCGCACCCGTGCAATCCGAGCAAAATCTCCCAGAGGTCCCGGCCTCCGCCGGGATGACGTCCCCGGCCTACGGCTCTCGCTTCCGTCTGAGCACGATGTAGAGCGCGCCCTGGCCGCCGTGGCGGGGATGAGCGCCGCGCACCGCCGCGATGTCTCCGGCGTGGCGCGAGGCGGCGAGCCAGTCGCCGACGGCGGCCCGAATGGCGCCGCGCCGGACCGGGCGGCGTTCGTCGGACGGCGGCTTGCCGGTGATCAGCAGCAGCACCCGCGCGCCGCCGCCGATCGCCTCGTCGAGGCGGCGATCGAGGAGCGAATGCGCGGTCTCCAGATTGTGGCCGTGAAGGTCCACGGTCGCATCCGGCGAGACGAGTCCGCGCGAAAGACGACGGTCCCAGGTGCCGTCGAGCGTGGCGCCGGGGACTTTGCGAGGGCGCAGGGCGGCGGCGGCGGGCCGAGGCGCCGCGCGCGGAGGCGGCGCCGGAGCGGCTTCCTTTTCTTCGACCACGGCGAGAGGCGCGCTCTGCGGGTCGAGCGGCCGCACCGTCGCGACCACCTTCGCCCACAGCGCGCGCTCGTCAGCGTGGAGGCGGCGGCGCACCGGCCCTGATCCGCTCGACAGTGCCGCGCGGCAGCAGCAGCCAGGCGCGGCCGCGCGCCTGCATGCCGCCGGCGATGGTGGCGGCCTCCTCGCCGGCGCCCCAGAAGGTGTCGAAGCGGTTGGCGCCGCGGATCGCGCCGCCGGTGTCCTGCGCGACCCACAGGCCGTCGGCGCGCGGGTCGCTCATCTCCCTCAGCAGCACCGGCGCGCCGAGCGGCACGAAGCGCGGATCGGCGGCGACGCTGACCCGCGGCGTCACCGGCCGGTCGAGCGCGCCGAGCGGACCCGGGCCGGTCAGCTCGCGAAAGAAGACGTAGCTCCTGTTCTCGCGCATCAAGGCGCGCCCTCCCTCGGGATCGGCGCTCATCCATTCGCGGATCCGCTGCATGGTGACCGGCGGCTCCACCAGAGCGCGCTCGCGCAGCAGCCGCCCGATCGCCGTATATTCTCTGCCGTTCTGGCCGGCATAGCCGATCCGCATCACGTTGCCGTCGGGCAGGCGCAGGCGGCCCGAGCCCTGGATCTGAAGGAAGAACAGGTCGGCCGGATCGGCGGCCCAGGCGATCTCCAGCCCGCGTCCGGCGAGGACGCCCGCCTCGATCTCGGCGCGCTCGTAATAAGGGACGAACGCGCCGGCCGCGTCGAGCCGTCCCCGCCCGCGCGCGCCCGTCGCCGGATCGGCCTCGAGCAGGTCGGGCGGCTTGGCGTAGACCGGCACGTCATAGCCCGGCACCCGCACCCGCGAGCCGCGGATCTCGGGCTCGTAATAGCCGGTGGCGAAGGCCGCGCCGTCGCCGATCCGGGCGAGCTCGAAGCGGGTGCGGAAGAAGGCCGCCATCGCTTCGGGGGTGGCGAGGGACGCGCTCTCGTCGCACAGCGGCCGCCAATCGGCCTGGCTGGTGAGGCCGCTCGCATCCTGGCGTGCGACCAGCGCCGGACAGGTGATGCGGAAGGCGCGCCACAGCCGCTCCGCCGTCGCGGCGTCGATCTGCAGCGGCGGCCCTGCCGTCACGCCGGCTTCGATCGCCGTCGCCGGGGGCGGCGGTGTGGGCAAGGGCGGCGGTGTGGGCTGCGGGAGCGGCTGCGGCTGCGGCGCGGGCTGTTCGACCGGCTCGACCGGCGGCGGCGTCTCAGGCCGGGGCACGACTCGGCCGCAGCCGGCGGCGAGCAGCAGGGCAGCGAGGAGGAGCGGACGCATGTTCATGGCCCGGCCATAGCCGGATCGGCGGCGAAGAGGGAAGTTGCTGTCGAGCCCTCAGGCGGCGTCGGTCTCGACCAGCAGCCAGTTGGGATCGTCGCTGCCGAGCGTGCGGCGGAAGGTCCAGACGTCGTGGGTCTCGACCGCGTCGGTCATCGTGCCGGCGACCACATTCCCGTCGGCGTCGCGCGTGACGGCGGCGATGTCGGCGTCGAAGCGCACTTCGATCTCGGCGACGCGGCCAGTGACCCGGGCTTCCGCGATCACCGCCCGCTCGATCGCGACCAGCCGATTGTCGAGCCGGTGGCCCGCGGCCTCGCGCTCGCTGATCGCCGCGTCGAACTCGGCATAGACTTCGGGCGAAGCGAGATATCGGAGCTCCTCCCGATCGCTCTTCCAGAACGCCTCGAGCGTCATCCGGTAGGCCGACTGCGCACCCTCGAGGAAGCGGGCCACGTCGAACGCCGGATCGGCGGCGATGAGCGCGCGCACGCCTGCGGCCGCTCCGTCCTCATAGACCAGCCCGGAGGCCTCCTTGCGTTCGGGCGCGCCGTCGGTGACGGCCGCGGCCGGCTCGGCGGTCTTGGCGGCCTCGGGACGCGTGACCGGCTGCTGTTCGTGCCCGGTCCGCTGGCCGAGCACGGCGAACAGCCTCAGCCCGACGAACAGGGCCACCATCGCAAGCAACACGATCTCGAATGTCACGGACACACTCCTAAGCGCCCCCTTACATAGGTCGGAACCGGGCGCGATTCAAATCCAGCCGCCGGGGGAACGAACGGGCCGCGGACATGTTGCGCCTGCCTCCCTGCCCTGCTAACTCCCGCGCGCTGTGTCCGGCGCAAGCGCGGGCCGACCTTTCCCACCATATTTTCCAAGGATTTCAGCGAACATGGCCGACGAGCAGGGCGCAGCGGACGACGAGCATAGCGTGGCCGGCGAAGCCGAATTCACCGGCACCAGCGAGGATTTCCCTCAGGTCGGCGTCATCTCGCAATATGTGAAGGACCTCTCGTTCGAGAACCCGTCCGCGCCGGCGGTCTTCCAGTGGCAGGGCCAGCCCCAGATCGACGTCCAGTTCAACATCGGCGCGGCGGTGGTGGGGCAGGACGTCCATGAAGTGTCGCTGCGCATCGACGTCACCGCCAAGGCCACCGAAGGTACCGCCTTCCAGGCGGAAGTCGTCTATGCCGGCCTGTTCGCGATCCGCAACCTGCCCGAGGATCAGATGCAGCCTTTCCTCCTGGCCGAGGCGCCGCGCCTCCTGTTCCCGTTCGCGCGCCAAGTGATCGCCGACGCGGTTCGCAACGGCGGCTTCCCGCCGCTGCTGCTCGATCCGATCGACTTCGCCACGCTCTACATGCAGCGCCAGGCGCAGCTCCAGGCCGAGCAGTCGGGAAGCCAGGTCGGGGACCAGACCGGCCAGGCCTGAGCCGGCGCCGGTCCGGGGGAGGGCGCGCACATGAACCTCGTCAAGGCGATCGGCACGATCGGCGGGCTTACCTTGGTGAGCCGCGTCCTCGGCTTCGCGCGCGACATGATCGGCTCGCGCATCCTCGGCGCGAGCCACGCCAACGACGCGTTCAACGTCGCCTTCACCTTGCCGAACATCTTCCGGCGCCTGTTCGCGGAAGGCGCCTTCGCATCGGGCTTCGTGCCCCTGTTCAGCCGCCGCCTGTCCGCCGGCGGCGTCGAGGACGCGCAGCGCTTCTCGAACGACATCCTCGCCGTCTTCATGCCGACCCTGCTTGTGATCACCATCATCTTCGAGATCGTGATGCCGGCCTTCCTGTGGCTGATCGTCGCCGATTATGCCGAGACGCCGGGCAAGTTCGAGCTGGCGGTAGAGCTGACCAGATATACATTCCCCTATCTTCTCTTCATCAGCCTCGTCGCCTTCCTCTCGGGGGTCCTGAACTCGCTGACGCGCTTCGCCATCGCCGCCTTCGCGCCGGCTTTGCTCAACATCGTGCTGATCGTCGCGATTCTCGCGGGGCCGGGCGGCGACACGCCCGACGAGCTCGCGACCACGGTCCGCTACATGGCCATCGCCGTCTTCGCCGGCGGCATTGTGCAATTCGCCATGTGCTGGGCCGAGGTGCGGCGGGCGGGCATCAGGCTTCACTTCGGGCGGCCGCGGCTGACGCCCGCGGTCAGGGAGCTCGTCATCCTGATCCTGCCGGCGACGGTCGCTGCCGGCGTGTACCAGATCAGCCAGCTCTTCTACACCTTCTTCGCCTCGCGCCTCGGCGAAGGCGCGCTCACCAACCTCTTCTACGCCGACCGGCTCAACCAGCTTCCGCTGTCGATCATCGGCACCGCGCTCGGCACGGCGATCCTGCCCTCGATCAGCCGCGCGATCGAGCGCCGCGAGGACCATGTCGCCTCCGACATCCAGGCGCGCGCCTTCGATCTCGCCATGCTGCTGACCCTGCCCGCGACGCTTGCCCTCTCCGTCACCGCTTATCCGATCATCGCCGCGCTCTTTCAGGGCGGCAATTACGCCGCAGCCGACGCCGCGATCACCGGCCAGGTGCTGGCGATCCTCGTCCTCGGCCTTCCCGCCTACGTGCTGGTCAAGGTGCTGACGCCCGGCTTCTACGCCCGCAAGGACGTCAAGACGCCGGTCTACATCGCCATGACGATCCTCGCCGGCAGCGTCGTCGCGAACTTCGCCCTCATCCCGGTGCTCGGCATCTACAGCCTGCCGGCGGTGACCTCCGCGGGCGCCTGGCTGAACTTCCTCCTGCTGTTCGCGATTCTCGGCGTGCGCGGCCACTTCCGCCTTCCCGGCTGGCTCGTCTCCAGGCTCGCGCGCCAGCTCGCCGCGGCCATGCTGATGGGCCTCGTCCTCTTCTTCCTTCAGCGCATGCTGGGCGACGTCTTCACCGGCGGCTTCACCGAGCGCGCGATGGGGCTGGCGCTGATCGTCGGCACGGGCGCGATCGTTTATTTCGGGACGGCCTGGGTGACCGGCGGTATCGACCGCGACGACTTCAGGACGCTCTTCCGGCGCGCGAGGCCCGAGGAAGCGCCGCTTTCGGAAGGCACTTGATGATGCGCGTGGTCTCAGGGATCCAGCCGACCGGCAGCCTCCACCTCGGCAATTATCTCGGCGCCATCCGGCGCTGGGTGCGGATGCAGGACGAGGCCGAATGCCTGTTCTTCCTCGCCGATCTGCACGCGATCACCGTCTACGTCGATCCGGCCGAGCTCGCCGCCAACGTCCGCGAGATGGCGGCGGCGCTGATCGCCTGCGGCATCGACGGGAAGAAATCGGTCCTGTTCAACCACGCCCGCGTCGCCGCCCATCCCGAGCTCGCCTGGCTGCTCAACTGCACGGCGCGGATGGGCTGGCTCGGCCGGATGACCCAGTTCAAGCAAAAAGCCGGCAAAAACCGCGAAGGCGCGAGCGTCGGCCTGTTCGCCTACCCGGTGCTCCAGGCGGCCGACGTGCTGCTCTACCGGGCGAGCCACGTGCCGGTCGGCGAGGACCAGAAGCAGCACGTCGAGCTGATCCGCGATATCGCCGCCAAGTTCAACACCGATTATGGCCGCGACGTTTTCGCCCTGCCCGAGCCGCTGATCGGCGAGGCCGGGGCGCGGATCATGTCGCTGCGCGACGGTTCGGCGAAAATGTCTAAGTCGGATTCTTCCGACATGAGCCGCGTCAATCTCACCGACGATGCCGACACGGTCGCCCAGAAAATCCGCAAGGCCAGGACCGACCCGGAGCCGCTGCCCGACAGTTTCGACGCGCTCGACGGCCGGCCCGAGGCGAAGAACCTCGTCACCATCTATGCCGTGCTCGCCGACGAAGCGCCGGACGCGGTGCTCGCGCGCTTTGCAGGTCAGGGCTTCGGCGCGTTCAAGCCTGCCCTCGCCGATTTGCTCGTCGAGACGCTGCGCCCGATCAAGGCGCGCCTCGACGCGCTGCGCGAGGACCCGGCCGAGCTCGACGGCATCCTCACCCGCGGCGCGGCCCGCGCGAGCGAAATGGCACAGCCGACGCTTGATGCGGCTTACGACGCCGTGGGTTTGCGCCGCGGCGGCTGAGGGACGCTTGCTTCAGCCGCGGTTCAGCGGTTTGGAGATACCGCCAAGCCGTTCTATGTTCGGCATATTCTGCCGATTCCAGAAAGGTGTGCGTATCATGTCTCTCCAGAAAAGCTTGCTCCCGCTTACCGCGCCGCTCGCAATACTCGGGCTCAGTGCCTGCGCGACGGGCCTGCCGACCCAGGTCTCCCGCTTCCAGGCGATGCCGGCGCCGCAGGGACAGAGCTTCGCCGTGGTCCCCGCGGATGGGCGCAAGGGAGGCCTCGAATTCGCGCAATATGCCGGGCTGGTCGGCCGGCATCTGAGCGCGCTCGGCTATCGCGAGGCGCAGTCGCCCGACGCGGCGAGCCTGGTCGTCGAGCTCGACTACGACGTCGACGAGGGCCGGCAGCGCATCGTCTCGCGCCCCGATCCGTTCGGCCCTGCCTGGGGCTACGGCTACCGCCGCCCGTACCATTATTCCCGCTACGGCTATTTTGGCCGCTACCGCCGTCCGTTCCATTACGGCTGGGACGACCCTTATTGGTATGGCGGCGGCTTCGGCGGCGACCGGATCGAGAGCTATACGGTCTACGAGAGCGAGCTCGAGATGAACATAAGCGGCCGCGACGGCAAGTCGCTGTTCGAAGGCCGCGCTTTGGCCCGGTCGACCGAGAACGATTTGACGGCCCTGGTGCCGAACCTGATCGAGGCGATGTTCACCGACTTCCCCGGTCGCTCCGGCGAGACGGTGCGGATCACCGTTCCGCCGCGCCGCGACCGCGACCGGTAGTTCGGCCGGCAACGCCTTCCGAGACGGCCGCTTCGGCGGCCCTCTTTTTTTGCGCGCGGCTTGTTCGCGTCGGGCGACACGTTAGGCTGCCGCCTCCCCTCACCGGAGGCATTCTTATGCTCGATCGCCGCACATTCTTCCTTTCCGCAGCCTCGGCTGCCGCGCTGGCGACGGCGGCCCGGCCGACCGTGGCGTTTGCCGCGCAAGCGAGCGGCGGGACGTCGGCCAGGGCCGCGCTCGATGCGCTGATGGAGCGCGCCTATCAGGAGCTGATCCTGAGCGATCCGGAGACGCGCACCTCGCTCGGGCTCGACAGCGGCCTGCACGTCGGCGCCAAGGGGCAGCTGCTCGACCGCTCGCTTCCCGCGATGCGGGCACGCCAGCAGCAGGTGCGCGCGCTGCGCGCTGCGATCGCTGCGATCAATCGCGGCGCCCTCACCGGCATGGACGCGGTCAATTACGACACGCTCAAGCAGTTCACCGACACAATCGTCTACGCCTACGACAATTTCGAGTACGGCACCCACAGCTGGCCCGAGCCCTATACGGTGAGCCAGCTCGGCGGCACCTACCAGCAGATTCCGGATTTCCTCGACAGCCAGCACCGGATCGACACGGCCGCCGACGCCGAAGCCTATTTGTCGCGTCTGTCCGCCTTCGGGCGCGAGCTCGGCAACGAGACGGAGCGGCTGCGCCGCGACTATTCGCTGGGCGTCGTCCCGCCCGATTTCGTGATCGACAAGACCCTGCTCCAGCTCGGCAACATCACCGGCACCCCGGCCGCGCAATCCGGGCTGACGAACTCGCTCGCCCGCCGCACCGCAGCGAAGAACATAGCCGGCGACTGGGCGGCCCGCGCGGCCACGATCGTCGAAAGTGAGGTCTATCCCGCCCTCCAGCGCCAGGCGGAGGTCGTCCGCGCGCAACGCGCCGGCGCGGTCCACGACGCCGGCGTCTGGCGACTTCCCGAAGGCCCGGATTATTACGCCTACGGTCTTCGCTACGCGACCACGACGCGGATGAGCGCCGACGAGATCCACCAGCTCGGCCTCGACCAGATCGCGGACCTTTCGAGCCAGGTCGACCGCATCCTTCGCGCGCAAGGCATGACCCAGGGCAGTGTCGGCGCCCGGATGAAGGCGCTGGGGAGCGAGGCGCGCTTCGTCTATGCCAACACCGACGCCGGCAAGGCGCAGCTCTTGACCGATCTCAATGCCCAGATGGCCGACATGCAGCGGCGGCTGCCCAATTATTTCGGCCGCCTCCCCCGTGCCGCGGTCGAGATCAAGCGCGTGCCGGTCGAGATCGAGGCCGGCGCTCCGGGCGGCTATTATCAGGGGCCCGCGCTCGACGGCTCACGGGCCGGAGCTTATTATATCAACCTTCGCGACACCGCCGAATGGCCGCGCTGGACGCTGCCGACGCTCACCTATCACGAGGCGAGTCCGGGACATCATCACCAGATCGCACTGGCGCTCGAGGCCGAGGGCATCCCGATGATCCGCCGACTGCTCGGCTTCTCGGCTTATTCCGAGGGCTGGGGCCTCTATTCCGAGCAGCTCGCCGACGAGATGGGCGTCTACGAGAATGATCCGTTCGGCCGCGTCGGCTATCTCCAGTCCTTCATGTTCCGCGCCGCGCGCCTTGTCGTCGACACCGGGCTCCACCACAAGAGATGGAGCCGCGAGCAGGCGATCCGCTACATGGCGGACACGCTCGGCGACCAGGAAAGCTCGGTCACGACCGAGGTCGAGCGCTACAGCGTCTGGCCGGGCCAGGCGACGAGCTACAAGGTCGGCCAGACGCGCTGGGTGGCGCTGCGCGAAAGCGCCCGCCGGCGGCTCGGCCAGGAGTTCGACATTCGCGGTTTCCACGACGTCACCCTCGCCGCCGGCGCGATGCCGCTCGACGTGCTCGAGCGCGTGGTCGACGAATGGGTGGCGGCGCGGCAGCCCGTGCGCGGCTGAACGCGCGCGACCCTG
Organism: Allosphingosinicella sp.; assembly: GCA_035630675.1. Classification (GTDB taxonomy): domain Bacteria; phylum Pseudomonadota; class Alphaproteobacteria; order Sphingomonadales; family Sphingomonadaceae; genus Allosphingosinicella. Next base: position 11,427 of record DASQKE010000002.1, read on the forward strand.
CTGAGGAGACGAGGATGCGACCTCTATTTGCTGCGCTGCCGCTTTGCCTGATCTTGACGGGCTGCGAGCGCGCAGCGCCTGATCCGCGCGGCGTCGAGCGTCACGAGGTGCTCGTCCAGATCGCCGCCACCGGGACCGCCGACACCCGGCCGGACGAAGCGCGCTTCACCGCCGGCGTGCAGACGATCGATGCCACCGCGGCTGCGGCGAGCACGCGCAACGCCGCGGTGATCAACCGCGTCGTCGCGGCGCTGCGGGGGCTGGAGATCCGGCCGGAGGACGTGCAGTCGCGCCAGGTCTCGCTTGCGCGGATCGAATATGGACGGGATCGCGGCCGCTATCAGGCCAACAACATGATCGAGGTGCGGGTGCGCAACGTCGACCGCGTTGGACAGGCCATCGCCGCGACCACGGATGCCGGCGCCAACGTCGTCTCGGGCCCCGACCTGCGGGTCTCCGATCCGAACGCCGCCAATCGCTCGGCCTACGCCAACGCCTATCGCGCCGCCCGGGCACGCGCCGACGCTTACGCCCAGGCCGCCGGGCTGCGGGTCGCGCGCGTGCTCTCGATCCGCGACGGCAGCGGCGGCGCTTATCGCCCGGGCCACGATTACGATATGGCCGCCGAGGAAGCCGCGCCGGTGAACGCCCGCTCCGCCGCGCCGCCGGTGCCGCCAGGGCTCACCACCAGCCAGGTCAGCGTCCGCGTCGATTTCGCCTTGGCGGAGTAGCCCCCTGGAATGAATGCATCGGCGCCGCGCGCCGCTGGTCAGCTCTCCAGCTGGCGGGTGAGCAGCCTTATGTCCGAATCGAGCTCGGGGTCCTGAGCGCGCAGCTTCTCGATCTGCTTGACGGCGTGGATCACCGTCGTGTGGTCGCGCCCGCCGAAGCGGCGGCCGATCTCGGGCAGGCTGCGCGGCGTCAGCTGCTTGGAAAGGTACATCGCGACCTGGCGCGGCCGGGCGACTTCGCGGGCGCGGCGGGCGGACGTCATCTCGGCCTTGCGGATCCTATAATGGTCGGAAACGCGGGTCTGGATCTCGTCGATCGAGATGCGGCGCTGATTGGCGCGCAGGGTCGAAGCGAGCACCTCGCCGACGAAGTCGAGATCGATCGCCCGGTTCTGCATCGTCGAATAAGCGGCGATGCGGTTGAGCGCGCCCTCGAGCTCGCGGACGTTCGAGCTGATCCTCTTGGCGAGGAACATCTGGACGTCGGCCGGAACCTGGACATCCGGCAGCGCCTCGAGCTTCTTGGCGATGATGCCGAGCCTGAGCTCGAGATCGGCCTGGTTGATGTCCGCTACGAGACCCCAGGAAAGGCGCGAGAGGATGCGCGGCTCGATCCCGTCGAGATCCTGAGGCGCGCGGTCCGAGCTGATCACCAGCCGCCGTCCGGCCGAGATGATCTCGTTCATCGTGTGGAAAAATTCATCCTGGGTCGATTCCTTGCCGGCGATGAACTGGACGTCGTCGATCATGAGGAGATCGGCGGCGCGCAGATGCTGCTTGAACCGGATCGTGTCGTTCGCGCGGAGCGCGGCGACGAACTCGACCATGAACTTCTCGGCCGACATGTAGATGATCTTGCCGCGCGGCTTCACGCGGTGGAATTCGTGGCCGATCGCGTGGAGGAGATGGGTCTTGCCGCGTCCGGTGCCGCCATGGAGGAAGACCGGGTTGAAGACGACGGTCTTGGCGGTGGCGAGCGTCTGCGAGGCGTTGAACGCGACCTCGTTCGCCTTGCCGACGACGAAATTTTCGAACCGGTAGCGGGGTTCGAGCGCGACCGCATAGAGATTGCCCGATTCGCGCCCGCCCGGGGTCTCGGATTCACGCGCGGGAGCCGGGATTTCGACCACCGCGGCTGTGCGCGGGGCGGCGGCGCCGGTGGCGATCCTGACGTTGCGGACGGCGGGCAGGGTCGCGCGCCAGGCCATGGTGAGCCGTTCGGAAAAATGGGTCTGCACCCAGTCGGCCATGAACTGCGACGGCAGTTCGAGGCGGAGCGTCGCCGTATCCGGATCGAAGCTGCCGAGCGCGATCGGCCGCAGCCAGCCGTCGAACGTCCGGGCCCCGCAATCACGGCGGAGACTGGAACGAATCAGCTCCCAGGATGCAGGGATCGAATCGAGAACTTCGTCGATCCCGGTCATCGTCCGCCCTCGGCCGGTATCTGCGCCACGCACCAAGCCCCTCTCATCCTCGACCCGCCGCTTTTTCGCGGCCTTTTTTGCGTGCAAGTCTCCCCGGCACGGCTCATGGTCCCCCGGCCAAGCCGTTGCTGAACATTGCTTTGCATTGGCCCCCGGCAGACAGAATCGCGACCGCCGGAGACGACTTTTCTATGGACCTCGCTGGAGTCCGATCAACCGAAAAATCTTCATCGAAGTGAAATATTCGACTTGACGCGGATTCCCTTGGTTTTTTCGAAAATGGCGGATTTCTGCCGTTTCTCAAAAGCGGAGGGTCCGCTCCGGGCCGCGAATCGCCGGAAGTCCTAGGGTTTTGGCAAATGCCCGGACCGCGCCGCTAGCGCGACGAAAAAGCCCGCCGGAATCCGACGGGCCCTTACGTCTTGAAAGCCGGAACGGCTCAGGTCAGAGCGGCGACGCGGCGGCTCAGGCGCGAAATCTTGCGGGCCGCCGTATTCTTGTGGAGGACGCCCTTGGAGACGCCGCGGGCGATCTCCGGCTGCACCCGGCGAATCGCCGCGGTCGCCTGCTCCTTGTCGCCGGACGCAATCGCGGTCTCGACCTGCTTGACGAACGTGCGGATGCGGCTGACCCGGGCGCCGTTGACTTCGGCGCGGCGGGCATTGCGACGGATTCGCTTCTTGGCTTGCGGCGTGTTCGCCATCGTCTCTTGACCTTCGATCTCGAATTGAAAAGGGCGCGGCGCAAAGGCCGCACCCGCTCGCGCCGCCCTCTAGGGAAAGGCTTGGACGAGGTCAAGTTCAAGCACGCTGGCAGCGGGGGCAGAAGAAGGTCGAGCGCCCCGAATCGGCGCGGCGGCGAATCGGGGCGCCGCAGCGGCACGACTCGCCTTCGCGGCCGTAGACTCGCCACTCTTTGGAGAAATAGCCGAGCTCGCCATCGGGGCGGGCGTAATCGCGCAGGGTCGAGCCGCCGGCCGCGATGGCGGCGGCCAGCACCTCCTGGATCGCCGTCGCCAGCCGGTCGAGCCGGAAGCGGGAAATCCGCCCCCCTGCCCGCGCCGGAGCGATCCCCGCCATGTGGAGCGCCTCGCAGACGTAGATGTTGCCGAGGCCTGCGACGATTCGCTGGTCGAGGAGCAGCGCCTTGACCGGCGCCGAGCGGCCGGCGAGCGCGCGCTCGAGCGAGGCGCCGGAGAAATGCTCGCCAAGCGGCTCCGGCCCCATCGCCGCGAAGGGTGCGTGGACATGCAGTGCGTCGGTGCGGACGAGATCGATAGAGCCGAAGCGCCGCGGATCATTGAGCGCCAGCGTGCGGCCCGCGTCCGTCTCCAGGATCAAATGGTCGTGCGCGCCGAGCGATTCGGGGTCGATCCGCCAGCGCCCCGACATGCCGAGGTGGAACACCATGGTGTCGCCGCGGTCGGTGTCGATGAGGCCGTATTTGGCTCGGCGCGAGAGACCGGTGACGACCGCACCCGTGAGCCGCTGGCGAAGGTCCGGCGGAAAGGCACGGCGAAGGTCCGCCCGGCGCGCCTCGACGCGGGTGAGGCGGCGCCCCTCCAGCACGGGCCGCAGCCCCTGGACGGTGGTCTCGACCTCGGGAAGCTCAGGCATGAAGCCGCAGTAGATGAATCGTGCACATGAGCGAAAACCCCTGCTAGAGGCGCGGGCGATGAACAAGGTCAGTTTCGGCAAGGAAGACGTCGAGCCGCAGGAAAAGACGCGGCGGGTCGGCACCGTCTTCTCGAGCGTGGCGCGGCGCTACGATGTGATGAACGACGTCATGTCGGGCGGGCTGCACCGGCGCTGGAAGGATATGTTCGTCGCGCGGGTCCGGCCGCGGCGCGGCGAGGCGATCCTCGACATGGCCGGCGGCACCGGCGACGTCGCCTTCCGCCTTGCGCGCTCGGGCGCCCGAGTGACCGTCGCGGATATCAATTCCGACATGCTCGAGGTCGGCATCGAGCGGGCGCGCCGGCGCGGTATCGACGGCCTGGCCTGGGCTGAGGAGAATGCCGAAGCGCTGTCGTTCGCGGACGCCAGCTTCGACGCATACACCATCGCCTTCGGCATCCGGAACGTCACTCATATCGACAAGGCGCTGGCCGAAGCGCACCGCGCTCTGAGGCTCGGCGGCCGCTTCTTCTGCCTCGAATTCTCGCAGACGCGCTGGCCCGGCTTCGCGGGGCTGTACGAAGCCTATAGCCGCAACGTCGTGCCGCGGCTCGGACGGATCGTGGCGGGCGACGCCGACAGCTACCGTTACCTCATCGAGTCGATCGAGCGCTTCCCGGACATGGAGGCGTTTCGCGCGATGATCGAGCGGGCGGGCTTTTCGAACGTCCGCGCCGAGCCGATCCTCGGCGGCCTGGTCGCGGTTCACAGCGGCTGGAAAGTGTG
>DASQKE010000003.1:0-6463 GCA_035630675.1 Allosphingosinicella sp.
ACGATCGGCAGCGCCACCGAGCTCGAGCTGAGATCGAAGCAGGACGGCGCGACCTCGGCCATGGCGTGGATCATTGAGGAACGGTGCTCGTAGAGCACGCCCTTGGGATTGCCGGTGGTGCCGCTGGTGTAGCAGAGCATGCAAGGATCGCGCTCCGGCCCCTCGACCCAGCGATAGTCGCCGTCGAAGGGTGCGATCAGCGCCTCGAACGAGCCATCGCCCTCGCCGTCGAAGCAGACATAATGGTCGATGGTCGTCCAGTGCGGCTTCAGCCGGTCGACGATCGCCTGGAACGCTGTGTCGTAGAAGAGGACCTTATCCTCGGCTTGGTTGGCGATATAGACGAGCTGCTCGTCGAACAGGCGCGGATTGATCGTGTGGATGACCCCGCCCATGCCGATCGCGCCGTACCAGGCGACGAGATGGCGGCTGTGGTTCATGCCCAGGGTGGCGACCCGATCGCCGGGCTTTACACCAAGGCTCTCAAGGGCCTGAGCGAGCTTCCTCGCATCGCGTGCGATGCCGGCCCAGTTGGTGCGACTGGTCGTGCCGTCCGCCCAGTGCGTGACGATCTCGCGCCCGCCATGCTCGCGCTCGGCATGATCGATCAGCCTCGGTATCCGAAGCTCGAAATCCTGCATTCCCCCGAGCATAGATCCTCCGCTGCCCGGCCGCACCTTAAAGACCCCTAGGAGGCGAGGGCAAGCCGGGCCGGGTCGGCGGTGGAGAGGTGGACGGCCGTAACTCCGCCGACGCGCTCGATCCGCGCCGCCAGCTCCGCGTCGAGCGCGAAGTCGCGCCCGAGCACGAGGTCGGCGCTGCCGCCTTCGAAAGCGACCCGGAGCTTGAGGATGCCGTTGCCGCCGCGCGCCTCGGCAACCGCCTCGCGCAGCCGCGCCAGCGCGTCGGGGCTCTCGACCTCGATCTGGAGCTGAAGCCGGGTCCGGCGCGCCAGGCCCTCGAACGACTGGATCGACTTGATCGTGACGCGCGGCGCGTCCTCGCCGGCGCGCCGGTCGAGCTCGACGCCGAGCAGACCGCAAATCCCCTCCTTGGCGGCACTCTCGAGCTGCGCCGCGACCGGGTCGTCGAACACCGTGGCGACGAACTGGCCCGACGCGTCGGACAGGGTCGCCATCAGATAGCGCCGCCCCTTCGCCGACGTGCGCCAGCGGACGTCCTCGACCAGGCCGGCCATCACCGCCGACGAGCGGCCGCCGTCGGCCGGCGCCGGCAGCGACGACAGCTCGGCGAACGACTTGGCGCCGTGCGCGATGACGAGGTGGCGGTAGCGGTCGACCGGGTGGGCGGAGAAATAGAAGCCGAAGCTCTCCTTCTCCTGGGTCATACCTTCGGCGAGGCTCCAGGCCGCGACCGTCGGCATCCGGATCGGCGCGACGTTGGCCGAACCCTCGCCGAACAAACCGCCCTGCCCGCTGACCCGCGCGTCCGCGGCGCTCGCGGCGACGGAGAGGATGGTCTCGGCGGCGGCGAAAACGGTCGCCCGGTCCGGCGCGATCGAGTCGAATGCGCCGCCGCCGGCGAGGCTTTCGATTTGCCTCCGGTTGAGCAGGCGCGGATCGACCCGGCCGGCGAAATCGTCGAGGTCGCGGAAGGGTCCCTTCGCGCGCCGCTCCTCGACCAGCTGCTCCATCGCCTTTTCGCCGACGCCCTTGAGCGCGCCGAGCGCGTAGCGGACCGCGTAACCTTCCGTCTGCGGTTCGACCGCGAATTCCGCCTTCGACGCGTTGATCGACGGCGGGAGACACGCGACCTCGAGGCGCCGCATGTCGTCGACGAAGATCGCCAGCTTGTCGGTCTGGTGGATGTCGAAGCACATCGAGGCGGCGTAGAATTCGACCGGGTGGTGCGCCTTGAGCCATGCCGTCTGATAGGCGATCAGAGCATAAGCGGCGGCGTGGCTCTTGTTGAAGCCGTAGCCGGCGAACTTGTCGATCAAGTCGAACAGATTGTTCGCTTTGGGCTCCGGAATGCCGTTCACCCGCTCGCACCCGGCGACGAAGCCGGCGCGCTGCGCATCCATCTCCGACTGGATCTTCTTGCCCATCGCGCGACGGAGCAAATCCGCCTCGCCGAGGCTGAAGCCGGCGAGGACCTTGGCCGCTTCCATCACCTGCTCCTGGTAGACGAAGATGCCGTAGGTTTCCTTCAGCACCGGCTCGAGCAAGGGGTGCGGATAGGAGATGGGCTCGCGGCCGTTCTTGCGCGCGCCGAACATCGGGATATTGTCCATCGGCCCCGGCCGGTACAGCGAAACGAGGGCGATGATGTCGCCGAAATTGTCCGGCTTCACGGCCGCGAGGGTCCGTCGCATGCCCTCCGATTCGAGCTGAAACACGCCCACCGTTTCGCCGCGTTTCAGGAGCTCGTAGACCCTCGGATCGTCCCACGACAGCCGGTCGAGATCGACCTCGATGCCGCGCTCCGTCAGCATTTCGACAGCCCTGCGCAGCACCGACAGCGTTTTCAGGCCGAGGAAATCGAATTTCACCAGTCCCGCCGCCTCGACATATTTCATGTCGAACTGGGTGACCGGCATGTCGGAGCGCGGGTCGCGATAGAGCGGGACGAGCTGGTCGAGCGGACGATCGGCGATCACCACGCCGGCGGCATGGGTGGAGGCGTGGCGCGGCAGGCCTTCGAGCTTCATCGCCAAGTCGAACAGGCGGCGGACCTGCGCGTCGTTCTTATATTCCTCGATCAGCTCGCGGACGCCCTCCTGCGAAACGCCGGTTTTCTCGTCGCGCCCGCGCCCGAGCGCGCGCTCGAGCGTCCAGGGGTCGGTCGGATGGTTGGGGATCGCCTTGGCCAGCCGGTCGACCTGGCCGTAGGGCATTTGCAGCACGCGCCCGGTGTCCTTGAGCACCGCGCGCGCCTTCAATTTCCCGAAGGTGATGATCTGGGCGACTCGGTCCTCGCCGTAGCGCTGCTGGACGTAGCGGATCACCTCGCCGCGCCGGGTCTCGCAAAAGTCGATGTCGAAGTCCGGCATCGACACCCGCTCCGGATTGAGGAAGCGCTCGAACAGCAGGCCGAGCCGGATCGGATCGAGATCGGTGATGGTGAGCGCCCAGGCGGCCACCGACCCGGCGCCGGAGCCGCGGCCGGGCCCAACCGGGATGCTTTCTTCCTTCGCCCATTTGATGAAGTCGGCGACGATCAGGAAATAAGCGGCGAAGCCCATGCCGATGATCACATCGACTTCAAAATCGAGCCGTTCGAAATAGGCCTGCCGCTCCTCCTCGCCGAGCGCGTCATATTCGGCCAGCCGTACCTCGAGGCCGATGCGCGCGTCGCGTCGGAGCTGCTCGGCCTCGGCCTCCTTGTCGCCGGCGATCGACGGCAGGATCGGCTTGCGCCGCGGCGCCCCGAAGGCGCAGCGCCGCGCGATCACCGCACTATTGTCGATCGCCTCCGGCAGATCGGCGAAGAGCCGGCGCAGCTCGCCAGGCGGCTTGATCCAGGCCTCTGGCGAGGAGCGTCGGCGGTCGTCGCGGTCGATCTGGCTCGATTGCGCGATGCACAGCAGTGCGTCGTGCGCGGCGTGGAAATGGGCGTCAGCGAAACGCGCCGGATTGGTCGCGACCAAGGGCAGGTCGCGCTCGTAGGCGAGATCGATCAGAGCCTGCTCGGCGGCCTCCTCGACCGAGTCGCCGCGCCGGCAAAGCTCGACATAGAGACGGCCCGGGAACAGGTCCTCCAGCCGCGACAGCAGGTCGCGCGCCGCGGGATCCTGCCCTTCGGCGAGCAAACGGGCGAGTGCGCCCTCCCCGCCGGCGGTCAGCGCAATCAGCCCGTCGCTGCGCCCTTCGAGAGCCGCCAGCTCGACGTGAGCGTCCTCCTCGACCGGACGTCCGAGGTGGGCGGCCGAGACCAGGGCGCAGAGATTGTCGTAGCCTTGGGCGTCCTGGGCGTAGAGGGCGAGCCAGTCGAGCACCGGGGCCTTGTCGCCATTGTCCCCAAGCCCACCTCTGCGGGCCGGCCGCGCCACGGCCAGCATCGCGCCGACGATCGGCTGCACGCCCTCTGCGATACAGGCTTCGGTGAAGGCCATCGCCGCATAGAGGCCGTTGCGGTCGGTCAGCGCGACGGCCGGAAAGTCGTTTTTCTTTGCCGCCTTCGCGATCGCCTTGGGCTCGATCGCGCCTTCGAGCATCGTGTAGCAGGAAAAGATGCGCAGAGGGACGTAGGGCGCGGCCATGGCCCGTTATGGCCAGCGGCTCCCGGCGATGGAAGAGCGGCGGCGCATTTCTCCACAGTTACTTACTCGCCCGAGGCGATCCGCCTGATCTCGGAGATGCGGGCGTTGTAGATCGAGATCACGCAATCCTCGCTGCCGCAGCGCTCGCGCCGGGCGAGGAAGGCGTCGCGGCTCCGCCGGAGGTGCGCGCGAGTGCCGACGTCGGCATTGGCCATCACCGAATAATAAAGCGCCGCCATCTGCCGGTCCTTGGCGGCGAGCGAGCCGCTGCCGCAGACCAGGCGCTCGCTGCGGGTGCGCGCATAATTGCAGTTGAAGCTCGGGCTGGCGGACGTGCGCGGCCGGCGCGGCTGCTCCGCCTTGGACTCCGGCGCCGGCTCGGCCGCGGCCGGACGCTGCGGCGCCGGCGTCCCTCTCGCCGGGGCGGCGCCTGCCGGAGCGGGAGCCGGCGCGGCCTGCGGCTGCGGCTGCGCCTGGGGCTGCGGCGGCTCGAGACGCGCCATGCGCGGCGTCGCTCCGCTGGCGGTGGCGAGGCGGTAGATGATCGGCTCAGCGCCCTCCATATGATAGACGAGGCCGCTGCCGTCTGCGGCCGCCTGGGCGGCATATTCGATGTCGGCGGTGAGGCGGCGCTGGCCGTCGAAGGCATTCTCGACGCCCGGCGGGAGCTCGAGGATCAGTCGCCCCCGGCAGACGGTGACGTTGAGATTCTCGTCGCGCGACTTCGGCACCGGCTCTTCCATGCGGACGACCGAAGCGGCGGCGAGGGCGTCGAGCTCGCGCGGGTCCTGGCCGCGGATCCGCGCCGCCTCGTCGAAGGCGAGCTCCTTGAGCCGGTCGTAGGTCGCGCTCGACGAGCAGGCGCGGCGGATGCGCTGGTCGCGGTCCGCGCGCTGCTCAGCCTCCGATTTGGCACCGGGGGCGTCCTTCTTCTGCATCCAGTCGCAGGCGCCGAGCAGAGCAAGGGCGCCGACGGCCGCCATCATAATCTTCATAAGCAAACAGGCCTCGTGCGCCCCGCAACGCACGGACGAGCGGAAAATCTCCCCAGGGTCGCTAGGGACTTACCGCGTGGGCGGCGGCGGGGCGGTAGAGGAAGGCGGAGCCGAGGCTCCAGCTGCGGCCGCCGTCGCGGGACACCTCCACGCGCTGAGTGACCGTCCCCGCCTCGCCCCGCCGATAGGTCATGCGCGCGAGCAATTCGGTACCAGGTCCGTCATATCCTGCCCAACGCCCCGTCAGCACCATCGCCCCATCCTCGATCCCGCCCTCGAAGGTGGCGCGGGTATTGGCCGAATCGACCCAGACTTGCCGCCAGCGGCGGGCGGCGGGGTCGTAGCTGCTGAGGCTGCCGCCGCCGGCGCGGCCGTGCGGCATCCAATTCTCGCGGATCGCGCAGCCGTCATACATGCGCTCGATCAGGCTGTGGGCGACCAGTGCGTCGGTGTCGGTGCGATAGACGTCCCATCGCCCGATCCAGAAATCGAACGCGCGATGCGCCTCGCTCGTGCAGGCCCGCGTCGGGGCGGAGGGAGCCTGCGCTGCCGCGGACGTGGCCGCGACAAGAGCGAGGACGATGATCGAGGCGGGGCGCATCATCGTCCAGGTGCACCATTACCGGTGCCCTCGGCGCACCCTCAATTCTGCGAACCGGCCACCGGCTTCGATCAATCGGCGATCGACTCTCCCGAAATGCCGCGGCCGGCGCGCCAGGTGAAGAAGAGCGGGCGGCCCACGACGTTCTCGACCGGGACGAGCTCGAGACCCTGCTGTTCGCGCGGTACCCGGCTGTCGGCCGACTGGTCGCGATTGTCGCCGAGCACGAACACATGCCCCGCGGGAATGCGGGATTCGGGAAAGTCGTCTACCGTCGTCATGCCGATATCGTATATCTCATGGGTGCGAGCCTCGCCGGGAAAGCGCTCGGCGAGACGCCTGGCCTCGCGCGGATAGGGCGGGACCTCAATTCGCTCGGTGCCCACCAAATGTTGCGCGACGGGGCTCCCATCGATCACGACCGCCCCGGCGACCATCGCGAACCGGTCTCCCGGCAAAGCGGCGACCCGCTTGATATAGACCGCATCGCCGCCGGGTACCCGCACCAGTACGATGTCGCCGCGGCGCAGCTCGCCCGGGCCGCGCATCGATGCGACGAACCGGTCGTTCTTGCGGAGCGTCGGCATCATGCTCTCCGCCGGGATATAATATGGCTTGTAGAAGCCGTGCATCACGGCGACGACC
>DASQKE010000004.1:0-4040 GCA_035630675.1 Allosphingosinicella sp.
TAGCGATCGCCGCCGCCGCCACCGCCGAAGCGATCGCCGCCGCCGCCGCCGAAGCGGTCACCGCCACCGCCGCCGGTGGTGCTGCCGAAGCCGCCGCTGTAGCTGTCTTCCCCGAAACCTTCGCGCTTGTCTCTGCCGCGCCCACCGCGCTCGCCGCGGCGTCCTCTGTCGAAACCCATGCCTTCAAATACTTTCCGGCCCGATTCCCTGTTCAAAACCGCCGCGCCGGGCCCAGCGCGCGAACGGCTCCATGCGTCAAACAACTGACGCACAGAATAACATAGCTCAAAAAGGAGCGGCGGGCGAGCGCTTTTGGGGGCGTCGGCCCGAGGCGTTCAGTGGCTTCGCGCGAAGGGCTTGTGCGCGACGACGATCAGCGCGCCGATGGCGAGGCCGACCAGGCCCGCGCCCGCCGCGCCGACCGCCCATTCGACGAAGCCCTCCGCCATCGGGGCGGCGTGGCCGGCGGCGACAGCGGCGGCGTGGATGCTGTGCCCCGGCTCGGCGAGTCCGAACTCCTCCAGACCGTGGACGATGATCCCGCCGCCGACCCAGATCATCGCCGCGATGCCGATCACCGACAATGCCGCGAGCAGCTTTGGCATCATATGGACGAGGCCGCGGCCGAACGCGCGCGCGCCCGCATTGCCGCGCTGGGCGAGGTGGAGCCCGACATCGTCCATCTTCACGATCAGGCCGACGACGCCGTAGACCGCCGCGGTGATCGCCACCGCGACGACTGCGAGGATCGCGGCGCGTGCGACGAAGGCCTCGTCGGCGACCTCGGCGAGCGCGATCGCCATGATCTCGGCGGAGAGGATGAAGTCGGTCCGCACCGCGCCCCCAACCATCTCGCGCTCATGCTCCTCGCTGTCCAACTCGGCGGCATCCTCGGCGAGGCTGTGCTCCTCGCCCGCGATCGAGTGCCAGACCTTCTCGGCCCCCTCGAAGCAGAGATAGGCGCCGCCGAGCATCAGCAGCGGCGTGATCGCCCAGGGCAGGAGAGCGCTCAGCAGCAGAGCGACCGGCAGGATGATCAGAAGCTTGTTCTTGATTGATCCCTTGGCGATCCGGGCAATGATCGGCAGCTCGCGGTCGGGCGTGAAACCGGTGACGTAGCGCGGCGTCACGGCGGTGTCGTCGACGACTACGCCCGCGGCCTTGAAGCCCGCGCGTCCGGCGGCGGCGCCGACGTCGTCGATCGAGGCGGCCGCCAGCTTGGTGATGGTGGCGATATCGTCGAGAAGGGCGGCAAGACCGCTGGGCATGTCGCTCAAGGCTCCGGCGTTTCGGGGGCGCCCTTGTTAAGAGTTCGCGCCTTCGGATCAACCCCGCCGGGGCACGGTCCCGCCCTCCCCCATTGAGCCTCCGCGCGCTTCGTCCTATCTCGGCCCCAATATGACCGTTCATTTCCACGAAGAGGATCTGCCCGAAGGCGCCCTCGCCCACGGCCCGATCGCCGTCGACACCGAGACGATGGGCCTCCAGCTCGGCCGCGACCGGCTGTGCGTCGTCCAGCTCGCCGACGGGCGCGGCGACGAGCATCTCGTCCGCTTCGGCCCGGGCAGCGACTATGAAGCGCCCAACCTCAAGGCGATGCTCGCCGATCCGGAGCGCCTCAAGCTCTACCATTTCGCGCGCTTCGATCTGGCCTCGATCCGGGCCTATCTCGGCGTGATCGCGGCGCCCGTTTATTGCACCAAGACCGCCTCGCGGTTGATCCGCACCTATACCGACCGCCACGGCCTCAAGGAGCTGGTCAAGGAGCTGCTCTGCCAGGACATCTCCAAGCAGCAGCAAAGCTCCGACTGGGGCGCGCCCGAGCTGTCCGACGCCCAGAAGGACTATGCCGCCTCGGACGTGCGCTACCTCCACGCGCTCAAGGAGAGGCTCGACGAGCGCCTGGAGCGGGAGGGGCGGCTGCCGCTGGCGCAGGCCTGCTTCGATTTCCTTCCCCACCGCGCGATGCTCGACCTCGCCGGCTGGGCGGATGAGGATATCTTCGCCCATGTCTGAGGCCGCCCTTCCGGCGCGAGCGGCCGGCCGGGGGAGCAACAGCTGGGCCAAGCCGGGAAGCTTCCACGACTGGCTGATCGGATTCCTCAAGATCGCGTTGCCGGCGGCGGTTGGCGTCATCTTGGCTTACCTCGCGCTCGCGCCGCTCTCCAAGCGTCCCGAGATCAGCTTTCTGCTCGACAAGGACAAGGTCGAGGTCACGCCCGAGCGGATGCGCGTCGAGGGAGCCCAGTATCGCGGCCAGGACAGCTTCGGCCGGCCGTTCCTGATCAGCGCGCAGACCGCGGTCCAGGCGACCTCGCAGGACCCGGTCGTCGAAATCTCGGACATGGCCGCGCAGATCGGGCTCGACGAGGGCCCGGCGCGGATCGTGGCGAACCGCGCGCGCTACGACATGTCGCTGCAACATGTGAACGTCGCCGGCCCGATCCTTTTCACCGCCGCCGACGGCTATAGGCTGGAGACGCGCGACGTGCTCGTCGACCTCAACCAGCGCAGCTTCCAGAGCCGCGGCCGGGTCGAGGGGCGGATGCCGCTCGGCACCTTCTCGGCCGGGCGCCTGCGCGCCGACCTCGCCAGCCGCACCGTCGTTCTCGACGGGCGCGCACGCATCCACATCGTCCAGGGCGGGCTGCGGTGAAGGCGCTGCGGGCCCTCGCCGCCGCCGGCCTCGCGCTGGCGCTCACGCCTGCGACCGGGCAGGAGCCGGCCTCCGCTCTGCAGGGCCACGACACCGACGCGCCGGTCGACGTCGGCGCCGACCGGATCGAGGTCCAGGACCGCGTCGACCGCGCCATCTTTTCAGGCAACGTCACCGTTCGCCAGGGGCAGCTCCGCCTCGACGCGGAGCGCATCACCGTCGCCTATGCGAGCGCGGGCGGCATCCAGATCGAGCGCATCGACGCCAGCGGCGGCGTGCTGCTGAGGAGCCCGACGGAGACCGCCCGCGGCCAATATGCGATCTACGACACCGCCCGGCGGCTGATCACTTTGGTCGGCGGCGTCACCCTGACGCGCGGCGCGAGCCATGTCAGCGGCGGCCGGCTGGTGCTCGACCTCGACAGCGGCCGGGCGGTGATGGACGGCGGCGGCCCGGCGGCGCCCGACGTCCCGGGCGGGACCGATGCGACGCCGACCGGGCGCGTGACGGGCACCTTCACCGTGCCGCGCCGGGCCGATGGAGAGCGCCGCTAGAAGCCGCGTAATCGGCTCCGCTGGCCGCGCCGGCGCTGCATGCATGATTCTTGCCAGTTGAGACGCAGCAGGGCTTCGCCTAAGCATGCCAAAGGGATAGGGGCGCATCCATGAACGAAGCGACGTTCATCGAAAGGACGAGCGAGGACGCGGCGGAAGTCGCGACGCGCGGCCTGTCGGTCGTCTCGATCGCCAAGTCCTACGACCGCAAGGTGGTGCTCCGCGACGTCTCGCTCGGCGTCGAGCGCGGCGAGGTCGTCGCCCTGCTCGGCCCCAACGGCGCCGGCAAGACCACCTGCTTCTATTCGGTGATGGGCCTCGTCCGCCCCGACAGCGGCCGCATCCTGCTCGAAGGGCAGGACATCACCCGGCTGCCGATGTACCGGCGCGCGATCCTCGGCCTGGGCTATCTGCCGCAGGAGACCTCGATCTTCCGCGGCCTCACCGTCTCGCAGAACATCGCGGCGGTGCTGGAAGTGGCGGTCAAGGGCAAGGCCGCGCGGCGCGAGCGGCTCGAGCAGCTCCTCTCCGAATTCCACATGACCCACCTGCGCGACGCCCCGGCGATGGCGCTTTCGGGCGGCGAGCGGCGCCGCTGCGAGATCGCCCGCGCGCTCGCCGCCAAGCCCTCGATCATGCTACTCGACGAGCCCTTCGCCGGCATCGACCCGCTATCGATCGGTGATATCCTCGCCGTCGAGGACGATTCGCCCGCTGTCGGGCTTGACCAGCCCCATCACCGAATAGAAGCAGGTGGTCTTGCCGGCGCCATTGGGGCCGAGCAGGCCGACGACTTCGCCGCCATGCACGTCAAGGCTGACGTCGTGAAG
>DASQKE010000005.1:0-12268 GCA_035630675.1 Allosphingosinicella sp.
GATGTAGCGGCCGGAATAATCCTCTTTCGTCAGAGGCTTCTGGCCCTTCGTTTTCGTGTTATTGGAACCCGTAAGGTCGGCCGATCCCCCGATCGTCTCCGGCAATGCGGCGTTTATGGCCTCCAAAGCGAGCTCGGACGACTTGCGGGTCGCGAGCTTCTGCGGCTCGGCCGCGAGCCGGTCGAGCCAGCCGGATATGCCGCTGTCGGCGGGGAGCCCGCCCTCCATCCGCCGCACCAGCTCTTCGCGCTGCCCGCTCGCCGCGAGCCGCGCGCGCCAGTCCCCATGCGCCTTCGCGCCGCGCCCGCCCGCCGCGCGCCACTCGGCGAGGATCTCGTCCGGGATCTCGAACGGCTCGCTCTCCCAGACGAGCTGCTTGCGGGCGGCCGCCACCTCGTCGGCGCCCAAGGCGGCGCCGTGGGTCGCGGAGGTCCCCTGCTTGTTGGGCGCGCCCCATCCGATGATCGTGCGGCAGCGGATCAGCGACGGCCGCGGGTCGGCCAGCGCCTCGTCGATCGCGCGGCGGATTTCGGCGAAGTCGTGCCCGTCGCATTCGGCGACGTGCCAGCCATAAGCGGCGTAGCGCGCCGGAATGTCCTCCGAGGTCGAAAGCGCGGTCGAGCCGTCGATGGTGATCCGATTGTCGTCCCAGAAGGCGATCAGCCGGCCGAGGCCGAGATGCCCGGCCAGCCCAGCCGCCTCGTGATTGATGCCCTCCATCAGGCAGCCGTCGCCCGCGATCACCCAGGTCCGGTGGTCGACGAGATCGTCTCCGAACGAGGCGTTCAGGTGACGCTCGGCGATCGCCATGCCGACCGCCATGCCGAAGCCCTGCCCGAGCGGCCCGGTCGTCGCCTCGACGCCTTCGAGCATGAAATTCTCGGGATGGCCGGCGCAGGGAGACTCGAGCTGGCGGAACTTCGAGATGTCCGCGATCGTCGGCCTGGCATAGCCGCTGAGCCAGAGCAGCGAATAGATCAGCATCGATCCGTGCCCGGCCGAGAGCATGAAGCGGTCGCGATCGTGCCACGCCGGGTCGCCCGGATCGTGCCTCAGATATTCGGTCCACAGGATCGTGGCGACGTCGGCCATGCCCATCGGCATGCCGGGATGGCCCGAATTCGCCGCCTCGACCGCGTCCATCGACAGCGCGCGGATCGCGTTGGCGAGCAGTCTCGGATCGGCGGCCATGGCTGTTCCCTTTGGGGAAAGGTGGGGAGCCCGGACGGCTCACCGCCCGCTCCTTAGTCGCGGGGGCGCTTGCGTCAACCGGGCGGCGCGAAGCGCTTGCGGCGCGCCCGCGGCGCCCCTATTCCGGAAGCCATGTCCGAAGCACGCGCCCTTGCCGCCATCGACCGGATCGAGCGGGCGCTCGCCCGGATCGACGCGTCTGCGCAGCGCCAGCCGTCCGGCCCGGGCCCTGAGCCGGAGCTGAGGCGCCTGCGCGAGACGCACGAGGCGCTGCGCGGCCGGGTCGAGGGCGCGATCGAGCAGATCGACCGACTGCTCGCGACGGCGGAGTCGCGCTGATGGCGCAGATCGAAGTCGAAGTCGCCTCCCGCCGCTACACCGTCGCCTGCCGCGACGGCGAGGAAGAGCATCTGCGCGCACTCGCCGCCCTGGTCGACAAGCGCGCCCAGGACGCCGCCGCCGCTCTCGGCAGCCTCAGCGAAAGCCGCCAGCTTCTGTTCACGTCACTGCTGCTCGCCGACGACCTCAACGACCGCGACGGCGGCGCACCGGCCCAGGCCGTCGCTCAGAACGGCGCCGTCGCGGATGCGCTGGAGCGACTCGCCGAGCGCGTCGAGTCGCTGGCGCAGAGGCTTGAGGCCGGGGCCGACAATCCCTAGATCGTGGGTGACGGGTACTGCCCGGTACGAGCTTCAGAACATCCCTGGGCGATAAGCATCCCCGGGGGCTATCTCTGGTCGGGCCCTGGTTCGGCACATATGGTCCCCACCTGACGTTGACGCGTCAGAGGATATTCGAGAAAACGGCCATGGCGGTCCCGTCACCCTCCCCCTCCAGCGGCAAGGCCGAGTTGCGCAGGGACGCGCTCGAGCGGCGCCGCGCCTTCGCCCGTTCGCTCGCGCCCGATCTGCGCGCCGAGCTCGAGGCGAAGCTCGCCGACATCGTCCTGCCGCGCCTCGCCGGCTTCGGGATCGTCGCCGGCTACCATCCGCTCAAGGACGAGATCAGCCCCTATTCGATCCTCGACCGGCTCGGCCCCGGCACCCGCGCCGTCCTGCCCTGGTTCCTCGACCGCGACGCGCGCATGATCTGGCGCGAGGCGCCCGCCGTCGAGCCGAGCCCGTGGGGCGTGCTGCAGCCCGCCGGCGACGCCGAGCCGCTGGCGCCCGACCTGGTCCTCGTCCCGCTCGTCGCCGCCGACCGCAGCGGAACGCGGATCGGCCACGGCAAGGGCCATTACGACCGCGCGCTCGCCCATCTGCGCGAAGGCGGCACCGTCGCCACGATCGGCCTCGCCTGGGAGCATCAGATCGTCGACGAGACGCTCGATCCCGATCCGTGGGACGTTCCCCTCGACGCGATCGCGACGCCGAAGGAATGGATCGAGTGCCGCCAATAGCGCGCCCGTCCTGGCGGAAGCCCGCGGGCATCGCACTGATCCTCGCCCTGATCCTCGGCTGGTCGATCCTGGCGACGATGATGTTCGATCTGATCCGGGGCCTGCCCTGGCCGGTCCACGCGCTTTATTTCCTCGTCGCCGGAATCGCCTGGATTCTTCCCCTCAAGCCGCTGCTGCGGTGGATGGAGACGGGGAAATGGCGCGAGTGACGGGGCTCGAACCCGCGACCTCCGGCGTGACAGGCCGGCGCTCTAACCAACTGAGCTACACCCGCTTTGGGAAGGCGGCGAACTAGTAGAGGGCCCCCAAGCTGTCAAGCAAGGCGCGCCGCCTTACTCGCGCCTGGGGCCGCCGTGCAGCTCCTCGTGATGCTCGTGGACGAGCGTCCCTTCCTCGAACAGGAAGCCGGCGATGTCGGGCTTGCCCGCGGCGTCGAGCACGGTCTTGAGGATGATCAGCAGCGGCACAGCGAGCAGGGCGCCAGTCGTTCCCCAGACCCAGGCCCAGAAGCTCAGGGCGACGAGGATCAGCAAGGGGTTGATGGTCAGCCGGTGGCCGATGATCGCCGGCGTCAGCACATTCGCCTCGACGAGATGGAGGGCGATGAAGCTCAAGGCGGGCAGCATCGCGTACCAGGGATCGGTGAAGACGATCAGGCCGCCGACGGCGAGCAGCAGCGCGGACGCGATCGGCCCCAGATAGGGGATGTAGTTCAGCACCGCGACGATTCCGCCCCACATCAAAGGCGTCGGCATGTCGAGGAAATAGAGGATGATCGCGACGGCGAGGCCGAGGCCGATATTGATGATCGTGATCGTTCCCAGATAGGTCGAGGTCGCGCTCACCACCTGCTGGATCACCCGCGCCGTCGTCATCGCACCGTCGAAGCTGGCGCGGGTGGTGATGGTGGTCTTGCGCATCTTCGTCCAGCCGCCGAGGAAGAAGAAGATCACCAGGATCGCGAAGAACATCTGGATCACCGCGAACGGCGCCGAGGTGGCGATGATCGCCAGCATCGAATTGGGCGGCTCCACGGTCACCGCCTGCGGCGCGCCGGCGGGCGTGCGGCCGAAGGCGCCGACGATGTCGTCGATGAAGTGCTGGAAATTGGCGTAGATCTCGAACAAGGGCGCGAGCGTCTGCCGGATCTGCCCGATCCGCTCGGGCAGCAGCCGCACCCAGTCGGTCGCTGGAAGCACGATCGAGATCACCGCGATATTGGCGACCGCGAGGAACAGAAGCACGCAGATGAAGGCGGCGAGCGACGAAGGCACGCGCCGCCGCTCGAGCCATTCGAGCACCGGCACCAAAGCGATCGCGATCACGAGGGCGGCGGTGACCGGCATGAAGAATTCCGCCCCCGCCCGAAGCGCGAACGGGAGCGCGAGCGCGAGGCCGACGCCGGCGATCAGGGTCAGGGATGCGAGCAGCCGGTCGCGGCGATAGGCGATCTCCGCGCTCTCGAAGCCGGCGTCGGCAGGCGGCGCCTCGGGCACGGCTTCGTTCCTGGGGGCGGGTCCGTCGCTCATCGTGCCGCCTTCATGGCGCGTTCGGCGGCGCCTGAGAAGGGGCGTGGCGACAAGGAGGCGTGGTGGGCGCGGCAAGGATTGAACTTGCGACCCCTGCGGTGTGAACACAGTGCTCTACCACTGAGCTACGCGCCCACGCCTCGGACCGCGCCCATGGAGAGCGCGTCGCTTCCGGTCAAGAGGAAAGCCCCCCGCCGCCCGGGCGCCGCCCCGGCTTACGAGGGGGGCAGTTACTTTCATCACGGCGGTCCCCGACTGACCGCACCGGCGGGTGAAAGTAACTGTCCCCTGACCCGCCGCCGTCAAAAGCGAAAGCCTACCCGTTCACCGAATCCTTGAGCACCTTGCCCGCCTTGAACTTGGGCTGGGTGGATTCCTTGATCTGCATCGGCTCGCCGGTGCGCGGGTTGCGGCCCGTGGAGGCCTTGCGGCGCGAGCAGGAGAAGGTGCCGAAGCCCACCAGTCGGACCTCGTCGCCGCGCTTCAGCGCCGCGCTGATCGTGTCGAACACGGTCTCGACCGCGCGCGTCGCCTCGCTCCGGCTGAGGCCGGTCTGCTCGGCGACCTGGCCGATAAGCTCCTGCTTGTTCATCTCTCCCGAACCCCCTTTCGCCGCAGACTCGGCTGGCGAGCGACGGCCCACCTTTAAAGGACAGGAGGCGCGGGCGAGTCAAAAGGAAAGACGCGACTTTCGCCGGAAATCGGCGCCGTTTCGGTGCAAATTCCTTGCCGCACCGCAGCAAGTCGTTGCAGCGACTAGTGCCGGATCGGAACCCCCGGCCCGTCCTCGCCGCCGGCAGCGAGCTCCGACGGCGGCACGGCGGCGAGCTCGTCGGCTTCGGTCCACTCGATCGGCGCGACCGGCGCGACGAGCGCGTGGCTCAGCACCTCGTCGACATGGCTCACCGGCACGATCTCGAGCGCGTCCTTGATCGCCTGCGGGATGTCGGCGAGGTCCTTCTCATTCTCCTGTGGGATCAGCACCTTGGAGATGCCGCCGCGCAAAGCCGCGAGCAATTTCTCCTTTAGGCCGCCGATCGGGAGCACCCGGCCGCGCAGCGTCACCTCGCCGGTCATCGCGACGTCGCGGCGCACCGGATTGCCGGTCAATGTCGAGATGATCGCGGTCACCATGCCGACGCCGGCGGACGGGCCGTCCTTCGGCACCGCGCCTTCGGGAAGGTGGACGTGGATGTCCTTCCTCCCGAACAGGCTCGGCTTGACGCCGTAGCTGGGGCTTCGCGCCCGCACGAACGAGAAGGCCGCCTGGATCGATTCCTGCATCACGTCGCCGAGCTTGCCGGTGGTCTTGATCTGGCCCTTGCCGGGGACGGTGACCGCCTCGATGGTCAGCAATTCGCCGCCGACCTCGGTCCAAGCCAGGCCGGTGACGGCGCCGATCTGGTCTTCCTCCTCGCCGATGCCGTGGCGGAAGCGGCGGGTGCCGGCGAATTCGGCGACGTTCTCGGCAATGAGCTCGACCCTCTCGGTCTTGCCCTCGAGGATCCGCCGAAGCACCTTGCGCGAAACCTTGGCGATCTCGCGCTCGAGCGTACGAACGCCCGCCTCGCGGGTGTAATGGCGGATCAGGGTGCGCACGCCCGGTTCCGCGAACACCAGCTCGCCTTCTTTCAGGCCGTGCGCCTCGATCTGCTTCGGGATCAGATGGCGGCGGGCGATCTCGACCTTCTCGTCCTCGGTATAGCCTTCGAGCCGGATGATCTCCATCCGGTCGAGCAGGGGCTGGGGCATGTCCATCGTGTTCGCGGTGGTGACGAACATGATGTCGGACAGATCATAGTCGATCTCGAGATAATGGTCCTGGAAGCGGCTGTTCTGCTCCGGATCGAGCACCTCGAGCAGCGCCGAGGCGGGATCGCCGCGAAAGTCCTGGCCGAGCTTGTCGATCTCGTCGAGCAGGAACAGGGGATTGGACGTCCCCGCTTTCTTCAGGTTGGCGACGATCTTGCCGGGCAGCGAGCCGATATAGGTGCGCCGGTGGCCGCGGATCTCGGCCTCGTCGCGGACGCCGCCCAAGGACTGGCGGACGAACTCGCGGCCGGTCGCGCGCGCGATGCTGCGGCCCAATGAGGTCTTGCCGACGCCGGGGGGGCCGACGAGGCACAGGATCGGCCCTTTCAGCCGGTTTGTACGGGCCTGGACCGCGAGATATTCGACGATCCTCTCCTTCACCTTCTCGAGGCCGTAATGGTCCTCGTCGAGGATCGCCTGGGCTTCGGCGATGTCCTTCCTGACCTTGGACTTCTTGCCCCAGGGGAGCCCGAGCAGCACGTCGAGATAGTTGCGGCTGACGGTCGCTTCAGCCGACATCGGCGCCATCGCGCGAAGCTTCTTGAGCTCGCCCTGCGCCTTCGATCGTGCCTCCTTCGACAGCTTGGTGCGCTCGATCTTCTTGGCGAGCTCGGCGAGCTCGTCCCCCTCGGTCTCGTCGCCCTCATTGCCGAGCTCGCGCTGGATCGCCTTCAACTGCTCGTTGAGATAATATTCGCGCTGGGTCTTCTCCATCTGGCGCTTGACCCGCGAGCGGATCTTCTTCTCGACCTGGAGCACGCCAAGCTCGCCCTCCATGAAGGCGAACACCATCTCCAGCCGCTTCACCGGATCGAGCTCGGCGAGCAGGGCCTGCTTGTCGGAGACCTTGATGTTGATGTTGGCGGCGACCGCGTCGGCGAGCTTCGAGGATTCCTCGATCTGGCCGAGCTGGACCGCCGTCTCGGCCGGAAGGCGCTTGTTGAGCTTCGAATAATTCTCGAACTGCTCGACCACCGAACGCATCAGCGCCGAGACCTCCGCGCCCTCGGGCTCGGCGATCTCGATGTCGTCGACGTCGGCGATCAGGTGCCCGCCTTCCTCGCGCATCGCGGCCAAAGTGGCGCGGCGCTGGCCCTCGACGAGGACGCGTACGGTGCCGTCGGGGAGCTTGAGCAGTTGCAGCACGGTGGCGACGACGCCGAGATCGTAGAGCGCCTCGCGGTCGGGATCGTCCTCGGCCGGGTCGAGCTGGGAGACGAGGAAGATCTGCTTGTCGGCGGCCATCGCCGTGGCCAGCGCCGCGACCGATTTGTCGCGCCCGACGAACAAAGGCACGATCATCTGGGGAAAGACGACGATGTCGCGAAGGGGAAGGACCGGGAAGGTCTGGGTCATGAATGCTCCGACTGGCGGCAAGGGAGCCGCTTCGATTGCTATATGCTATATGGGCGCGCCCAGCCGGGGGATCAATGAAGCCTTTGGTTCGGCCGGTCGGGGCGACGGTTGACTCTACCGAGGCTTCGGCCCTTCATCGCCGTGGCGTTCGCGCATCGGTATGGCGGGAGTGAAAGCTCATGACGATGAGGCCGGGCCCCTCCGGGACACTGCTCCTCCTCGCCATTGGCGGAGGCTGCGCTGCGGACGAGCGGGATTCGTCCCTGGCTGGCCCGGTCCCCACCCCCGACGCGGCATTTCACGCGGCTGGGATGAAGCGACTGGGTTCCAAGGGCGGATGGTGGAGGAGCGCCAATGCGTGGCGCGACCCGGTGATACCCGTGTGCTGGGAGACCACTCCGCCGGCACAGGCGACCGAGCGGCGATGGGTACAGGATGCGGTTGAACGCTCCTGGGATGCAAATTCGCGAATCGATTTCACCGGTTGGGAGCAATGCCCCGCACGGACGCGCGACTCCACGGGCATTCGCGCTCGGCTGAGGAACAAGGGCGGAGCGGTGACCGCCGGGCTGGGCAACGTCCTCTCCGGTGTGAGAAACGGGGTTCGCCTCACTTACACTTTTGCGAGGTGGAACAGATGGTGCGCCGCAACCGAAGCGCTGCGCGAGAGCTGCCTGCGGGCGAACGCGGTGCACGAATTCGGCCACGCCCTCGGCTTCGCGCACGAACACAATCGACACGACACGCCCCGTACCTGCACTGCCCGCCGGCAGGGCAGCAACGGGGACGAGATTCTGACCCCTTGGGACCCGCTTTCGATCATGAACTATTGCAACGCCGATCGCATGCGCGAAAGCGGGCGATTGTCCGAGGGCGACATAGAGTCCGTCCGGCTGGCCTACGGAGCCCCAACCGACTGAGTCGCGGGTCGGCGCGCCCGCGTCACGCGCTCTCGCCCTTGTCTCGGCGACGGTGCCGCGTCGGCGGCCACGCCGCCGATTGACCCGGCTGCGGCCGGGACCTAGTCTTGCCGGCGACACGGCAAGGAGTATCGGCTTGATGTCACGTGCGTTTTTGGCGATTTGCGCCGTTCTGCTCACCAGCGCGCCACTGCTTCCTGCCGCTGCTCCGGCCGCGGCGCAGGCGACCCAGCCCGACGCGCAGGGACGCTGCGCGAACCGCGAGTCGCGTCGCCGTCGCGGCAACATGATCGGCGGCCTCGGCGGCCGCATCCTCAATCGTGCAGGCGTTCCCTCCAGCGTTGCGGGCGTCGGCATCCCGACCGAGGCGGTTCTCAGCGAAACGATCACCAGCATGCTCGACTGCCGCGAGCGCGAGCAGGCGGCCACCGCGACCAACGAGGCGATCCGGGGCGGAGTCGGCACCACCACGAGCTGGCAGAGCGAGTCGCGGCCCAACGTGTCCGGCTCGTCGATGGTCACCGGGCAGAGAGCGGAGGCCGGCGGAGGCGAGTGCATGACGGTGACCGACGTCGTCATCGTCGACGGCGAGGAGACCCGCGCGCCCAAGACGATGTGCCGCCGCCCGCCCCACAACCGCTATGTCCGCGTCTAGCCGCGCGTCCCGCCTCCTTCGTGCCGCCGCCGCCGCTTTGCTCTGCGCGCAGGCGGTCCAGGCGCAGGAGCGGATGGACCCGGACAACCCGACCTGTCCGCTCGCGCCCAATTGGTCGTCCCATCGCGAGATGCAGCTCAACGTCGAGCAGGTCGACGGCCGCCCGGTGCTGCTCGCGGAAGGACATGTCGACGACAATCTCATTCCGCGGCTGCGGGCTGCGCTGGACGGCTTCACCGGCGACGAGATCTGGGTGCGCTCTCCCGGCGGGAACGCCCGCGTCGGCAACGAGGCCGGACGGCTGATCCGCGAGGCCAATCTCCACACGCGAATCCCCGCCGGCTGGGCCTGCTTCTCGGCGTGCAACTTCGTCTTCATGGGCGGCAGCGCGCGCTTCGTCGATCGAGGCGGATTGTTCATCGTCCACATGTTCACCCATACCGGGGACCGCGACGCGCTCCGGTCCGAAGTCTCGCGCGGCATCGACAACACGATCGGCCTGATCGGCGAGATCGAGCAGCAATCGGCGCTGCTCGCGAGCGAGGACAATGATTTCCTGATCCGGATGGGCGTCTCGCGACGGCTGCTGACCGAAATCATGTACCGCACGCGCGCCATCGCCGAACGCAGCGGCGACCGCTCGACCCGGCGCTGCCTGACGCCGGAGGAGGTGCGGCGCTACAACGTCGCGACCGAGATCATCGCCAACTGACCGCCCGCCGTCACAGCCGCGCGATCCGAAGATGGAGCGGCATGACCAGGCGGCGGAGGCCGGCTCCCCACACGGCGGCGACCGCGTCCATCGCCGGCAGAATCGCGCCTTCGCCTTCGGCTTCGACCAGCGCGCGGACCGCCGACCAGCTCATCGCATAGGCGCGCACATCGTCGAAGCTCCAGTCCAGATAGATCGCGAAGGCGCCAAGGCGAATCTCCTCGCCCGGAAATGGGATCGAGCGATAGCCCGCCCACAGCAATGCATTCTGCGGCGCCCAGTGCGGCGCGAGCGGCGGCAGCAGCCGCTCGTTGATCGCGCGGTCGATCTCCGGCGAGACGTACATCCAGTCGTAGCCGGCGGCGGCGAGGATTCCGCCCGGCTTCAGCACCCGCCGGGCCTCGGCGTAGAAGAGCTCGAGGTCGAACCAGTGCAGGGATTGCGCGGCGAGCACGAGGTCCGCCGACCCATCCGGCAGCGACACGGCTTCCGCTCGCTCGACGGCGTAATCAATGCGATCGTGCGGCGTCGCTTCGCCGATCTGTCCTGCGCTCGGGTCGGTGGCGTAGACGCGGTCGAACTGCGCGGCGAGCCCCAGTGCCGCCTGGCCGTTGCCGGTGCCGGCGTCCCAGGCGAGATCGCGCCCCGGCGCCAGCGCGCCCAGCGCAGCGAACAAGTGCGCCGGATAGGTCGGCCGCGACTCCTGATAGGCGCCGGCAAAAGCGGAGAATTTGTCGATAAACCCGCCGCTCATCGGAGCGGGCAGCGCATCAGGCCGCGCTCTCGCCTTTCTTCTCGGCGTAGACGCGGACTGGCTCCTTGCGGCCTTCGACGACATCCTTGTCGATCATCACCTCGTCGACGCCGTCCATGCCGGGCAAATCGAACATCGTGTCGAGCAGGATGTTCTCGAGGATCGAGCGCAGCCCGCGCGCGCCGGTCTTGCGCTCGATCGCCTTCTTGGCGATCGCGACCAAAGCGTCCTCGGTGAAGCCGAGCTTCACGTCCTCCATGTCGAACAATTTGGCATATTGCTTGATGAGCGCGTTCTTCGGCTCCTTGAGAATCTTCACGAGGGCGTCGACGTCGAGATCCTCGAGCGTCGCGATCACCGGCAGGCGCCCGACGAACTCCGGGATGAGGCCGAACTTGAGCAGATCCTCGGGCTCGCCCTGGCGCAGGATCTCGCCGGTGCGGCGCTCCTCGGGCGCGGCGACATAGGCGCCGAAGCCGATCGACTTGCCCTGCAGGCGGTCGGCGATGATCCGCTCCAGCCCCGAAAAGGCGCCGCCGCAGATGAACAAGATGTTGGTCGTGTCGACCTGCAGGAACTCCTGCTGCGGATGCTTGCGCCCGCCCTGCGGCGGAACGCTCGCGGTGGTGCCTTCCATCAGCTTGAGCAAGGCCTGCTGGACGCCCTCGCCCGAAACGTCGCGGGTGATCGAGGGATTGTCCGACTTGCGGCTGATCTTGTCGATCTCATCGATATAGACGATGCCGCGCTGCGCCCGCTCGACATTGTAGTCGGAGGACTGGAGCAACTTCAAAATGATGTTCTCGACGTCCTCGCCGACATAGCCGGCCTCGGTCAAAGTCGTCGCGTCGGCCATGGTGAAGGGCACGTCGAGGATCCGCGCCAGCGTCTGCGCGAGCAGGGTCTTGCCGCAGCCGGTCGGCCCGACGAGCAGGATGTTCGACTTGGCGAGCTCGACGTCGGCGCCCTTCTGGCCGTGGGCGAGGCGCTTGTAATGGTTGTGGACCGCGACCGAGAGGACGCGCTTGGCGTGGCTCTGCCCGATCACATAATCGTCGAGGACGTTGCAGATTTCGAGCGGCGTCGGCACCCCGTCGCGGGTCTTGACCAGCGACGACTTGGTCTCCTCGCGGATGATGTCGTTGCAGAGCTCGACGCATTCGTCGCAGATGAACACGGTCGGCCCGGCGATGAGCTTCCTGACCTCGTGCTGGGACTTTCCGCAGAACGAGCAATAGAGTGTGCTCTTGGAGTCGCCGCCGCTCAGCTTCGTCATTCGTACAACCTTTTCAGGCGCTTGCCGCCTGCCTCATCACGTCGCCGCTATCCTGACGGCAAATTAGCACGATCACAATGGCCTAAACGTTAAGCAGGGCCAATTCGGCGGTCGCCGCCTGCGGCCGGATCGCGCGTCAACGCCTCCGATAAGGCATCGCATCGCCGCGATCTGGCTACGCAGCCGCCGCGCGCTTCGCTTCCTCGTCGGCGGGCGCCGGGCGCTTCTCGAAGACCTCGTCGACCAGCCCGAACACCCGCGCCTCCTCGGCGCTGAAGAACTTGTCGCGCTCGACATTCTTCTCGATCTCCTCGATCGGCTGGCCGGTATATTGCGCCATCAGCTCGTTCATCCGGTGACGGATGCGGAGGATCTCCTTGGCCTGGATCTCGATATCGGAGGCCATGCCCTGGGCGCCGCCCGAAGGCTGGTGGATCATGATCCGGGCGTTCGAAAGCGCGACCCTCAGCCCCGGCTCGCCCGCGCAGAGCAGGAAGGCGCCCATCGAGGCGGCCTGGCCGATGCACACCGTGCCGACCCGCGGCCGGATATATTGCATGGTGTCGTGGATCGCCATGCCCGCCGTCACCACCCCGCCCGGCGAGTTGATGTACATGTAGACGTCCTTCTTCGGATTCTCGCTTTCGAGATAGAGGAGCTGGGC
>DASQKE010000006.1:0-2569 GCA_035630675.1 Allosphingosinicella sp.
GCCTGCACGGGCAATGCCGGCTGCAAGTTCGCCGCCTCCGACACCAAGCGGCACGCGGAAGAGATCGCGCGCTGGTGCGAAACGCGCGTCGAGCTCGACGGGCCGGTGAACATCCACCTCACCGGATGCCATCATTCCTGCGCGCAGCACTATATCGGCGATATCGGCCTGATCGCCTGCAAGGTCGCGGTCAACGACGACGGCGACACGGTCGAGGGCTATCACATCCTGGTCGGCGGCGGCTTCGGGCCCGACGCGGGCCTCGCCCGCGAGATTTACAAGGACGTGAAGGCGCAGGACGCGCCGCCGATCGTCGAGCGCATGCTCAAGGCCTATCTGGCGCAACGCGTCTCGCCCGCCGAGACGTTCCAGGCCTTCACCCGCCGTCATGAAATTCCCGCGTTGACGCAAATGTTCGCGGAGTCCGCCGCATGAACATGAACTCGCCTGCCCGCCCGCCGCTCTCGTCGATCGTGCCGGAGAACGCACCGTTCACCGCCGAGCAGCGCGTCTGGCTCAACGGCTTCTTCGCAGGGCTGCTGGACAGCGACGCTTCCGCGCTCTCCTCGCAGCAGGCATCCGCGCTGATGCCTGGCGTGCAGATCGGCGGAGCCGTCGAAGAGGACGATGGCGCGCCGTGGCATGACCAGACCATGCCGCTCGCCGACCGGATGAAGCTCGCCGAAGGCCGCCCGCTCAACCGCCGCATGATGGCGGCGATGGGCCAGCAGGACTGCGGCCAGTGCGGCTACGACTGCAAGGACTACGCCGAAGCGCTGTTCAGCAAGAGCGAAGAACGGCTGAACCTTTGCGTCCCGGGCGGCAAGGAAACCAACCGGATGCTGAAGTCGCTCCATGCCGAACTCGGCACGGCGCCGGCCGCGGCAAGGCCCAAAGGTACGGCGGAGGCGACTCCCGCGGCGAAGCCCGAAGGCGCGCCCGGCACCTCGCGCGACAATCCGGCGGTGGCGACCTTCGTCTCGCGCACCCGGCTCAACAAGCCAGGCTCCGCGAAAGAAACCTGGCACATCGAGTTCGACCTGACCGAAAGCAATCTCGACTACACGGTCGGCGATTCCTTCGGCCTGTTTCCCACCAACGATCCCGCGCTGGTTGAAGCCGTGATCAAGGCGCTCGATGCCCCGGCCGATTTCCCGATCGGCGGGCGCACGCTGCGCGAGGTGCTGACCGACGGCGTCGCGCTGTCGCCGGCCCCCGACATGCTGTTCCAGCTTTACTCCTACGTCACCGGCGGCGAACGGCGCAGGAAGGCCCAGGCGCTCGCCGCGGGCGAAGACCCGGACGGCGATGCCGCGACGCTTGACGTGCT
Organism: Allosphingosinicella sp.; assembly: GCA_035630675.1. Lineage (GTDB taxonomy): Bacteria > Pseudomonadota > Alphaproteobacteria > Sphingomonadales > Sphingomonadaceae > Allosphingosinicella. The sequence goes on from DASQKE010000006.1 coordinate 1,331, forward strand.
CGCCGCCATCGAGAAATTCCCGGGCATCCGGCCCGACCCCGAGGCCCTCATCGAGGCGCTCGACCCGCTGCAGCCGCGGCTCTATTCGATCTCCTCGTCGCCCAAGGTGCACAAGGGCCGCGTCTCGCTCACCGTCGACGCGGTGCGCTACGACGTCGAAAAGCGCACGCGGCTCGGCGTCGCGTCGACCTTCCTCGCGGGCCGCACCACGCCCGGCGACAGGATCCGCGTCTATGTGCAGAAGGCGCATGGGTTCGGACTGCCAGTCGATCCCAAGGTGCCGGTGATCATGATCGGCCCGGGCACCGGCGTGGCGCCGTTCCGCGCCTTCCTGCACGAGCGCATGGCGACCAGGGCGCCGGGCAAGAACTGGCTGTTCTTCGGCCACCAGAAGCGCGACTTCGACTTCTTCTACGAGGACGAGTTCAACGGCATGAAGGCCGCGGGCGTGCTCACCCGCCTCTCGCTCGCCTGGTCCCGCGACGGCGAGGAGAAGTTCTACGTGCAGGACCGCATGCTGCAGACCGGCCGCGAGCTCTGGTCGTGGATCGCCGACGGCGCCCACATCTACGTCTGCGGCGACGCGCAACGGATGGCGAAGGACGTCGAGCGCGCCCTGATCGACATCACCGCGGCGCACGGCGCGCGCTCGACCAACGAAGCGGTGCATTTCGTCGCCGAGCTCAAGAAGTCCGGTCGCTATCAGACGGACGTGTATTGAAGCCAATGATGCCGCGAACACAAATTTCGATCCGTCATCCTGAGGTGCTCGCCCGAAGGGCGAGCCTCGAAGGATGCACGGCCCGGGCCGTCGCCCTTCGAGGCTCGCTTCGCTCGCACCTCAGGGTGACGGCGCAACAGCGGTGCGGGAGCTAATGATGCACGCTCCGCTCGCGCTGCCGCCGGCCGTCCGCACCGCCTGCCCTTATTGCGGGGTGGGCTGCGGCGTGCTGGCGCGGCCAGACGGCCAGGGGGGCGCGATCACCACCGGCGATCCCGATCATCCGGCGAACTTCGGACGGCTTTGTTCCAAGGGCTTCGCGCTGGAGGAGACGCTCGGCCTCAACGGCCGCCTGCTCGATCCGCAGTTGCGGCGGGCCGACGGCAGCTACACGAAGGTCGATTGGGACACGGCGCTCTCCACCGTCGCCGACGGATTCCGCCGCGTAATCGAACGCGACGGGCCGGGCGCGATTGCGCTCTATCTCTCCGGCCAGCTTCTCACCGAGGACTATTACG
>DASQKE010000007.1:0-4612 GCA_035630675.1 Allosphingosinicella sp.
GCCTGCTTGCTGGTCCCGATCAGCCGACCGATGTCGGCCCAGCTGAGCCCGGCGCGCCGGCCGGCGTCGACCCAGCGGTGGAGCGCGAGACGGCTCTCGTCGGCGGCGACGTGCGCCGCGGCGACGAGCGCCGAATATTCATCCACCTCGCTGCCCCGGAACTCGCCCCGCTGCTCGTTGTGCCAGGCGAGCGCGAGGTTTCCCGCGCGGGCCCTGATCTCCTGCTCCAATTCAAGATTCACTATCGTCTCCATTTCCGTCAAGGTCGTCTTGACGATGAGTCAATATGTAGTTGACGATGGTGCGTCAAGAGAAACTTGACGCTTTGTGAAAGTGCGTGTCCCCCCGGGAAGCCCGCACCGGCGCGGCTGTTTCCCGGCGGCCGATATGCTAGAGGGCGCCCCTCGGGCGCCGGCTGCCACTGGATTGTTGGCGGTGTGAAACAAACGCGCCGGGCACTGGTTTCGGTCGTATCGAGCCGAGAAAGACGCGGAGGGAAAGACGAATGCGGGTTCTGATCGTCGAGGACGAACCGAATCTCGGCCGCCAGCTGCGCGCCACTTTGGAGGGCGCCGGCTATGCCGTCGATCTCGCGACGGACGGCGAGGACGGCCATTATCTCGGCTCGACCGAAAGCTATGACGCGATCGTGCTCGATCTCGGCCTGCCCGAGGTCGATGGCCTCACTGTGCTCGACCGCTGGCGCAAGGAAGGGATCGTGGTCCCGGTCCTCGTGCTGACCGCGCGCGACAGCTGGTCGGACAAGGTCGCCGGGCTCGACGCCGGGGCCGACGACTATCTCGCCAAGCCGTTCCAGACCGAGGAGCTGATCGCGCGCCTCAGGGCGCTGATCCGCCGCGCCTCGGGCAACGCCTCTTCGGAACTCACCGCCGGCACCGTCCGCCTCGACACGCGCTCCGGCAAGGTGACGCTCGACGGCGAGCCGGTGAAGCTGACCGCGCAGGAATATAAATTGCTCTCCTATCTGATGCACCACAAGGGCAAGGTGGTCTCGCGGACCGAGCTCATCGAACATATTTACGACCAGGATTTCGACCGCGATTCGAACACCATCGAGGTGTTCGTCACCCGCATCAGGAAGAAGCTGGGCCAGGAGGTCATCACCACCATCCGCGGCCTCGGCTATTCGCTCGAAGAGCCGCGGGTGTGACGATCGAAGCGAGGCGGACCGGGCTTCGACAAGCTCAGCCCTAGCGGCTGGAGGGGTTACGTGGCGGCCGGATGGTGCGTTCCTCAACCGCTAGCCCTGAGGCTGTCGAAGGGCGGGCGCCACGCTCTGCGGTTCAGCAGACGTTTCGGAAGCGTATCGCAATGCCCTCCTTCGGATCGTGACGAGGTGACGGGATGAGGCTGCCCAGGGTGCGGCTGATGCGTGCGCTGAGGAAGGGCCGGGACAAGGCGCGCCCCTCCTCGACCGGCTCGCTCACCCGCCGCATCATCGGCATCGCCGCGGTCTGGATCGTGGTGTTGCTGAGCGTCGGCGGCTGGACCCTCGACCGCGTGCTCACCTCCGCGATCACCAATAATTTCGACGACCAGCTCGAATATGTGCTGACCTCCCTGATCGCCTCCTCGGAGATTGGACCCGAGGGCGAGGTGCTGCTCAACCGCCCGCCCGCGGACCAGCGCTTCCTCGAACCCTATTCGGGCCTCTATTTCCAGATCACCGCCGAGGGCTTCGATCCGGCCGACGAGCCGTCCCCCCTGTCCTTCCGGTCGCGCTCGCTGTGGGACCGGCGGCTGATCGCGCGCGGCGAGCATCGCGACTTCGACCTCCATGTCTACGACAGCCTCGACTTCCCCGGCGAGGAGCTGCGCATCGTCGAACGGGACGCGCGGCTGCCTGGCTCTCCGCGGCGGTGGCGCTTCCAGGTCGCCTCGACCCGTGAGCCGATCAACGACCAGATCAGCGTGCTCAGAAGCACGATGCTGCGCTCGTTCGCGATCCTCGGCCTCGGGCTCATCATCCTCGCCAGCCTGCAGGCGGTCTACGGCCTGTGGCCGCTGAGAAGGGTGCGCAAGGCGATCGCCTCGATCCGGTCGGGCGCGAAGTCGCGGATCGAGGACCGCTTCCCGCTCGAGATCCAGCCGCTGATCGAGGAGCTGAACGCTTTGCTCGCCCATAATGAGAACCAGGCGGAGGAGGCGCGGCGCCACGCCGGCAATCTCGCCCATGCGCTCAAGACCCCGCTCACCGTGGTTACCAACGCGGCCACGGCGCGGGCGCCGGACCTCGCCGACACCGTCTGCCGGGAGGCCACCACGATGCGGCGCCAGGTCGACCACCATCTCGCCCGCGCCCGCGCCATCGGCCGCCGCTCCTCCGCCCAGGCGCGGGCGGACGTGTGGCCAAGCCTGGAGGCGGTCGAGCGCGCGGTCAGCCGGCTCTACGAGAATGTCACCGTCGACCTGGCGGGGGACCGCGACGCTGCCGTGCGGGTCGAGCGGCAGGATCTCGACGAAATGGTCGGCAATCTGATCGAGAATGCGGCCAAATATGGCGGCGGCCGGGTGTTCGTGACGGTGCGCAACACCCCCGAATGCGTCGAGATCGAGATCGAGGACGACGGCAAGGGCATTCCCGAGGCGATGCGCGCCAGCATATTCGACCGGGGCGCCCGGCTCGACAGCAACAAGCCCGGCACCGGCCTCGGCCTCGCCATCGTCCGCGACGTCGCCGAAATCTACGGCGGCTCGATCGCGCTCGAGGAAAGCGAAGACCTGGGCGGCCTGCTGGCGCGGCTGAAGCTGCCGCTGTCGGGCTGAACGCTCCGGCGCGCCCTTGCCTTTCGCCCCCCCAACGCGCACATCGCCGCCACTCATGTCGGCCACGCTTCACCAGCTCGGCGCGCCCCGCGCCCCTTCGCTCGAGCCGATGATCCAGCTCGTCGCGGGCGACCTCAACCATGTCAACGCGGTCATCCTCGAGCGCATGCAAAGCGAGGTGGCTTTGATCCCGGAGCTGGCCGGCCATCTCATCGCCGGCGGCGGCAAGAGAATGCGGCCGATGCTGACCCTCGCCTGTGCCCGGCTGCTCGACTATCCGGGAACGCGGCACCACAAGCTCGCCGCCGCGGTCGAGTTCATCCACACCGCGACCCTGCTCCACGACGACGTCGTCGACGGCTCCGGCCTGCGCCGTGGCCGGCGCACCGCCAACATCATCTGGGGAAATCCGGCAAGCGTGCTGGTCGGCGATTTCCTGTTCTCGCGCAGCTTCGAGCTGATGGTCGAGGACGGCAGCCTCAAGGTGCTCAAGATCCTGTCCCGCGCCTCGTCGGTGATCGCCGAGGGCGAGGTCGACCAGCTCACCGCCCAGCGCCGGGTCGAGACCGGCGAGGACCATTATCTCCAGATCATCACGGCCAAGACCGCGGCCCTGTTCGCCGCCGCCTGCCGGATCGCCGCGGTGGTCGCCGAGCGGGAGGAGGCGGCCGAGCACGCGCTCGACTGCTTCGGTCGCAATCTCGGCACCGCCTTCCAGCTGGTCGACGACGCGATCGACTATGCCTCGGACGCGGCGACGATGGGCAAGGGCGTCGGCGACGATTTTCGCGACGGCAAGGTGACGCTCCCGGTCATCCTCGCTTACGCCCGCGCCGGCGACGACGACCGCCGCTTCCTCAAGGAAGCGATCGAGGGCCTGCGCAATGCGGACGAGGATCTAACCCGCACCACCCGCATCCTGCGCGACACCGCCGCGCTCGACGACACGCTGGCGCGCGCGCGCACCTTCGGCCAGCGCGCGATCGACGCGCTCGGCCCCTTCCCCAGCGGCCGCGCCAAGTCGGCGCTGGTCGAAGCCGTCGAGTTCGCGATTGCGAGGGCCTATTGAGGCCGGGCCCGCCTCCCGTTGTTCCCAAATAGACGGTGCGTGACCGCCGTCACGCCGGTTTCCACCTGACCATGCTAGCCACCGGACTCGCGCTCCTCCCCGGCAATGCCGCTTCTTGCCGCATCGCCCTGGCATCGTGCGTATCGGAAAGGACGGACCATGCCTTCGATCGAGAATCTGCTCCTCAAGCTCGAGGAGAGCCAGGGCGCCGCTGCTGCTCTGGTGACATACGATCTTCGCGGCAGCACTCAGGACGTTCAGCAGCAGGCCCGCTACATCGAGCTCGTGCAGCTGATCGGCGACGACAAGCGTCCCGGCGAGGACGGCGTGGACGAGGTCATCGTCAACGACAATAATGTCGGCGACTCGATCGTCTTCACGAACACCAGCTCGGTCTCGCGCCCTGCCCGGCTGATCGCCTTGCCGTCCAGCGCACTCGACGAGGATCCGGGCCACGACCATCCCCAGCAGCCGAGGGTGGACGAGATTCGCGCGCGGGTCACGCTCACCCGCATCCAGGCACCGGTGATCGGAGAGAGCAACATCGTAGAGCGCGGCGGATTCATCGTCCCGCCTGGCGAGAACGCGTCCCGGGGCTGAACCCCCAAACTCGATTCAGGGTCGGCATGGCGTTAGGGGTCGGCGGTGACCGACCTTCCCATCCACGCCGCGCTCCCCGAAATGCTCGCGGCCCTGCGCGCGACCTCCAACGCTGTGCTGATCGCTCCGCCGGGTGCGGGCAAGACGACGGCTGTG
>DASQKE010000008.1:0-3324 GCA_035630675.1 Allosphingosinicella sp.
GTCGGCCTGGGTGAAGAAGCGGAAGATCTGCGTGAGCAGGTTGCGCTCATGGTCGGTGAGCTTCTGCGCCCAGTCGCGGCAATCCTCGCCGAGCGGCACTTCCTCCGGCATCCAGTGGATCTGCTGCTGACGCTTCCAGAAATCGAACGCCCAGGGATATTCGAACGGCTTGTACTGCTTGCGGGCTTCGAGAAGGGGCATGTTACAGACTCCAGACCGGAGGATTGTTTGCGGGAGGGGCGGGACGGCGGGTCATGGCCGGCTCTCGCGGACGACGACGCGGTCGCGATAGACCACGTGGCTCTTGCGGGCGCCAATTCCGAACACGGCGATTCCGAGGAAATAGCCGAAATCGTACCAGCCGCCATTGTTGGGCACGGCATAGACCGAGACGTCGGGCATGAAGAGCGACAGCAGCCAGGCGATGGGGAAGATGAAGCCGTGCCACAAACCGAGGAGGAAACCGGGCGATCCGGGCGCGACGGCTGCGGCGGTTTGAGTCGCGCAGGCGGCGAGGAGGAGCAGGGGGAGAAGGACGAGTGCCGCCACGCCGTCAGACGGACCGGCTGCGCCGCTCCGCTGCCCGCCGTGGCGAGTCCTCATCTTGCCTGCGGCAAGCTGAGGCCGCCCGCACCTTACTGGCAGGCCAGGCATTCGTCGTAATCCGTGGTGCTGGCGAGCGGGATTTCCTTGAGGTCGGGGGTGTTGTCGGCCTCGACGCCGCCCGCGAAGCCGGCGCGCTGGACCGACTTGGAGCGCAGATAATAAAGCGACTTCACGCCGAGCTCCCAGGCCCGGAAGTGGAGCATCAAGAGGTCCCATTTGTCGACGTCGGCGGGGATGAACAGGTTGAGCGAGGTCGCCTGGTCGATGAAGGGCGTACGGTCGGCGGCGAGCTCGATCAGCCAGCGCTGGTCGATCTCGAAGCTGGTCTTGAACGTGTCCTTCTCCTCGGGGGTGAGGAAATCGAGGTGCTGGACCGAGCCGCCGCGCTCGAGAATCGAGTTCCAGACGTTCGCGCTGTCCATGGCCTTCGCGACCAGCAGCTTCTCGAGATAGGGGTTCTTGATCGACCAGCTGCCGGACAAGGTCTTGTGAGTGTAGATGTTGGCCGGGATCGGCTCGATGCAGGCCGAGGTGCCGCCTGCGATGATCGAGATCGAGGCGGTCGGCGCGATCGCCATCTTGGACGAGAAGCGCTCCATCACGCCCATGTCGGCGGCGTCGGGGCAGGGGCCGCGCTCGTTGGCGAGCATCATCGAGGCCTCGTCGACCTGGGCTCGGATATGCTTGAAGATCTTGAAGTTCCAGCTCTTCGCCATGGCGCCCTCGAACGGGATCGAGCGCGCCTGGAGGAAGGAGTGGAAGCCCATCACTCCGAGGCCCACCGAGCGTTCGCGCGCCGCCGAATATTTGGCCCGCGCCATCTCGTCGGGCGCGCGCTCGATATAGTCCGAGAGGACGTTGTCGAGGAAGCGCATCACGTCCTCGATGAACATCTTCTCGCCGTGCCACTGGTCCCAGGTCTCGAGGTTGAGGCTGGAGAGGCAGCAGACCGCGGTGCGCGCATTGCCGAGATGGTCGATACCGGTCGGCAGCGTGATCTCGGAGCACAGGTTCGAGGTCGAGACCTTGAGGCCCAATTCGCGCTGGTGGCGGGGCATCGACCGGTTCACCTGGTCGATGAAGATGATGTAGGGCTCGCCGGTCGCGAGCCGGGTCTCGACCAGCTTCTGGAACAGAGCGCGCGCGTCGACCGTGGCGCGCTCGGAGCCGTCCTTGGGCGAGCGCAGCACCCATTCGGCGCCGTCGCGCACCGCCTCCATGAAAGCGTCGCTGACCAGCACGCCATGGTGGAGGTTGAGCGCCTTCCTATTGAAGTCGCCCGAAGGTTTGCGGATCTCGAGGAATTCCTCGATCTCGGGATGGTTGATGTCGAGATAGCAGGCGGCCGAGCCGCGGCGCAGGCTTCCCTGGCTGATCGCCAGCGTCAGCGAATCCATGACGCGGACGAACGGAATGATGCCCGAGGTCTTGCCGTTCAAACCGACCGCCTCGCCGATACCCCGGACATTGCCCCAATAGGTGCCGATGCCGCCGCCGCGCGCGGCCAGCCAGACATTCTCGTTCCAGGTGCCGACGATCCCTTCGAGGCTGTCGTCGACGCTGTTCAGGTAGCAGCTGATCGGCAGCCCGCGCCCGGTCCCGCCGTTCGAGAGCACCGGCGTCGCCGGCATGAACCAGAGCTGCGAGATATAATCGTAGAGCCGCTGCGCGTGGGCGGCGTCGTCGGCATAGGCCGAGGCGACGCGGACGAACAGATCCTGATAGGATTCGCCCGGCAGCAGATAGCGGTCCTTGAGCGTGTCCTTGCCGAAATCGGTGAGCAGGGCATCGCGGCTGCGGTCGACCTCGACCGGGTAGAGCTTCGACGCGCCCTTGCCGGCCGCATCCTCGAAGATCGTCGCTTTCTTGCGCGGCTCGGCCGTGGTGACGCTCACGTCGCTCGTTCCCGTCTCGCTGCTGCCCGAAAGGTCCATCACTCTACCCCTTGTTCCCACTTCGTTCCAGTGGGTTTCGACCCACCCTAGGCGCTTTCGGTGGGGAGCGGCGGGCTCATTTCGGCTTGTCCCCGATATCCACAGGGCAGCCTGCTTTCGCCTGCGACCGATATGGTCATCGCAGCGAATTCCTACAAGCACTAGCGTCACCCCCCAGGGAGCGCCACAAGCCATAGTGCCTGACGCCGCTTCCGCCGCCAAGAGGCTTTATGACTTATCCACCATATTTGCGTGCACTTAGGGCGTCCTGGGAGTGGGCTGCCCCGACCCCGCTAGTCCTGAGCCTGTCGAAGGACGGGTTGCCGGACCGGACCCGGGCTTCGACAGGCTCAGCCCTAGCGGGAGTTTCGAGCCACAAGACTTTGAAAGCGCGCGAATCGCACTCAGCCTGCGTTCAGGCGCCGTCCTGTACGGCGTGCAGGATGAAACAGGAGTGTGCCCGATGAAGGCTCTGCATCTGACGCTCGCGCTCGGCGGCATCGCCGCCGTCGTCGTGGCGGTCGGCGCGCTCAGCCCGGCCTTCGCCCAGCGCGGCGACGCCCAGGCGAAGACGCCGGCGAACTGGTCCTACGAGATCCGCAACGGCCGCCGGGTGCCGCGCGGCAACCGCGTCACCCAGGCCGACGGCTCGTGGCGCGAGGAGGTGCGCGACGGCGCCTGCTCCACGGTGCGCACGATGAGCGCCGCCGGCGAATATCGCGAGACGAGGCAGTGCGATTAAGCGCCTTCTGACTGTATGATTTGACGACCGCTAGGGCTGAGC
>DASQKE010000009.1:0-3945 GCA_035630675.1 Allosphingosinicella sp.
TCGGCTGGCTGTGGCAGGTCGATGGCGAGAATCGCGTCGTCTACATTTCGGCGCGGATGACGGCCCTGCTCGGCCGCTCGACCAACCAGCTTGTCGGCCATTCGCTGCCCGCGTCACTGGGCGGATCGAGCGCGCTCGGCCGCACCTTGCTCGCCCGGGCGCCGTTCGCCAGCCTCGAAATGGAGCTGAAGACCCGCCGCGGAACGCGCTGGATCAGCCTTGCCGGCGATCCGATCATCGACATGACCGGCGTCTTCCAGGGCTTTCGCGGCGTCGGATCCGACGTGACCGAGGTTCGCAAGACCCAGGAACGCCTCACCAACCTCGCCAACATGGACGTGCTCTCCGGCCTTCCGAACCGCGGTCGCGTCCGCCAGCTGCTCGGCGAGGCCCTGTCGAACGCGACTTCGGGCAATGTCCCGTGCGCGATCATGTTTCTCGATCTCGACGGCTTCAAGCCGGTCAACGACACGTTCGGCCATCCCAAGGGCGACGCGGTGCTGAAGAGCGTCTCGCAGCGCCTGGTCAAGGAGGTCGGACAGAACGGCCATGTCGGTCGCATGGGCGGCGACGAGTTCGCGATCGTGATCAAGGACGCGCAGAGCCGCCGCATGGTCGAAAGCATGGCCCAGCGCCTGATCGCCTCGATCGCCGAGCCCTATCATATCGACAAGGCAGAGATCCGGATCGGCGTCTCGATCGGCTGCGCGTTCGGCCCGATCGACGGGCAGAGCGTCGACGACCTCATCCAGAAGGCCGATCTCGCCCTCTACCAGGCGAAGGATCAGGGGCGCGGCACCTGCTGCTTCTTCAACTCGGACATGCAGAACGCCGCCGAGGACCGGCTGCGGCTCGAGCAGGATCTTCGCGCCGGGCTCCAGCTTGGCCAGTTCCGCTTGCTCTACCAGCCGCTGATCAGCGCCGCCGACCAGACTTTGGTCGGCTTCGAGGCGCTGATCCGCTGGCACCACCCGACCCGCGGCATCGTCTCCCCCAACGATTTCATCCCGCTCGCCGAGGAATCGGGCCTGATCATGGATCTGGGCGACTGGGTGATCGAGGAGGCGTGTCGCGCCGCCGCGGTCTGGCCGGAGAATATCAGCGTCGCCGTCAACTTGTCGGCGCGTCAATTGATCTTCCCGGCCTTGCCCAACACGGTCAACGACGCGCTCGGCCGCCACCGGCTCCAGGCCAACCGGCTCGAGCTCGAAGTGACCGAAAGCGTGTTCCTCGGCGATTCCGACGCCGCGCTCGACGTCCTGAAGCGTCTGCGCGCGCTCGGCGTCGGAATCGCGCTCGACGATTTCGGGACCGGCTATTCGTCGCTTGGCTATTTGAACAAGGCCGTGTTCCACAAGCTCAAGATCGACGGTTCGTTCGTCCGCGACGCCGCCGACAATCGCGAGACGGTGGCGATCATCCAGTCGATCGTGAGCCTCGCCAAGAGCTTCCGGATGACCGTCACCGCGGAAGGCGTCGAGACCGCTGACGACTTCACCCGCATGCGCGATCTCGGCTGCCACCAGATCCAGGGCTATCTGTTCGGCAAGCCGATGACCTTCGAGCGTGCGAGCGATCTCGTCCACGGCAGCCGCCAGCGGCTCTCCGCCTGAGCACGGACCCTGGCGGCTGGGCTCCGGGCCCCCGATGCTGTAGGCTTCCCCGCGATCGGGGAGGGACCATGCGAACCTTGGCAGTGGCAGCTTTGCTCGTCGCGGCGCCCGCCGCGGCGCAGCCCGGACGGGTCACCAGCGTCTACACCGATCTCGACGTCGCTCGCTGTACTCGGACGGCGCATGAGGACGAAGGCAGCAGCACGATCTGGCGCTGCCGCGGGCATGCCGGCATCCCGCTGATCGTGATGAGCGGCGACGACCGTGTCGACATCGATGCCGGCGAGGACAATGGCGAGTGGGAAGCGCCCGGCCGGTTCAGCGTTCCCGGCCCACGGGTCGAGTGGCGCCTGCGGCGCGGGCGTCCGTTCGCAATCATCTACCGCCTCTTATTGTCGGGCAACGATCTCCCGAATGCCAGCCTGCTCGCGGTGGAATCGATCGGCCGGCCCGGCCACGCCGGCTGCCTTGTCGCGATGATCGATGGGGCGCTCCCGAACGCCAACGCCCTCGCGCGAGCGCGCGCCGATGCCCGTGCCGCCGCTTTTCGCTGCGGCGAGGACGAGCACGAACAGCACGGCGCCGCCGCCCGCTAGGATTTCCGTGCGGCGGCCTTCTTCGTTCGAAGCGTGGGATCGGCCGCCGCCGGGTCGTCGGGCCACGGATGCTTCGGGTAGCGCCCGCGCATCTCTTTCGCGACCGCCGCCCAGCTGCCGCGCCAGAAGCCCGGCAAATCGCGGGTCGTCTGGATCGGCCGCCCCGCCGGCGAGGTGAGGCTGAGCACCAGCGGCTCGCCGGCGACCTGCGGATGCTCCGAGACGCCGAACAAAGCCTGGACCCTGACCGTTACCGTCGGACCGGCCTCGGCCTGATAGTCGATCGGGTGGCTGCTTCCGGCGGCCGTGGCGAAGTGCGACGGCGCGAGCTGATCGACCCGCTGGCGGGACGCCCAGCCGAGCAGCGCCTCGACCGCGCCACCGAGAGCCGCGGAGTCGATCTCCACCAGCCTCCTTTTGCCGGCAACGAGCGTGGGCAGCCATTCGTCGAGACCGGCGAGCAGCGCCCCGTCCGAGAGATCGGGGAGCGAGGGATCGCGGCGGCGGGCGAAGGCGGCGCGGCGGCGCAGGCCGAGCGCGGCTTCGCTCCAGGGCAGAAGGGCAAGGCCGTGCACGCGCACGCCTTCGACCAAAGCCGCGGCGATCGCCTCGGGGTCCGGGCGCGGGTCCGGTCCGCCGGAAAGCAGGATCGCGCCGAGCCGGCGCCCGCGCTCCGCCCGGACGCCTCCCGTCACGGGATCGAAGGCGGCGGAGGCGCCGGTGGCGATCCGGTCGGCGAACAAGGTCTCGACCGTCGCCTGGTCGATCGCCGCCGCCGACAGGATGCGCGCGCCCGCCGCGGTTCCGCCGACTTCCGCCACCGCCAGCCACTCCGCGCGGGCAAGAGGAGAAGCCGGATCGAGGCGGAACCCCCGCCCGCCCGCCGAAATCCAATTCTCGCCGGATGCGTCGCGGCGCTTCGCGAGGCGGTCGGGGTAAGCGAGGGCGATGCACGCCCCGATCTCGTCAGGTCCGCTGCCGGGACGATGCGGGGTGAAAGCGAGCCACCTTTTCGCCAGCCCGCGCGCCGCGTCCGCCCTGCGCCCGCGCTCGGTCCGCCAGCGCCTCAGCCTCAGCTCGAGATCGGCATCCATGCCGCCGAGGCCGCGCTCCGACAGCAAAACCGCCACCTCCGCCGCGGTCCCGCCCCAGCCCCGCTCCCCGGCGGCGAGCAGCATGTGGGCGAGGCGCGGCGGGAGGGGCAGGGCCGCGATCGCCCGCCCGTGCGGCGTCGGCCGCCCGTCCCCATCGAGCGCGCCGAGCGAGGCGAGGCGACTTCTGGCCTCAGCGACCGCCGCGGCCGACGGTGGATCGAGCCAGCGCAGCGTCCGCGGATCGGCGACGCCCCACAAGGCGCAGTCGAGCACCAGGGCCGAGAGGTCGGCTTCGAGGATTTCGGGCGGATCGAAGCGCGGCAGGGTCGCGGTCGCGGCCTCCTCCCAGAGGCGATAGACGATGCCCGGCGCCTGGCGCCCGGCCCGCCCGGCGCGCTGGGTCACCGCCGCCTGGCTGGCCCGCTCGGTGACGAGCCGGGTGATCCCCGCCGCGCGGTCGTAGCGCGGCCGCCGGGCGAGCCCGGAATCGACGACGATGCGGACACCGTCCAGAGTCAGGCTGGTCTCCGCGATCGAGGTCGCGAGCACGACCTTGCGGCGGCCCGGCTTCGCCGCCGCGATCGCCGCGCGCTGCGCGCCAGGTTCGAGGCTGCCGTGGAGGCGGTGGACGTCCGCGTCCTC
>DASQKE010000010.1:0-16401 GCA_035630675.1 Allosphingosinicella sp.
GTGCGGCGGATGGAAGGCCGTTTGCCGCAGGGATTCTCCATCTCTCAACATTTGTCGCAATTATCGGCGATTCCTCAACATGTCGCCACCCGCAAAGCGTCCGAGATCGCGCTCGAGGCGATCAACTCGGATCTGCCCGAGACGATCGGCGGATCGGCCGACCTCACTGGTTCTAACAATACCAAAACAAAGGCCCAGAAGCCTCTGACGAAAGAGGATTATTCCGGCCGCTACATCTATTACGGAATCCGCGAGTTCGGAATGGCCGCGGCGATGAACGGAATGGCTCTGCACGGCGGCGTGATCCCCTATGGCGGCACCTTCCTGGTCTTCTCGGATTATTGCCGGCCGGCGATCCGGCTTTCTGCGCTGCAAGGCGTACGGGTCATCTACGTGATGACTCACGATTCGATCGGGCTCGGCGAGGACGGGCCGACCCACCAGCCGGTCGAGCACCTCACCAGCCTGCGCCTGATCCCCAACCTCGCCGTCTTCCGCCCCGCCGACGCGGTCGAGACCGCCGAATGCTGGCAGCTCGCGCTGGAGCGGCGCGACGGGCCTTCGGTGCTCGCGCTGACGCGGCAGAACCTCGCCCAGGTCCGGCTCGAACGGAACGCCGACAACCTTTGCTCTCGCGGCGCCTACCGCCTCCGCGCGGCAGCGGCCGCCCGCCAAGTGGTGCTGATCGCGACCGGCTCGGAGGTCTCGCTGGCGCTCGCGGTCGCGGACGCGCTCGAGGAACAGGGGATCGGCGCCGACATCGTCTCGATGCCGAGCTGGTCGCATTTCGACGCGCAGGACGGGGCCTATCGCGCCGGACTGCTTCCCGCCGACGCGCTCAAAGTGTCGATCGAGGCGGGGACGACGCTCGGCTGGGAGCGCTATGTCGGCCCGGACGGGCTGGCCGTCGGGCTCGACCGCTTCGGCGCATCGGCCCCCGGCGACGACGTGTTCAGGCGCTTCGGCTTCACCGCCGAGGCGATCGTGCCGCAGATTCTCGCGCGGCTCAAACTTCAAGGAGATCAATGACATGGCGACGAGAGTTGCGATCAACGGCTTCGGCCGCATCGGCCGGCTGGTGGCCCGGGCGATCCTCGAAAAGCCGGACAGCGGCCTCGAGCTGGTCGCGATCAACGACCTCGCCGACGCGAAATCGAACGCTTTGCTGTTCAGGCGCGACAGCGTCCACGGCCTCTATCCGGGCGAGGTCGGATATGAAGGCAACGACCTCATCATCGACGGCCGCCGTATCAAGGTCACCGCCGAGCTCGAGCCGGGCAAGCTCCCGCACGGCGACAATGGGATCGACATCGCGCTCGAATGCACCGGCTTCTTCACGGACCGCGACAAGGCCGGTGCGCATCTTACTGCTGGCGCTAAGAAAGTCCTCATTTCAGCGCCCGGCAAGGGCGTCGACCTCACGGTGGTCTACGGCGTCAATCACGACAAGCTCACCGCCGGGCACGCGATCGTCTCCAACGCCTCGTGCACCACCAATTGCCTCGCGCCCGTCGCCAAGGTGATGAACGACGTGATCGGCATCGAGCGCGGGCTGATGACGACCATCCACGCTTATACCAACGACCAGAAGATCCTCGACCAGATCCACCCGGACATGCGCCGCGCGCGCGCCGCGGGGATGTCGATGATTCCGACCACGACCGGCGCCGCCCGCGCGGTCGGCGAGGTGCTGCCGGAGCTGAAGGGCAAGCTCGACGGCTCGGCGATCCGCGTTCCGACGCCTAACGTCAGCCTGATCGACCTCACCTTCACGCCCACCCGCGACACCAGCCTCGAGGAAGTGAACGGAGCGCTCAAGGCCGCGTCGGAGTCCGGACCGCTCGCCGGCATCCTCGCTTATACCGACGAGCCTCTGGTCTCGATCGACCTCAACCACAATCCGGCGAGCTCGACCGTGGATTCTCTTGAAACGGCGGTGCTCGAGGGCAAGCTCGTCCGTGTCGTTTCCTGGTACGACAATGAATGGGGCTTCTCGAACCGGATGGTCGACACCGCGAGCGCGATGGCGCGGCTGGTTTGACGTCATGACGTCCGGTTGCATGGCGATCACCATCCCGTTCGTCCTGAGTAGGGGCCGAGGAGGCGAAGCCGTATCGAGGACCCGTATCGAAGGACAGGCCTCCCTCGATACGCTGTCTCGACAAGCTCGACAGCTACTCGGGACGAACGGAGCGGGCAGGCGATGACCTCATTCAAGACCCTCGACGACCTCGGCGACGTGGCCGGCAAGCGCGTGCTGGTGCGCGTCGACCTCAACGTGCCGATGGCGGACGGGGCGGTGAGCGACGACACCCGGCTGCGCTCCACGCTGCCGACCGTCACCGAGCTCGCCGACAAGGACGCGATCGTGCTCCTGCTGGCCCATTTCGGGCGGCCGAAGGGCGAGCCGCGCGTGGACATGTCGCTGCGCCAAATCGTGCCCGCCTACGAGGCCGTGCTGGGTCGGCCGGTGCGGTTCATCGACTGGGAAGGCGATGCGGAGGCCGTGGCCGCGCTTGCGCCGGGCGAAATTGCGATCCTCGAGAATAGCCGCTTCTTCGGCGGCGAGGAGAAGAACGATCCCGCCGTCGCCGGGCGTTTCGCGGGGCTGGGCGACTTCTACGTCAACGACGCTTTCTCCGCCGCGCACCGGGCGCACGCCTCCACCGAGGCGATCGCGCGCCTGCTGCCCGCCTTTGCCGGCCGCGCGATGGAGGCCGAGCTGACCGCGCTCGAAAAGGCGCTCGGCGCGCCGGAGCGGCCGGTGGCGGCGGTGGTCGGCGGCGCCAAGGTCTCGACCAAGCTCGACGTGCTCCGCCACCTTGTCGCCAGGGTCGATCACCTCATCATCGGCGGCGGCATGGCCAACACCTTCCTCGCCGCGCGCGGCGTCGACGTCGGCAAGTCGCTCGCCGAGCACGAGCTCGGAGCGACCGCGCTCGAGATCCTCGACGCCGCCGAGCGCGCCGGCTGCACGGTGCATTTGCCCTACGACGTGGTGGTGGCGAAGGAGTTCGCGCCCAACCCGCCGTCGCTGCGCACATGCAACGTCCACGAGATCGCCGCCGACGAGATGATCCTCGACGTCGGCCCGGCCGCGGTGGAAGCGCTGGCCGACGTCCTCAAGACCTGCCGCACTTTGGTCTGGAACGGTCCCCTCGGAGCCTTCGAGACGCCGCCCTTCGACGCGGCGACGGTCGCGCTCGCTTGCATCGCCGCCGCTCTGACCCAGGGCAACGACCTGGTCTCAGTCGCCGGCGGCGGCGACACGGTGGCGGCGCTCAACCAGGCCGGCGTCGCCGACGATTTCAGCTTCGTCTCGACCGCCGGCGGCGCCTTCCTCGAATGGATGGAAGGCAAGGAGCTGCCGGGCGTCGCGGCGCTGACAACAGTGAACCAGACGAGCGAGGACGAATGATGGACGACGCGAAGATGATGGCGCAGGTCGAGAGCGGCAAAGGCTTTATCGCCGCGCTCGACCAGAGCGGGGGGTCGACGCCCAAGGCGCTCAAGGGCTACGGCATCGAGGAAGGCGCGTGGAGCTCCGACGAGGAGATGTTCGGCCTCATCCACGACATGCGCTCCCGAATCATCACGTCTCCCGCTTTTTCGGGCGACAAGGTGATCGGCGCGATCCTGTTCGAGCGGACGATGGACGGCGACGTAGACGGCAGGCCGGTGCCCGAGGTGCTGAAGGAGCGGGGCGTCGTCCCGTTCCTCAAGATCGACAAGGGGCTCGAGGCCGAAGCGGACGGCGTCCAGCTGATGAAGCCGATGCCCGGGCTCGACGCTTTGCTGGCGCGGGCGCGGCGCCTCGGCATGTTCGGCACCAAGGAGCGGTCGGTGATCAACCTCGCCGATCGCGCGGGGATCGCGGCGATCGTCCGCCAGCAGTTCGAGGTCGCGCGCGACGTTCTCGCCGCCGGTCTGGTCCCGATCATCGAGCCCGAGGTGAACATCAGGAGCCCGGAGCGCGGCGAGGCGGACCGCATCCTGCTCGAGGAGCTCTCGAAGGCGCTCGACGCCTTGCCGGGGAGCGAGCGCGTGATGCTGAAGCTCAGCCTGCCGGTCGAAGCCGGACTGTTCGACCCGCTCGTCGCGCATCCCCGCGTCCTGCGCGTGGTGGCGCTCTCCGGCGGCTTCTCGCGCGAGGAAGCCTGCCGCGAGCTGGCCAGGAATCGCGGCGTGATCGCCAGCTTCTCACGGGCTTTGCTCGAGGAGCTGCGCCACGGCATGAGCGACGAGGAGTTCGACTCGACGCTCGGCCGAGCGATCGACGACATCCATCGCGCCTCGACCGAGAAGGCGGCCGCCTGACGGCTCGACAAACGCCGCTGCTGCCTTAGTTTGTAGCTCGCTGCTTCTTTGCGGCGGGGGGTGAGGATGCGCTTTTTCATGCTGGTCGCGGCGCTGCTGGCCGTCTCGGCGCAGGTCGCCGCGCCGGGCGTTGCGGCTCAGCCGGCGCCCGCCGCTTATGCGCGCGAGTTTCAGGCGATGGGAGCGTGGATGCTCCGCCTCGAACGCGCCGTCGCGCCGATGGACGAGTCGGTCGGCGCGATGAGCGGCTGGTGGGACGCTGCCGAATCGGCCGGCGACATCGAGCGCGGAGTGGGCCGGATCCGCGCCGGGCTCGCCGAGGCCCTGGCCAAGCTCGATGCGGTCGACGCGTCGCTGGCGGCGCTCGACCGGCCGGACTTTCCCGCTTTGCCGCTGACCGCCGACATGCGGCCCGCGCAGATCGTGCGCGACATGGCCACGATCAACGGCCACGTCCGCACCCTGCTCCAGCGCTACGCGACTTTGCTCGAGGCAATGCTCCGCAACGACCGCCAGGCCGTGCGAATTGCCGGCAATGAGACCATCGCCGGCCTGCGACTGCTCAATTCGGCGCATGTGCTGCTGCGCCGAGTTGCCCTAGCGGCCAACCCGCGAGAAGAAAGCACCTGGGAAATGCTCAACGTCCAACTGCTGCTGTTTCGCGTGCCGGAGCGGCTGCTCGCCTCGTGGGAGCAGACCGGCGGCAGCGGGCGCGACGAGCGGCTTCAGGCCGATCTCGAAGTTTTCGCGGACGAGCTCGACGCCACCGCCGGGGCAGGCGCGGCCAAGCTCGAACGGGAAATCGCCGCCATCGGCGCATCCTTGTCGGCCGCCGAGCGCCGCGGGGTGCGCGCGGAGATCGCCACCGAACGGGCGGCGCTCGAGGTCCGCATCGTGGACCGCGCCATCTTCCAGATCGCGCGCGAGATGGCGGCCGGCCTGCGCGGCGATGCGGCGCAGTTCGCCGACGGCACGGTAACAATCGCCCGGCTCGGCGGGGTCGTCCGCCGGCTTCACCCGTTCCGGAACCGCCTGCAGGATGTGGTGCGGCAGGAAAATGCGATTGCCGCGGGCGTTCGCTGAGCAGCCGCGTGGCTGATCGGGGCATGGCACGCTGGCTGGCCGGGCAGTTCCGGAACCCCCACGGCCTCGCCGGCCGATGGCTGATCGGCCCGTGGCTCGACCGGATCAGCCGGGCGATGAACGCGCTGGTGCTGGCCGAGCTCGATCCGCAGCCGGGGGACCGGATGCTGGAGATCGGCTTCGGCGGGGGCGGGCTGATCGCGGCTTTGCTCGCGCGGGGCGCGCAGGTCGTCGGCGCGGACATGTCGGAAGCGATGGTGGCACGGGCGCGGCGGCGGTTCGGCGGGCGAGCGGAGATCCTGCACGCATCGGTCGAAGCGCTGCCGCTCGCCGGCGCCTCGGCCGACACGGCGGCAAGCGTCAACAATATCTATTTCTGGCCGGATCCTGCCGGCGGCGTGGCCGAGCTGGCACGCGTGCTGCGCCCCGGCGGCCTGCTCGCGATCGCGTTCGAGCCGCCCGAGGAACTCGCCAAATGGTCGGGCCACAAGCACGGTTTCCGCCTGTGGAGCGAGGCGGAGGTGCGCGCGCTGATGGCGGCCGCCGGATTCGAACGGATCCGATCCGCCTGGGGCACCGGCCGCAAGCCCGATCGCTTTCTGTGCTTGACGGGCGTGCGCGGGGCGGCAGGAACGGCATGATGGAAGACGAGCTCGACCCCGAATTCGCGGCGTTGTTCCAGCCGGTCGCCCGGCCGCCGGCGCAGCTTTATCTGATCTCGCCGCTCGACGTCGGCGGCGATTTTCCGACGCGGCTCGAGGAGGCGCTTGCCGGAGGGCCGGTCGCGGCCTTCCAGTTTCGGGTGAAGGGCGTCGACCAGCACGAGGCCGCCCGGCTCGCCGAGCCGCTGCAGCGCATCTGCGAGGCGCATGAGGTCGCGTTCATGGTCAATGACGATCCGGCGCTGGCGAAGCGGCTCGGCGCCGACGGCGTGCATCTCGGCCAGAGCGACGGCGACCCGCGCGAGGCGCGGGCTTTGCTCGGCCCCGCCGCGCAAATCGGCGTCACCTGCCACGACAGCCGCCACCTCGCCATGGCGGCGGGAGAGGCGGGTGCGGATTACGTCGCCTTCGGCGCCTTCTTCCCGACGACGACCAAGGAGACGCACCACCGGCCGGATCCGGCGATCCTCGCCTGGTGGTCGCGGCTGTTCGAAATTCCGTGCGTCGCCATCGGCGGGATCACCCCGGAGAATGGACGGGCGCTGGTGGAGGCGGGGGCGGACTTCCTCGCCGTCTGCTCGGCGGTGTGGCGGCATCCCGCCGGGTCGAGCGCCGGGGTGAACGCGTTCCGGTCGATCCTGGGGCGCTAGTTCCCCATTCCGTTGTCGGCCTCGCCGAACGGGGTCATTTGCGGATCGGAGAAAACGCCCTCCGCCCCGCCGATATTGCGGGCTTCGATCGCCTTGCGGGCGCGCTCTCCCGCCTCCGCCCGCACTCGGATCGTATAGAGGCCCTGATCGGGATCGGTCGCGATCACGCCGAACTCGGGGTCGAGCTCGCCGGGTTGGAGGCCGAGGGCAGCCGCGGCCTCCGCAAGAGTGGGTTCTGCGCCGGGCAGGGTCAGCTGGATCATCAGCCCGTCCATGCGCCACACCTCCAGGGCATCTCGACACCGGCGCCTGGGCGAGTCGGTGGCGACGGCCTCGTCATGCGCGCCTGCTTGGTCAGGCGCAACCGCATTTGGCGGCGCCCGCCATTTCCCCCGTCGGCGTTGTCGACACCCGCGCCTCGCCGCATGCCCGGACCTGGCCGAGCACGAACAGCAACTGGCCGAGCTGTTCGCGAGTAAGTGAATCGAGGCGCTCGCCCTTGGCGCCGAGATCGAAGATGATATCCTCGCCCGGCTTGGGTATCGGCTGGCCCGGCTTGATCGGCCAGGGCACGACCAGCTCGCAGATCTCGGGATACCGCCGGCAGATATCATAGGAAATCCGCCAGGGCCCGCAAAGGTCGGGAATCAGGTCGCAAAGCCGGGGCCCGTCGGGCCTGATCCACTGGTCGGCGAGCTTGCAGCCCTGGACGACGCCGAAACCATGGTCGAAGTCGAAGCCGGCTCCGCCGAGATCCTGGCATGTGGCGCGCAGCATATTGCGAAGCGCCTCGGGCGACAGAGAGGGATTGCCCGGCTGGAAGTGGTTGCGGCTCCGCCAGGCGGCGACCAAGCCCGCGACTACGGGAGTCGCGGCCGAGGTTCCGCCGTCTGCGGCGTAGACGCCCGATCCGGCGAAGTGCGTGTAGCCGCACAAATCGGGCTTGTTGCGGGTCAGGCGACCCGGGCCCTGCGATGAATAGCCGACCCTCTGCTTGGTCACGTCGACGCCGGCGACGCACAGCACCTTGTCATGACCATTGGCGCCAATGATCGTATTGGCAGTCACTCCGCCGCAATTGCCGGATGGACAGGGTGCTCCGCAATTCCCGGCCGCGAACAGAATATCCGCCCCCAGCCCCTCCAGCGTTCCCACCAGCACATTGAAGGGATGCAGGGGGTTGTTGGAATAGTTGCTGGGATGGCCGATCGGGAAGTCGGGGGCGCCCGGCGTCATGCCCCAACTGTTGTTGACAACCAGCGAGCGGCTCTCGCCGGGCCGCCGCGGCGCCCGCATGAGCTGCACGAGATGATTGTAGGCGCGGATCGCGTCGCTGAGCCTTCCTCCGACGGCCAAGAAGGGCACATCGAGCAAGGTGCAGGCGGGGGCGGCGATGCAGACATCGTAGGCGCACATGGTACCGTGGCCGACGGGCATGCTGCCCGGCGTGATCCCGGGGCCGGGAGTCCAGCTGCGCGCCGCGTCGAAAGCCGGGTTCTTTCCGCGGCTGTTGAGATAGGCCATGTTGATACCGGTATCGACGATCGCGACCAGCACCGAACGGCCGTCGGCGCCCACGCTGCGCAGCCGGGCCGTGCACAGGAGCCGCTCAACGTCCGCGTCGGTTCCGAGCGGTGGGCTGAACGGGCAGATCAGCATCGGTTCGACGCTGACGTCGGCGAACACGCCAACCACGCCCTCGCGGGAGGCCAGCGCCTCGGCCTCCTCTTCCTCTACATCGCCGCGCACGATGTAGGAGTCGGCCACGGGAACCTGCCCAACTTCCGCCTCCATCACCCCCATGGTGGCCTCGAGGCCGAAAGCCTGCACGTCGTACAGCTTGGGAATGGCGACCGGCGCGAAGCTCGGATCGAGATCTAGCCCTGCCAGCGTCGGCAGATCCTCGGTGGCCGAGATTTCCATGGCGAACATGGCTTCGGCGGTCGCGATGCGAGGTTCGGCAGCGAATTCGACGATGACGGGTATCCTGGCCATGGTCCTGTCCTTCAAAGAGGCGTGGCCGCCATTCCGGCGGGTGGCAGGGGGGAACGGATAGGGTCAGATTTTCCCGCCGGCCGTGATGGCCGTCACGGTCGGCCAGCGATCGTCTCCATTTCGGATCAAAGCCGCTCGGGAGCTCAGCGCAACGCCTGGGCCACCATCGATCGCAGGGTGAGCGCGTCCTCGACGGCATGGCCGCCTATGTCGTTGTTGAAATAGCACCAGACGTCGCGGCCCCGCCGCGCCTGACCGACGATCCAGTCGGTCCAGTCGAGCAGCGTTTCGTCCCGATAGCGTCCCCAATATTTGCCCTCGCCGCCGTGAAAGCGGACATAGGCGATCGGTCCCACCGCCCAGCGCGGCGTCGCCAGCTCGGGCATGTCGTGGGCGCAGAAGGACAAGCCGCGCGCGTCGAGCAGCGCGAGCACCTCCTCGGTCAGCCAGCTCTTCTCGCGGAACTCGAAGACGTGATCGAGGTCGGGCGGGAGCAGGGCGATGAATTCCTCCAGCCGCTCGCGGTTCAGCGCCCAGCGGGGCGGCAGCTGGTAGAGGATCGGGCCCAGCGCCGGGCCGAGGTTGCGGGCGCGGCGGAGGAATTCCCCGACCGGCTCCGCGCAATCCTTCAACTTCTTCATGTGGGTGATGAAGCGCGGCGCCTTGACCGCGTAGCGGAAGCCGCTAGGCGCCTGGTCGCGCCACTTCGCGAACGTGTCCGCTTTGGGCAGGTGGTAGAAGCTGGTGTTGAGCTCGACCGTGTCGAAGGTCGCCGCATAATGCGCGAACCACAGGCGCTGGGCAAGCTTCGCCGGGTAAAAGACGTCCCGCCAGTGGCGGTAGATCCACCCCGAGCAGCCGATGCGGACGGTCCCGGTCATCGCCGCTCGAACGGAACGGGTGGGAAATAAGTTTCGCGGCCTGCGTTGATCGGCCATGCGGCGCGCCGGAACCTTCGCCACCATCATCGTCACTGCGATCGTCACCGCATTGCTGACCAGTGCCTTCTGGTTCCTCGCCTTCAATCGCGGCACGCTCGCCGAGGGGCAGAGCGGACCGCCGCCTCCCGCCGCGCCGCAGCGCCCGGCCCTCCTCGTCGGCCCCGGCGGGCTCGCCATCCCGGTCGCGGGCGTCGGCGCGGACCAGCTCCAGGACACCTACACCCAGTCCCGGGCCGGCGGAGCTCGGGTCCACAATGCGATCGACATCATGGCGCCGCGCGGGACGCCGGTGATCGCGGCGGCGCCGGGCATTGTCGAGAAGCTCTTCTTCAGCCGCGGCGGCGGCGGCATCTCCGCCTATGTCCGCTCGCGCGACCGGCACTGGATCTATTATTACGCCCATCTCGACGCCTATGCGGCGGGGCTGAGGGAAGGGCAGAGAGTGGCACAGGGCGATCCGATCGGCACCGTCGGCTTCACCGGCAACGCCAATCCGGCGGGCCCGCACCTGCACTTCGCCGTGCACCGCATGGCGGAAGGGGAGGACTGGCACGAGGGCACGGCGGTCAATCCCTACCCACTCCTTGCTCGCAGCGGGGCCGCGCGCTAAGGCCCCGGTCGACTTTCCCGTCATCTCAGCGAGACCCAAATGAAGATCAGCGGCGTGGACATCCGTCCCGGCAATATCATCGAATATGAAGGCGGCATCTGGCGGGCGGTGAAGATCCAGCACACCCAGCCCGGCAAGGGCGGCGCCTATATGCAGGTCGAGATGAAGAACCTGATCGACGGCCGCAAGAACAATGTCCGCTTCCGCTCGGCGGAGACGGTGGAGCGCGTCCGGCTGGAGACTAAGGATTTCCAGTTCCTGTTCCGTGAGGGCGACATGCTGACCTTCATGGACAAGGCGGATTACGAGCAGATCGCGCTTCCCGCCGACCTGCTCGGCGACGCCGCCGCTTTCCTGCAGGACGGCATGGACGTGGTGATGGAGCTGTGGGAGGAACGGCCGATCTCGGTCCAGCTCCCCGACACGATCGAGGCGACGATCGTCGAGGCCGACGCCGTGGTGAAGGGCCAGACCGCCTCCTCGAGCTACAAGCCGGCTTTGCTCGAGAATGGCGTGCGCGTCATGGTCCCGCCGCATATCGGCGCCGGCACGAAGATCGTGGTCGACGTCTACGAGCAGACCTACATCCGCCGCGCCGATTGATGGTATCCCATTCCGGCCTCATCACCGTCATGCAGAAGGCGGCGCGCAAGGCGGCGCCGCGCATCCGGCGCGACTTCGGCGAGATCGAGCAGCTCCAGGTGAGCCGCAAGGGGCCGGCCGACTTCGTCTCGATGGCCGATAAGCGCGCCGAAGAGACGATTATGGACGAACTGCGCCACGCCCGGCCCGACTGGGGCTTCTATATGGAGGAAGGCGGCACGATCGAAGGGGCTCCGGGCAAGCCGCGCTGGGTGCTCGACCCGATCGACGGCACGTCGAACTTCCTCCACGGCATTCCCCATTTCGCGGTCTCGATCGCGGTCCAGGAAGCCAGGCTTGGCGGCGGGTGGGGTGAGGTCACGCAAGGGCTCGTCTATCAGCCGCTCCTCGACGAGAGCTTCTGGGCCGAGAAGGGCAGGGGCGCGTGGCTCAACGAACGCCGCCTGCGCGTCTCGGCGCGCCGCGATCTCGCCGACGCGCTGATCGCGACCGGGATCCCCTATAAGGGCCACGGCCACCTCGATCGGTTCGAGAAGATCCTCGGCGCCGTCGCGCCCGAGGTCGCGGGCATCCGCCGCTTCGGCTCGGCCGCGCTCGATCTCGCCTGGGTCGCGGCCGGCCGCTACGACGGCTTCTGGGAGGAAGACCTCCAATATTGGGATATCGCCGCCGGGCTGCTGCTGGTGCGCGAGGCGGGCGGCTTCGCGACCGACTTTCGCGGCGGCGACGCGCGGCTCGTCGAGGGCCAGGTGCTGGCCGCCAACGACCAGATCCACTCGCGCCTGCACAAATTGGTCGCGGGCGCTCTGCGGAGCTGATCAGGCGAGGATCCTGGCGAGGCCGCGGCTGAGCTGGAGCGCGCCGTTCACGCGCGCGGCGGCGTCGGCCCAGTTCCTGGCGATGACGAGCTTCGAATCGGGCCGCAGCCGGGCGACGCCCTTCAGATGCTGGACGTAGGCGATCAGGCCTTCGAGGTCCGGGAAGCTGTCATTGTGGAAATGGACCAAAGCCCCCTTCGGCCCGACGTCGAGCTTGACGATGCACGCGGTGCGGCAATTGAGCTTGATTTCGATGACTTTCAGCAGATTTTCGGTTTCTTCGGGAATTTTTCCGAAGCGGTCGATCATCTCGGCGGCGAAGGGCTCGATCTCGGCCGGCGTCTCGAACTCGTTCATCCGCCGGTAGAGGCCCATTCGAAGGTCGAGGTCGGGGACATAGGTCTCCGGGATCATGATCGGGGCGTCGACCGTGATCTGCGGCGAGAAGCCCTCCGTCGCGCGCTCGCCGCCGCCCGCTTTGGCCTCGAGGATCGCCTCCTCGAGCATTGACTGGTAAAGCTCGAAGCCGACCTCCTTGATGTGCCCCGATTGCTCGTCGCCGAGCAGATTGCCCGCACCCCTGATGTCGAGGTCGTAGCTGGCGAGCTGGAAGCCCGCGCCGAGGCTCTCGAGATTGGCGAGCACCTGCAGGCGCTTGTCGGCGGCTTCGGTGACGGTGCGGGTCGCGGGCGTGGTGAAGTAGGCGTAGGCGCGCGTCTTCGCGCGTCCGACCCGGCCGCGCAACTGGTAGAGCTGGGCGAGGCCGAACCGGTCGGCGCGGTGGATGATCAGCGTGTTCGCCGAGGGGATGTCGAGCCCGCTCTCGACGATCGTGGTCGAGAGAAGGACGTCGTATTTCCGGTCGTAAAAGTCCGACATCTTCTCCTCGACCTCGGTCGGCGCAAGCTGGCCGTGGGCGGTGACGAAGCGGATTTCGGGCACCTCGTCGTGCATGAAGGATTCGAGATCGGGCAGGTCGGCGACGCGCGGCGCGACGAAATAGGTCTGGCCGCCGCGATAATGCTCCCTGAGCAAGGCCTCGCGGATCACCACCGGATCCCAGGGCGTGACGTAGGTGCGGACCGCCAGCCGGTCGACCGGCGGGGTCTGGATGACCGAGAGCTCCCGCAGGCCCGACATCGCCATCTGGAGGGTGCGGGGGATCGGCGTCGCGGTCAAAGTCAGCACATGGACGTCGGCGCGCAGATTCTTCAGGCGCTCCTTGTGGGTCACGCCGAAGCGCTGCTCCTCGTCGACGATCACCAGCCCGAGATTTTTGAACTCGACCGATTTGGCGAGGAGCGCGTGGGTGCCGATGACGATGTCGAGATGCCCGCTCGCGACCCGCGCGCGCGTTTCCGTCGCTTCCTTCGGCGGGACGAGGCGGGAGAGGCGGCCGATCTCGATCGGGAAACCGCGGAAGCGCTCGCAGAAGGTGTTGAAATGCTGACGGGCGAGAAGGGTGGTCGGACAGATCAAAGCCACCTGGAGCCCGGCCATGGCGGTTGCGAAGGCAGCGCGCAACGCGACCTCGGTCTTGCCGAAGCCGACATCGCCGCAGACCAATCGGTCCATCGGCTTTCCCGCCTCGAGGTCGGCGAAGACGTCGGCGATGGCGCGGTCCTGATCCTCGGTCTCCTCATAGGGGAAGCGGTCGGCGAAGGCGGCATAGCTGGTGTCGGGCTCAATCACCTTGCCCGGGTGCATGGCGCGCTCCGCCGCGGTCTTGATCAGCTCGCCGGCAATCGCGCGGATGCGCTCCTTCATCCGCGACTTGCGCCGCTGCCAGGCCTCGCCGCCGAGCCGGTCGAGCGCGACGCCGTCCGAATCGCTGCCGTAGCGCGACAGGACGTCGATATTCTCAACCGGCACGTAGAGCTTGTCGCCGCCGGCATATTCGAGCGCGACGCAGTCGTGCGGACTGGTGCCGACCGGAATCCGTGTCAGGCCCTCGTAGCGGCCGATGCCGTGATCGGCGTGGACGACCAGGTCGCCCGGGGTCAGGGTCGCGAGCTCCGAAAGGAACGCGTCGGCGGACTTGCGGCGCTTGCGGCGGCGCACCAGCCGGTCGCCGAGCATGTCCTGCTCGGTCAGGACGGCGATTTCGGCAGTGGTGAAACCGTGGTCGAGCTGGATCACCGCCAGCGCGACGGCGCCCGAGGCGGCACTGCCCAGCGCTTCCTGCCAGGTCTCGGCCTCGACCGCCTTCGTCAGGCCGTGGTCCGCGAGCAGGCCCTTCAGACGCTCGCGGGCGCCGGCGGAGTAGCTGGCGAGAACCACCTTCTTCTTTTGCCGCCTGAGGTCGGCGACATGGGCGACGACCGCTTCGTAGACGTTCGCGTTCTTCGACCGCTCGGGCGCGAAGTCGCGGGCGCCGTCGACCTCAAAATCGAGGACGCGCTCGCTCTCCGGCTCGCGGAAGGGTGTCGCCAGATGGAGCGGCCGGTCGGCGACGATTTGCTCCCATTCGTCGCGCGTCAGGTAGAGTGCAGCCGGCTCGAGCGGGCGGTAGGATCCCGCCTCGGTCGATTGGGAACGGGCGCGGTTCTGGTAATAGTCGGCGATCGCCTCGAAGCGCGCGTCGCCGGCGCCCGAATCATGCGCGTCGCGGACGATGAGGTCGTCGGGATGGAGGTGATCGAACAGGGTGGAGAGATGATCTTCGAACAAGGGCAGCCAATGGTCGATGCCGGCAAGGCGGCGGCCGTCGGACACCGCCTGATAGAGCGGGTCGCCGGTCGCGGTGGCGCCGAATTTCTCGCGGTAGCGCGAGCGGAAGCGCTTGACGCTGTCCTCGTCGAGCAGGGTCTCGGACGCAGGAAGCAGAGTGAAGCTGTCGGCGCGGCCGGTGGTGCGCTGGGTCGCGGGATCGAAGCGGCGGACGCTCTCGATCTCGTCGCCGAAGAAGTCGAGCCTCAGCCCCTCGCTCTCGCCCGACGGAAACAAATCGACGAGCCCGCCGCGGACGGCGAACTCGCCGGCGTCCTGCACCGTGTCGGTGCGGTGATAGCCGTTGGCGGAAAGCAAGGCGGTCAGCCGGTTGAGGTCGATCCGCTCGCCCGGAGCGAGGCGGGCGACGAACTGGCGGATGCGGAACGGGGTCAAGGTGCGCTGGAGGGCGGCGTTGACGGTGGTGAGGAGAAGCCGCGGCTTGTCCGACTGGCGCTGGAGGGCGTGGAGCGTCGCCAGCCGCTCGGCGGTCGAGCGGAGCGACGGCGAGCTGCGGTCGTAGGGCAGGCAATCCCAGGCCGGGAAGGCGAGGATCTCGAGCTCCGGGGCGAAGAAGCCGGCGGCGTCCTGAAGATGCCGCATCGCCGCCTCGTCGGGGGCGATGAACACCGCCCGGCCTTTGGCGGCCCGGGCGAGGTCGGCGGTCAGCCACGGCAGGAAGCCCGAGGGAGCGCCGGCCAGCGTCATCGGCCGGTCGGCGCGAAGGATCTTCTGGATGTCGGTCATTCAGCCCGGATGCCCGATATAGTTCAGCGTCCGGAGCTGCCCCATCGCCGCCCCGCGGTAGCGCTCGGGCGGCTCGGCGGTTCCGAGCGCCCAGGCCATGATGTCGACGTCCTGCTCCTCCAGCAAAGCCTCGAACCAACGCATCTCCGCCTCGCCCCAATCCTGGTGGTGCGCGTCGAAGAAGCCGCCCACCATCAGGTCGGCCTCGCGCACGCCGCGGTGCCAGGCGCGGTAGCGAAGGCGCTTGAGGCGGGCATCGCGGTCCAGCGGAGTCTCCATGACGAAACGGCCGCGCTGGGAATCCAGCGCGGCTTTGGCTAGCAGGCGAGATAGTCATGCGGCCCGACATCCTCAATCCCTTGTTCGCCGAAGTGGAGGTGCTGAAGGGCGTCGGGCCGGCCGTCGCCAAGCCCCTGAGGCGGCTCTCTCTGGAGCGGGTCGTCGATCTGCTCTTCCACCTTCCGACGGGGTGGATCGAGAGGAAGCGCGTCGAAACGGTCGACATGGCCGATGCGGGGCGGACGGTCACGGTCGAGGTCACGCCGGTCGATTACCGCCAGGGGGGAGGGCGAGGGCCGTTCCGGGTCCACACCACCGACCACGAGGGCAATTACCTCACCCTCGTCTATTTCAACAATCCCGGCTGGGGCAAGAAGCAGCTCCCGCTCGGCGAGAAGCGCATCGTCTCCGGGCGGATGGAGCTTTACGGGCAGGAGCTGCAGATCGTCCATCCGGACTATGTGCTGCCGCCTTCCGAGGCAGCGGACCTGCCGGACCGCGAGCCGGTCTATCCGCTCTCCGAAGGGCTCACCAGCCGCCGCCTCGGCGATTTCGCGGCGCAGGCGCTGGCCCGCGCGCCCACTCTCTCCGAATGGATCGAGCCGAGCCTGCTCGAGCGGCGCGGCTGGCCGGGCTGGGAGGCCGCGCTCCACAGCGCTCACCAGGGCCGCAACAACGACAAGGCGAAGCAGCGGCTCGCTTATGACGAGGTGTTCGCCAACCAGCTTGCCTTGATGCTGGTGCGCGGCGCGGCGCGGCGGAGGAGCGGCCGGCCGCTGAAGGGCGACGGCCGGCTGCGCGGCGCGCTGAAGCTCCCCTACGAAGCGACCGGGGCGCAGCGGCGCGCGGTGGCCGAGATCGAGGGCGACCTCCAGCAGGCGACGCCGATGCTGCGCCTGCTCCAGGGCGACGTCGGCTCGGGCAAGACCCTGGTCGCGCTGATGGCGATGCTGATTGCGGTCGAGGCGGGCGCGCAGGCGGCCTTGC
>DASQKE010000011.1:0-3238 GCA_035630675.1 Allosphingosinicella sp.
TTCATCTGTCCGAGGGCGAGGGCCGGATCCCGCAGGGCTGGTACGCCGAGCAGGTCGCTCGGCTCGACAACGTCCAGGGCGATATCGACACGCTCGCCGACCGCATCGCGGGGGTGCGCACCTGGGCCTATATCGCGCACCGCGCCGACTGGCTCTAAGACCCCGAAACCATGGCCGAGCGCGCCCGCGAGGTCGAGGAGAAACTCTCCGACGCGCTCCACGAGCGGCTGACCCAGCGCTTCGTCGACCGGCGGACCTCGGTGCTGATGCGGCAGGTCGGCGGCAAGGGCGCGGCCGAGTTCCCGGTGCTCGTCGACGAGCAGGGCGAGGTCACGGTCGGTTCTTACTCGATCGGGCGGATGGAGGGCTTCTCGTTCGAGGTCGATCCTGCCGCCCGCCATACGGACCGCAAGATGCTGCTCGCGACCGCCGAACGGCGCCTGGGCGGCGAATATGAAAAGCGCGCCGCGGCCCTGGTCGCCGACAGCGGCGACCATTTCAGCCTTCGCACCGAGCCCGGCCTGCCGGTGGCGATCCTGTGGCGCGGCCACGAGGTCGCGCGGCTCGCCGCCGGCAAGAATCTGCTCTCGCCGCGGGTCAATCTCGACCGCAGGATCGATCGCGTCTCCGACAAGGGCCGCGAGGCGGTGGTCGAGCGGCTCAAATCCTGGCTGCGCGGCGAGGTCGAGCGCTGGCTCGCTCCGCTGCGGCGCGCCGGGGCCGCCGCGCAGGATTCCGCCACCCCTGCCGCAATGCGCTCGATCCTTGCCTTGCTGGTCGACGAGGGCGGAGTCGTCGCGCGCGACGAGGTCGCCAAGGCGCTCGGCCTGCTCGACCGCGAGCAGCGCCGCGCCGTCACCGGCCTTCGCGTCCGGATCGGCGCGCTCGATCTGTTCATGCCCGACGTGCTCAAGCCCGAGGCGATGCGCTGGCGCACGGCCTTGCGCGCCGCCGCCGGCAACGAGGCGATGCCGCCGCTGCCGCCGGCCTCGAGCGTTGTCCTGCCGACGCCCGAACCCAAGCAGCGCCTCCTGCTCGGCCGTCTCGGCTTTCGCGCGCTCGGACCGCAGCTACTGCGCGTCGACATGGCCGAGCGCCTCGCCCGCCACGCCCACGACGTGCGCACCGCCGGCGAGGGCTCGCCGGTCGACGAGCCGCTCGTCACGTCGCTCGGGCTCGAGCCTGCGTCGCTTGCGCAGCTGATGCGCGACCTCGGCTTCCGTCAGGCCGACGGCGATGCCCCCTGGACGTGGCGCGGGCGCGGCCGCGGCCCCCGCCGGACGAAGCGCGATGAGCCGCCCGGCAACGCCTTCGCAGCCCTCTCAGCGCTGCGCCGTGGCTGACACCCTCCGGCTCGACAAGTTTCTCTGGTTCGCGCGCATCGTGAAGACGCGCGCCCTCGCCCAGTCGCTCGCGGAGGGCGGCCGCATCCGCCTCGGCGGCCGCGTCGTCGACCGCGCCCACGCTCCGGTCCGCGTCGGCGACGTGCTGAGCTTCGCCCAGCGCGGCGAGGTGCGCGTACTCCGGATCGAGGGCTTGCCGACGCGGCGCGGCCCTCCGGCCGAGGCGCGCTCGCTCTATACGGAGCTTGAGGAAGGCGCCCCGGCTGCGGTGGCTGGGGCCTGACTCTCAGGCAGACCGCGCGGCCACGGTCCGGGCAACAAGCTCGGGCTCCGCATCGATCACCTTGAGATAGGCCCGCACCGCCGGCGGAGGCATATTGCGGCCGATTTCATACTGGCGGATATTGGCGAGCGGAATTCCGTAAGTCGTGGCGAAGGCCTCCTGGCTGAGTCCCAGGCGATTGCGCAGCTTGCGGATGCGGCGGCCGAGCTGCCCCCGCTCCAGTCCGGCAACGCTTACCAGGAAGTCATCCGGATCGCGCGGGTCAGCCGGAATCGCGATCATATTCTCTTTGCTCACCGTCATTGCTCCTTCGCACGGAGATCAGCCTAATCGCTTCGCCACGCCATACGTGGATTGCCGTCCACAGCTTTCCGTCAACCACGCCCACAGCCTTGTAGCGATCCTCGCCATCGACCGGGCGGAGCGACGGAAGGACAAGGTGGTTATCATCGTCGAACACGCGCACGCCGTAAGCGAGCGAGACGCCGTGCCTGTCTCTATTTGCTTCGTCCTTCGCCGGGTCGAAATCGACGATCATGCTGCGATGTATATGTGATTCACATAGTTCAGCGCAAGAGTGGTGGCCGCGCCCGTTGACGGGCCAAGGCCGCGGCGACTAGGGATTCCGCCTCGTCCCGGAGAAGCGCATGACCTACGTCGTCACCGAAGCCTGCATCCGCTGCAAATATATGGACTGCGTCGAGGTCTGCCCGGTCGACTGCTTCTACGAGGGCGAGAACATGCTCGTCATCAACCCCAGCGAATGCATCGATTGCGGCGTGTGCGAGCCCGAATGCCCGGCCGAGGCGATTCTTCCGGACACCGAGGACGGCCTCGAAAAGTGGCTCGAGGTCAATGCGACCTATTCCTCGGAATGGCCGAACATCACCCGCAAGAAGGACAGCCCGGCCGACGCCGAGGAGCATAAGGGCGTGGACGGCAAGTTCGACAAATATTTCAGCGCCGCGCCCGGCGAGGGCGACTGACGCGAGCAGGGCCAGAGACAGGCGTCACCCCGGGTTTGATCCGGGGTCCATGACCGCCGACGGTCGAGCATAGTTCACAGGCGCTTCGGTTCATCGGTGCCAGATCACGTCCGGCATGAAGCCCGATCTGTCCTCCCTCGCCCGCGCTTCATCCAAAAGAGTAGCTTTTCGCGCCATTTTCGGTTATAGGCTGTTGCATCGCAGCGGACGCAACGTCCGCTCATGGTGATCCAAGAGAGAATCGCCGCAAATCACTGTCTGAGCGTCGCGGGGGCGGATACGGTCCGGCACGGTTTGCGGTATCCAAAGGAAGGCAGAAAATGGCAGCGAAAGCGCTCAGCTTCGACGTTGGCGATTATGTTGTGTACCCCAAGCACGGCGTCGGCCGTGTCGTGGAGCTCCAGAGCACCGACATCGCCGGGATGCAGCTCGAGCTCTACGTGCTGCGCTTCGAGAAAGAGAAGATGACGCTTCGGGTCCCGACCAACAAGGCGGAAAGCGTCGGCATGCGCAAGCTCTCGTCCGACAAGACGATGCAGGAGGCGCTCGCCTCCCTGAAGGGCAAGCCGAAGATCAAGAGGACGATGTGGTCGCGCCGTGCCCAGGAATATGAAGCGAAGATCAAT
>DASQKE010000012.1:0-10686 GCA_035630675.1 Allosphingosinicella sp.
GCTCCGCGCCGCCGAGGCTGCGCTGCCTGAGCTCGATCGTGTCGGCGAGGCCCATGCCGTAGGCGCTGAGCACGCCGGCGAGCGGGTGGATCATCACGCGTTCCATGCCGAGCGCGTCGGCGACGAGGCAGGCATGCTGTCCCCCCGCCCCGCCGAAGCATTGCAGCGTGTATTGCGTGACGTCGTGGCCGCGGGCGATCGAGATCTGCTTGATCGCGCTCGCCATATTGTCGACCGCGATGCGGACGAAGCCCTCCGCCGCCGCCTCGGGCGTCATGCCCACCTGGTCGCCGACCGCGGCGCACAAGGCGCGCGAGGCTTCGGGGTCGATCGCCTGGTTTCCGCCGGCGCCGAACAAAGCGGGGAAATGCTCCGGGCGGATCTTGCCGAGGACGACGTTGCAGTCGGTGATGGTGAGCGGCCCGCCGCCTCGGTAGCAGGCGGGGCCGGGGACGGCGCCGGCGCTGTCCGGCCCGACCCGGAAGCGGCTGCCGTCGAAGTGGCAGACCGAGCCCCCTCCGGCCGCCACCGTATGGATCTCGAGCATCGGCGCCCGCACCCTGACGCCCGCGACGACGCGCTCGAGAGTGCGCTCGTAGCTGCCGGCGAAATGGGAGACGTCGGTCGACGTGCCGCCCATGTCGAAGCCGATGATCCGCGCATAGCCCGCTTCCGCGGCGGTCTTCGCCATGCCGACGATGCCGCCGGCGGGTCCCGACAGGATCGCGTCCTTGCCCTGGAAGGCGCCGGCATCGGTCAGCCCGCCGTTCGACTGCATGAACAGCAGCCGCGTCTCGGCGCCCAACGCGGCGACGACGCGGTCGACATAGCGCCTGAGCACGGGCGAGAGATAGGCGTCGACCACGCTGGTGTCGCCGCGGCCGACCAGCTTGATCAGCGGGCCGACGCGGTGGCTCGCCGAGATCTGCGTGTAGCCGATGGCGCGAGCGAGATCCGCCAGCCTCGCCTCGTGCGCGGTCCAGCGCCAGCCGTGCATCAACACGATCGCGACCGCGCGATACCCCTCGTCATAGGCTGCGCGCAGGCCGGCCTCGGCGGCCGCAAGGTCGAGCGCGCGCAGCACCTCGCCGGCGGCGGTCACCCGCTCGTCGATCTCGACGACGCGGCCGTAGAGCGGCTCGGGGAGCCGGATGCGGCGGGCGAAGATGTCCGGCCGCGCCTGGTAGCCGATGCGCAGCGCGTCGCCGAAGCCGGCGGTGATCGCGAGCACGACCGGCTCGCCCTTGCGTTCGAGCAAGGCGTTGGTCGCGACCGTGGTTCCCATCTTCACCGCCGCGATCGTCGCCTCCGCCTCGTCCGCCATCAGCATTCGGATGCCGGCGACGGCGGCATCGTCATATCGCCCCGGATTGTCGGAAAGCAGCTTTGCGATGTGCAGCCGTCCGTCGGGCGCGCGGGCGACGATGTCGGTGAAGGTGCCGCCGCGGTCGATCGAGAAGGCCCAGCTCGTCATGAGCGGTGCCGCCTAGCACTCGCCCGCCGCGTTCGGAAGGCTTGCACTGGAACAAGAAGCACGCGAAGTAATTGTACCGGAGTTCGTCCGAATCAGGGCGAATTGCAGCAACAGGGACTGTTTTATGCGACGACAGGGCGCGGATGCGCCGGCCGCTGGGGAGGATAGTCCGGCCGATCTCCCGCCCCGCGCGTGGAAAGACATCCTTGTCGCTACTTGGAAGGAAGCCGGCGACGACAATATCTCGCTGGTCGCCGCCGGGGTGGCTTTTTATTCCTTTCTTGCCTTCGTTCCGCTGCTGACCGCGTTCGTACTGACCTACGGGCTGGTCGCGGAGCCGGCGTCGGTGGTCGCGCACATGCAGGGGCTGACCAGCGTGATGCCGCAGAACGCCGCCGAGATCATCGGCGACCAGCTCAAGAGCATGACCGAGACCGGCGGCGGCCAGAAAGGCCTCGGCCTGCTCGTCGCGATCGGCATCGCCTTTTACGGCGCGACCAAGGGCGCAGCGTCGGTCATGACCGCGCTCAACATCGCCTACGACGTCGTCGAAACGCGCGGCTTCGTGAAGCGCACCGCCATGTCGTTCGCGATGACCGGCGGTGCCCTGCTCACATTGTTTCTCGCGATCGTCGCGGTCGCCGGCTCGAACGCGCTGGAGGGGCTGCTGCCGTCCTTGTCGGGCGTCACTCATTTCGCGGTGAAGCTGCTGCTCTGGTCGGTGGCGGCCGCCGCGGTCGTGCTCCTGCTGGCCATCGTCTATCGCTACGGGCCGAACCGGCCGGAGGCGCCGTGGCGCTGGATCACGCCGGGCTCCGCGATCGCGTCGGCCGTCTGGCTCGCCGCGACAGCGGGCTTCGGCCTCTACGTCGCGAACTTTGGCAATTACAACGCGACCTATGGCTCGCTGGGCGCGGTGATCGTGTTCCTGACCTGGCTCTACCTCACCGCCTACATTTTGCTGATGGGGGCCGAGCTGAACTCGGAGATCGAACAGGCCGCCGCGGCGTCCCCGGCGCCTCCGTCCGTTCAGCGCCTCGGCCCGGCCGCGCCGCCCGCGCCGGCGCTGGGCGAAGTCGCCTGGAAATCGGCGGTTTACGGGCTGCTGGCGACCCTGTTGGGCCGGCCGCGGCGGGCGGGAGCAGTGCGATGATCGACGCAGTCTTGTTCGACGTCGACGGGACCCTGGTCGACTCCAACGATCTCCACGCCGCCGCCTGGCAGGAGGCGTTCCGCCATTTCGGGATCGTCCTTCCCTACGGCCGGATCCGCGGCCAGATCGGCAAGGGCGGCGACAACCTGATCCCGTCGCTGCTCCCGCAGGAGATCGCCGGGCGCCTGCAGGACGAGATCGAAAGCTTCCGCTCCGATCTGTTCAAGCGCGACTATCTGCACAAGGCGCGGCCCTTCGCCGGGGCGGGCGATTTGCTGAGGCGCCTCCACGAAGATGACACCAAGCTGGTGCTCGCCACGTCGGCCCAGCAGGATGAGCTCGATTTCCACATCGAGCGGCTCGGCTGCCGCGACTTCCTCACCGCGACGACGACCCGCGACGACGTCGCGCATTCGAAGCCCTGTCCCGACATCTTCGAAGCGGCGCTCGACAAGGTGATGCCGCTGAACGGCGGCACCGCGGTGGTCGTCGGCGACACCCCCTGGGACATCGAGGCGGCGGCGCGGCTCGGCGTGCCGGCGGTGGCGGTGCGCTGCGGCGGCTTCGAGGAGGAGGAGCTGAGCGGAGCCGCCGCAATCTACGATGGGCCTCAAGACCTGATCGCAACCTATCCGGGCTGGCTGCAGGCCTGACTTTCCGGTGGACGGGCAGCGGAGAAGGTGCTTCGCACGCTCTCATGCAGGACGAAGATACCGACGCGCCACCGCCGAAGGAGCAGCCAGACGAGCCGCTTGGAGTCGAAGACGAGTTTTTTTCGAACGAGCCCTACGCGTCCCCGGACGCGGACGGCGGCTATACCAGCGCCGACTTCCACAATGTGATCCAGAAGCAGATCGTCAACGCGACCTACGAGACTCTGGTCGAATCCAAGCTGCACTGGGGCCTGGTCGAGCCTTTCCTCCACGCCGCGCGCGAGATCTGCCGCGGCGATTTCCGGCGGACGGGACGAATCCGGATCCACGGCGCCGCCGCCGAGGGCGAGGGCAAAGCGGAGGCCGAGGAAGCCTATGTCAGCCTGTCGATCGCGGATCAGGACGACGGGCAGGAATGGCTGGCGCAGACCTGGTGGCTCTCCGACATCGTGCTCGCCGGCGCGGACCCGGCGCAAGTGCGCGAGGCGGCGCGGGCGCTCGAACGGACGACCGCGAAGCTCGATGCCTGGCTGAGCGCCAACGAGAGAGGCCCGGACGAGGACGGCTGAAACCGCTTCGCCCGGGCCTGTCCCTTTTCCCCGCGAAGGGGAATGTCTTCAGCCCTTAATTGTCCCGGCGGGCGACGCCGCGCTCATAGAGCTGAATGCAGCGATCGTCGCCGCGGCCCGGCCGGCAGGGCGGATAGGCGCTCATCGGCTCGATCGGGCCGCCGCTCGCGCCGGGCGCGGTGTCGGCCACCGGCTCGGCCGGCTTTGCCGCGCCCTCGTCGCTCGACATCGGCATGGGGGCCGCCGCCGGCTTTCCGGCATCGCCGGTCGGCGACCCCGTGTCGGGACCGGACTGGCCGTGATCCATGCTCTGGTGATCGGCGCTCGAATGGTCCTTCGCGCCGGTCGCGGCCGGCTCGAACGGGCCGCCGACGGCGACCTCCGGCTCGCTGCCCTTCCAGGCCGCGAGCGCGCCTTCGACGCCGCGCTCGTAGAGCTGGATGCAATGGTCGTCGCCGCGGCCCGGCGCGCAGGCGGCATAGCCCTGGGGCTCCTCGATCGGGCCGCCCATCGCGATCTGCTCGCCCGTCGCGCCATCGGCCTTGCCGTCCCAGGAAGCGGTCTGGACCACGGACTTTTCGTCCACCGACGCCATCTGCACAGCGCCTTTGACGTCGGCCATGTCAACCAACGCACTGGCGGCGGGTTCGACCGAAGGGTCCTCCCACTCGGCGAACATTGCCGGGACGTCCGTTTCGGACTTGATCGTCGAAGCGGAGCTAGCGAGGCCGATGCTCTCGGCCTTCATCACGGTCTCGTTCTCGAGCGAGAAGGCGAGCGGGCTCTTCTCCGCGCTCCACGCGCTCTTCGCCCAGTCGCTTTGCGCGGCCTCCATGCCCGTCGCGTCCATATGCGCCTTTTCGGCGGGCGCCCATGCGAGGGCGGACGTGCCGAGCATCAGAGCCGCGGCAGTCACCAGCATCTTCTTCATCTTGGCCTCCGTAAATATTCTTCCCGGCGGCCGCTGATGCGGCGCCGTCGCAAGTCGCCCCCTTGCTCCACGAATATGCGTGCCAGATGTGCCCTCAACGATGCAGGCGCGATTTCTATCCACGCTTCGCCGTATGAGCGGCGCGATGTGCCGAAGTCGAGTGCAGATGCAGCTTCGTAAAGCCGCGATTTACAGTCAAAGCTTCATTGCGGCGCGAACGGGAGCTATTCCACCGGCCTCAGCCGTTGCGCTTCCGTAACTTTATCGGGCAGCTGCTTTTACTCGCGGAAGGCAGTCTCGCGCAGGCGCGTGATCGGCGACATCAGGTAGTTGAGGACCGAACGCTTGTCGCCGAGCAGATTGACCTCGGCCTGCATGCCGGGCCCGATCTGGAGCGCCTCGCCGCGACGACCGCGAAGCGCGTTCGAGCTGGTGCGCACCCGCACCGTGTAGAAGCTCTCGCCGGTCCGCTCGACGGTCAGCGAATCGGGCGAGATCGAGACCACGCGGCCTTCGAGCGCACCGTAGACCGAGGGGTCGTAGGCGGTGATGTTGACCCGCGCCGGCTGGTTCATACGCACCGACGCGATGTCCTGCGGGCGGACCATCGCCTCGATGATCAGCGAATCCTCCGAGGCGACGATCTCGACGAGCGGCGCGCCCGGCGCGATCGTGCCGCCGACGGTGGTGACGAGGACGCGGTTGACCCGGCCGCGCACCGGCGAGCGGACGATCGTGCGGTCGACCCGTTCGGACAGCGCGGGCATCGTCCGGCGCCGGGCGGAGAATTCGGCCTGGGCCGCGGCGAGCTCGGTCGCGGCGCGAGAGCGCCAGTCCTGGCGCTGCTGGTTCAACGTCGCCTGGGCCTCGGCGACCGAGGCGCGGGCGCGCGAGATGCCGGCCGAGGCGGCGACGGCCTCGCTCGCGGCGACGGCGGCGGCGCTCTCGGCCTGCATCAGCGACATCCTGGGCTCGATGCCGCGCTCGACCAAGGGCCGAAGGATCGCGGCCTCCTGGCGGCGGGCGTCGCGGGCGCTGACCCGCGCCTGATAGGCCGCTTCCGCCTCGGCGATGGTGCGCTGCGCCTGGGTCACCCGAGCCTGGGCGGCGCTGGTCAGCTGCGACAGCTCGGCCATGCGGCTGGCGTGGAGCGAGCGTTCGATCGAAATCTGCTCGGCGCTCGCCGCATCCACCGCGGCGGGATAGACCGGGGTACGCCCGGAGACTTCCGCCTCCAGCCGAGCGACCTTCGCCTGCAGTGCCGCGACCGAGGCCTGGCCGCTGCCGAGCTCCGAGCTGGTCATGGTCGGATCGAGCCGGATCAGCTCGGCATTCTCCTGGACCATCTGGCCGGGCTGGACGAGGATCGACTCGATGATCCCGCCTTCGAGGTTCGAAATGATTTGGAGCTGCGAGCTCGCGATCACCCGTCCCTGCGCGCGCACGCTCTTGTCGAGCTCGGTCAAGGCCGCCCAGATAACGAAGATGACGAAAAAGCCGACCACCCCCCACAACAGCAGGTTGGACATCGCCTTCGGGCGGATGCGGGCTGCGAAATCCTCGAGGCTTCCTTCGGGTCTGGTCATGCCGCCTGCGGCCTTGTCAATTGCTTCAGGATCTGGTCGCGCGGACCGTCGGCGACGATCTTGCCGCGGTCTACCAGCAGCACCCTTTCGACCAGCTGGAGCAGCGGCGGACGGTGGGTGATGAGGATGAACGTGCGGCCCTTCAGCTCGACCTGCAGACGCTGGATGAGGCCGGTTTCGGTCTGAGCGTCCATCGCCGACGAAGGCTCGTCGAACACCACGATCTGCGGGCTGGTGGCCAGCGCGCGGGCGATCGCGATCGACTGGCGCTGGCCGCCCGACAGGCCCTCGCCGCGATCCGCCAGGCGAAGGTCGTAGCCGTTGGCGATCTGGCCCATGAACTGGTGCGTGCCGGAAAGCTCGGCGGCGCGGACCATTTCCTCGTCGTCGACCTGGGGTCGGCCGAGCCCGATATTCTCGCGCACCGAGCCGGTCAGAAGCACGCTCTCCTGCAGCGCAGCGCCGATATTGCCGCGCAGGCTGGTCGGGTCGAGCTGGCGGATGTCGGTCCCGTCGACCATGACCAGCCCGTCTTCCGGCTCGTAGAGGCCGAGGACGAGGCGCGCGATGGTCGACTTGCCGGAGCCGACGCGTCCGAGCAGAGCGATATGCTCGCCCGGATTGACGACGAAATTGACCCCGTCGAGCGCCTTTTCAGGCGCCCCCGGATAGCGAAAGCTGACGTTGCGGAACTCGACCTTGCCTTCCGGGCGGGTGAGCTGGAGCGACTCGCCGGCAGGGCCTTCGGGCGGCAGGTCCATCAGATCGTTGAGCTGGCGATAGGCGGTGCGGGTGGCGGTGATCCGCGACAGGAGCTGCGAGATCTGGGCGAGCGGCGCCACCGCGCGGCCCGCCAGGATCGAGCAGGCGATGAGGCCGCCCATAGTCAGGTCGTTGGTGGCGATCAGGCCGACGCCGATGATGACGACGCCGGCATAGGAGATCATGCCGGCGCTGGTCGCAGTGGTGATGCCGATGGTCGAGATCAGGCGCTGGCGGAGCGACACGTCGCTATGCTGCTCGACCGAGCGGTGCCAGCGCCCGGCGAGCAGCCGGCCCGCGCCGACCGCCTTCACCGTCTCCAGCCCGCCGATGGTCTCGACCAGCACCGATTGCTTGACCAGCCCCTCGCCCATCGAGCGGTTGGTCAGCCGCTGCAGCGCCGGCTGGGTGATGAGGGCGACGCCGACCACCACCGGGATCATCAGCAGCGGCACCAGCACGACGATCCCGCCGATGATCCAGACCACCAGCATCGTCACGAAGATGAAGGGCACGTCGACCAATGCGGTCAGCGTCGCCGAGGCGAAGAAGTCGCGCAGCGCCTCCAGCTCGCGCATGATGCCGGTGAGCGAGCCCGTGCTGCCCTTCTTGAGCTCGAGACGGATGGCGAGCAGGCGCCCGAACAGGGTCTCGCCGACCTCGCGGTCGATCTGGGCGCCGGCGACGTCGACGAAATAGGCGCGCAGCAGCCGCAGCACGAAATCGAACACGATGACGATGCCGAGGCCGATCGACAGAGCTACCAGCGACGAGGTCGCATTGTTCGGGACGACGCGATCGTAGACGGTCATCGTGAACAAGGCGCTGATCAGCCCGAACACGTTGATGAG
Organism: Allosphingosinicella sp.; assembly: GCA_035630675.1. Taxonomy (GTDB): domain Bacteria; phylum Pseudomonadota; class Alphaproteobacteria; order Sphingomonadales; family Sphingomonadaceae; genus Allosphingosinicella. Next base: position 7,980 of record DASQKE010000012.1, read on the forward strand.
CGCGGCGGCGACCCCGACCTTGATGTAGATCGCCTTGTTGCGGAACATCGGCTCGAACAGCCAGGGTGCGAAGCGCGGCTTCGGCATCGGGATCGGATTGTTGCTCACTTCGGTCCTCATCGGCGTCCCTCCTCGGGCGCCCCGGCGATGGCGAGGACGTCGAGCAGCCGCCCGGTGCGCGACAGCAGGACGTAGCGGGCCGCATCGAGCTCCGCGATCGCCTGGATATAGGCCGTCGCCGCCGAAAAATAGGTGTCCTCCGCGGCGACCACGTCGAACAGCGACCCGCGCGCGGCGCGGAAGCGCTCGACGATGACGTCGCGCGAGCGGCGGGCGGCGATGTAGCTCGCCTCGAGCGCCGCGAGCTGCTCCTCGAGCGCGGCGACGTCGGACCAGGCGATGGCGGCGTCGCGGGACGCTTCCTCGCGGACGCGATCGGCGCGCGCTTCGGAAGCGCGGGCGCGGGCGCCGAGCTGATCGGCGCGCGCGTCGACGCCGCCGAACAGGCGCTGCCGGATCGAGACGCGGCCGCGAATGTCATAGTCGCGGTCGTTCTCGAACACGCCGTAGCGGCCGGCATCGATGCCGGCGGCGACCTGCGGCAGCCGGTCGGCGCGGGCGGCGCGGTGCTCCTGGCGCGAGGCCTCGGCGATCCGCTCGGCCGAGAGCACGGCGGGCGAGCGGGCGGCGGCCAGCACCGCCGCGTCGCGGGTCTGGGCCGGGACGGCGGGTGCGGGCGCGCGCTCGACCGCGCCGGGCGCGGGGGCGCCGGCGAGCTCGGCGAAGCGGGCCTCGGCATTGGCGAGCTGGCGGCGGAAACGGGCGAGCCGGGTTTCGGCGGAAGCGATATAGCTCTCCACCCGGGCGACGTCGCCCGGCGCCGAGACGCCGGCGGTGACCCGCTCCTCGACCGAGGCGCGAAGCTGGCGCTGGCTGTCGGTGAAGGTCTCGGTGAGGATGGTGAGCGCCCGATAGGCGAAGATGTCGTACCAGGCCGCGATCGCCGACAGAGCGACGCGATCGCTGGTCGCTTCCGCCTCGAGCGCGGCGGCGCGCAGCCGGGCGCCTGAGGCGCGGACACGGCTGTCGCCGGCGCCGAAATCGAAGATGGTCTGCTGGATCGAGAGCTGGGCGTCGGTGCGCTGGTCCGGTCGCGACCGCTCGATGATGTTCTCCGGGTCGTTCGAGAACTCGCGCGAGATCACCCGATAGGAGGTGATGCTGGCGTCGGCGGACGGCCGCTGGCGCTCGCGTGCCTCGGCGAGGACGGCGCGGGCCTCGTCCGTGACCGCTTCCTGCTCGGCCCGGGCCGGGTGGCGTGCGACGGCGGCGGCGATCACGGCCCGAAACTCCTCGAAGCTCGCGCGGCTGGCGCCGAGCTGGAGGATCGGATCGCCGGCCCGGTCGACGTGCAAAGGATCTCGCGATGGCTCGGCCAGCGCGCCCGGCGCCGGCTGCGCGAGCGCGATGCCGCCCGCGCACGATGCGAGCAACAGGACGGACGCGCCCCAAGCGCGGCAAGATTTCAGCCTCCCCACGGGCCTGCGCCTAGCGGCCTCCCGTCCCAAATGCCAGCCGCCTTTTCGCGGATCGCTCGCTTTTCGCGCGCATTTCGTCGCTAAATCAGTTCGTTGGCGGCGCCGAGCTCGGCCTCGGCGAGCTCGAGCGCGCGCGGATCGTCGACGTCGAGCCACCAGCGGCCGGAGACGTCGAGCGCGAAGGCGAGGCCGCGGTCCGCAAGACGCTGGACGCCTTCGGAGAGGCTCCCCTGCCCGCCCGCCTCTATGCTCTCGCGGAGCGCCTCGATCAGCGCCGGGCCGGACCGGAACACGCCGGTGTCGATCGCATCAAAATCGGTGAGCGTCTTGCCGAGCCGGACGATGCGGCCGTCCTCGCCGGTTACGACCTTGGTCGCATCGTCGAGGTCGATCAGCGGATTGTCGACAATGCGGTCGACGGCGAGGAGGAGCGCGCCGCGACGGGGTGCGGAGACGGCGGCGGCGACGATTCGGGGATCGACGAGATGGTCGGACATGACGAGCAGGAACTCGTCGTCGAGCGCGGGCGCCGCGGCGAGGACGGAAAAACCATTCGGCTGTCGCCATTCCTCATTGCGGACGCAGTGGATCGGCAGCGACTCGTCGGCGGCGAGGCCGCCGAGGAACGCCTCGATGCCGAGGGCGGCATAACCGGTGACGACGACGAAGCGAGTCGCGCCGCCCGCGCGCGCGCGGCGCACGACATGCTCGATCAGCGGGCGGCCCGCGATTCGCGCCAGCGGCTTCGACGCGGCCCTGGAGCGGAGCCTGCTGCCCTGCCCGGCGGCGATGATGAGGCATTGCATGAGGCGTGCGGCTTTAGGGTCCGTACTCGACACCCGCAATGGCCGGGATCGCCCGGAGCCGGGACGCGCTGCGCATGTTATTGCATCGGGCCGATATTGCGGTGCAAAGCGGTCCGGCACAGGCGAGGGAATCGAGTTGGCGACGACGGTCGGGACGGAAAAGGCGGCGCGCGGAGGGATCAGGCCGCGCGAGCTGGAGGACTTCCTCAACCGCCGAGTCTTCCACCCCTTGTCGCGGCGCCTGGCGAAGGCGCTGGCGCCGACGTTCGTCACGCCGAACATGCTGTCGCTGACCGGCGCCGCCCTCGTCCTCCTCGCCGGCGCCTTTTATTCGGGGTTTACCGGCCTTTTGCTTCCGGCGGC
>DASQKE010000013.1:0-4197 GCA_035630675.1 Allosphingosinicella sp.
AGGCCAACGAGCTGAGCGAAGCCGCGATCCGCCGCGCGGCGGAGACGATGTCGGTGCTCGATCCGACGGGCGCGCCCCGCGCCGGGCCACCGCGGCGGACCAACGCGACGCTCTACACGGCGTCCGATCCGCTCAATCTGTGCCGTTCGCCCGCAAGGTCGCCCTCTGCCAGCAGATCGACGCCGCCGCCCGCGCCCGCGATCCGCGCGTGGCGCAGGTCAGCGTCACCTTGTCCGGCTCGTGGAGCGTGATCGAGATCGTCCGCGCCGACGGCTTCGTCGCCCACGACGTCCGTCCGATGGTCCGGATCAACGTCCAGATCGTGGTCGAGCAGAACGGCCGCCGCGAGACCGGCTTTCACGGCCTCGGCGGCCGATATCTCTACGACAGCCTGTTCGAGCCCGCGACCTGGGAGCGGGCGATCGACATCGCTCTGGCCCAGGCGCTGGTGAACCTCGAATCGGTCGCCGCACCTGCCGGCGAAATGATTGTCGTGCTCGGCCCGGGCTGGCCGGGCGTCCTCCTCCACGAGGCGATCGGCCACGGCCTCGAAGGCGATTTCAACCGCAAGGGCACGTCGGCTTTCTCGGGCCGGATCGGCGAGCGCGTCGCCGCGCCGGGGGTAACCGTGGTCGACGACGGCTCGATCCACGACCGCCGCGGCTCGCTCTCGATCGACGACGAAGGCACGCCGACCCAGTGCAATGTCCTGATCGAGGACGGCATCCTCAAGGGCTATATCCACGACCGCCTCAATGCCCGGCTGATGGGCGTCGAGCCGACCGGCAACGGCCGCCGCGAGGATTTCGCCCACGCGCCGATGCCGCGCATGACCAACACCTTCATGCTCGGCGGCAAGGACGATCCCGGCGAGATCCTCGCGCGAGCGAAAAACGGCATCTATGCGAAGAGCTTCGGAGGCGGCCAGGTCGACATCACCTCGGGCAAGTTCGTCTTCTCCTGCACCGAGGCCTACAAGATCGAGAACGGCCGCCTCGGCGCGCCGATCAAGGGCGCGACGCTGATCGGCGACGGCCCGACCGTGCTCACCCGGGTGGCGGCGATCGGCGACGACATGGAGCTGGACGAAGGCGTCGGCATTTGCGGCAAGGGCGGCCAGTCGGTCCCGGCCGGCGTCGGCCAGCCGACTTTGTTGATCGAAGGGCTGACGGTCGGCGGCACGGCCTGATGGGCTGGGCGCGCGACGTCCTCGGCTTCTGGTTCGCGCAGCCGCCGGCGCGCTGGTGGAACGGCGGCGAGGCGTTCGACGAGGAGGTGCGCAAGGGCTTCCGCCCGGTCTGGGACGAACAGCGCGCGCGCCTGCCGGAAGAGCTGCTGGAGGCCCCCGACCACGCGCTCGCCGCGATCCTCCTGTTCGACCAGTTCCCGCGCAACATGTTCCGCGGCCATGCCGATCAGTTCGCGACCGATCCGCTCGCTCTGGCCGTCGCCAAGGGCGCGGTCGAGCGCGGCTATGACGACGGCATGCCGGCCGAGCGGCGACTGTTTCTCTACATGCCGTTCCAGCACAGCGAGGATCCGAAGGATCAGACAAGGTCGCTATTGCTCTTCGCCGCTCTGGGCGACCCGGAGCCGCTGCGCTTCGCTCGCCTCCACCACGACATCATCGCCCGCTTCGGCCGCTTTCCGCACCGCAACGCGATGCTCGGCCGCAAGCCCCGCGCCGAAGAGGTCGCAGCCGGCGACGTGGTCCCCTGGTGATGGCTTTGGTCGCGGTCGCCACTTACTATAACAGCTTCGAGGCGGGCATCGCCAAATCGCGGCTCGATGCGGACGACATTCCCTCGATCCTGTTCGATTTCAACAGCTCGATGGAAGGGGCCAGCTTCCTCGTCCCGATCCGGCTGATGGTCGACGACGAGGACGAGGACGAGGCGCGGCGCATCCTGGCCGGTGGCCTTGACACTGAAAGTGTATCAGGTAACTAATACACCTATGACCGAAGCACCCATTCTCGAGCTGGCCAATCTCAGCAAGACCTATGGGCGGCGCGGCGGCGGCGTCCGTGCGGTGCGCGACGTCAGCCTCTCGGTCGGCGCGGGCGAGGTCTACGGCTTCCTCGGCCCCAACGGTGCCGGCAAGAGCACCACCATCCGGATGCTGATCGGCCTGATCTCGCCGAGCGCCGGCGAAGCGCGCCTGTTCGGCCGCGACCTGCGCACCGATCCGTCCGTGCTGCGCCGGGTCGGCTCGCTGGTCGACGGCGGCAATTTCTATCCCTTCCTGTCGGGGCGGCGAAACCTCGAAGTGCTGGCGCGGACGCACGGCGGCGGCGGCGACCGGATCGAGGCCTTGCTCGATCAGGTCGGCCTCGCCAGGGATGCCAAGCGCAAGGTCAAAGGCTATTCGACCGGCATGCGCCAGCGCCTCGGCGTCGCCGCGGCTCTGCTGGGGGACCCCGACCTCGTCATCCTCGACGAGCCCGTCAACGGCCTCGACGTCGCCGGTATCCAGGAGATGCGGGCGCTGATCCGGGGCCTCGCGGTCGACCAGGGCAAGACCGTCTTTCTCTCCAGCCATTTGCTTCACGAGGTGCAGCAGGTCTGCGACCGGGTCGCGATCATCAGCAAGGGCGCGATCGTGCGGGAATCGACCATCGCCGAGCTCCTGCGCCAGGACGACGGCCTCCGGATCGAGGCGGCGCCGCTGGAGGCCGCCGAGGCGGCCTTGGCGTCGCGTTGGCCTGTCGAACGCGACGGCGAGGCCTTGATCGTCCGCGCGACGCGGGCCGAGGCGCCGGAAGTCGCGCGGCGGCTGATCGGGGCGGGCGCCAACCTCTTCCGCCTCGTTCCCGAGCAGCGCAATCTCGAGGAAGTCTTCCTTTCCATCACTCAGGAGGCGTCGCCCGATGCTTAGCGCCCTCTCGGCCGAAGCGCTGAAGATGCGCACGCACAAGGCGACCTGGTCGCTGGTCTGGATGTTCCCGATCCTGTTCTCGGTGATTTTCCTGATCGCCGTCGGCATCGGCCTCGCCGGGCTCGAGCAGCCCGCTACGCAGTCGCTGCCGGAGTGGCTCGAGGACACGGCGCTCATCTGGAACATTCCGGGCAATTCGATCGGCCGCTATCTGATCGCCGCCTTCGTGGCGGTCGTCTTCGCCGGCGAATATGGCTGGAACACCTGGAAGCTGATCGTCCCCCACCGCTCGCGCACGTCGCTGATCGCCGCCAAATATGCGCTGATCGTCATCCTGTTCGCGATCAGCTTCCTCCTCACCGCCCTGATCTCGATCCTGGGGATTTGGGCGAGGGACGTCGCGGTGGGCAGTCCGCTTCCGGCGGGCATCACCGCGTCCGTATTGCTGGAGCTGCACGGCAAGCAGTCGCTGGCCGCGATCGCCCCGGTCCTGGTCACGATCGGCTATGCCAGCCTCGCCGCCTTGCTCACCCGCTCGACCATCGCCGCGCTCGTCATCTCGATCGTCGTCACCACGATCGAGCAGGTCATCTTCAGCTTCGGACCCGCTCTCGCCCTCAATTTCTCCCCGACTTTGATCTGGCCGCTCTATCACGGCCTTCCCGGCTACCATCTCGCCAATCTCGGCAATTGGATCGAGCAGGGCGCCGCGCTGCGGGTCGAATTCCCCACCAGCGGAATCGTCGAGTTGCCCTGGGCGACATCGCTCGCCGTGGTCGCGGCGTGGCTGGTCGCGACGGTCGGCGCCGCCTTCGCCGTCTTCCGGCGCCAGGACATCAATTAGAGAAGGCCGCGGATCGGCCCGAGATCGTAGCCCGCCGCCGCAGCCGCCGCGACGGTCTCCTCTGCCATCGCGCCGCGTTCCGCCCGCGCCAGCGCCCACAAGAAGGTCGACCGCGTGCCCGACCGGCAGAAAGCGAGCAGCTTCCCCTCCGCCGCCGCGTCCAGCGCCTCCGCCATCGCCAGCACGTCGTCGCCGTTGAACCCGCCGGCGACCGGGATGTGGCGGTAGCCGATTCCCGCTGCACGCGCCGCCGCTTCGATCTCCGCCGAGCAGGGCTGCCCCTTCTCCTCGCCGTCGGGGCGATTGTTGACCACGATCTTCACTCCGGCCGCCGCAATCGCCGGGAGGTCTCCGGGCGCGATCTGCCGCCGCGCCACCAAGGTCTTCGCGTCGAGCGCGTGCATCATTGGCCGAGCGGCTCCAGATCGGCGATCCGGGCGAGCACGTCCGGCCTGTGCGCGTGGCGCCGCCGCACT
>DASQKE010000014.1:0-21120 GCA_035630675.1 Allosphingosinicella sp.
CGGACGCGGAGCTGGGTGCCGGTCGGCTGGTCGTCGGCGCCCATCACCTGGACGATGAGGTCGGAGCCCGTGGTCTGGGTGTTGGTCGGGTCGGCTTCTTCCGCGGCGGTGCGCGAGCGCAGCAGCCGGATGTCGCCCATCTCGATCCCCTGGCCGAACACGATCGCATCCTCGCCGCCGGCGGCGACGGCCGCGACTGCCCCGGGCGCCGAGGCGCCTTGAGTCGTCCGGATGGTCTCGGCGGCGTCGATGTCGAACTCGGTCCCGAACCAGTTGCGCAGCATCGGACTGTTCGTGAGCAACGTGAAGCGATCGCGAACCGCATCCCCGGTCGCTCCGCCGGCGACGACCGGCGCGCCGGCCGCGACCTCGTCGGCCTCGTCGGCGCCGTCGCCGACCCGCAGGAGATACTGGTCGTCGCCGTGCCCGCCCTTGAGCTGGTCGGTATCCGCGCCCCCGGCCAGGATGTCGTCGCCGCCATTGCCATCGAGCATGTCGGCTCCCGCGCCGCCCTCGAGCCAGTCGGAGCCTTCGCCGCCGTGAACCTGGTCGTCGCCCGCGCCGCCGTCGAGATAATTGCCGTCGCCGCCGATGCCGCCCGCCTGCGAACCGGCCCGAATCGTATCGTTGCCGTCGCCGCCCAGCAGCCAATCGTCGAGCCGGCCGCCGTAAAGGGCGTCGTTGCCCGCGCCGCCGAAGACGTTGTCGCCGCGGTCGGAGGCATGGACGACGTCGTCGCCGCCGCCCGCCTCGATCGTCGCCGCCACGGCGATCTCGACCGAACTCCCGTCATGCGCCTCCCCATTGACGGTGAGTCCGGCGTTGGACGCGCCGGAGGTCGCGCTCAGATGGTTTCCAGCGACGGTGATGACGTCGCCCGCTTCGGTGCCGACGATGAGCGTCTGCCCTGCGACGTCGATGCTGTCGACGAGGCGGAGACCGCCGAATTCGATGGCTCGCCCGATCCGGTTGGCGAAGGAATCGAATTCGAACGTGAAGACGGCGTCCGCGGCGGTGGTGCCGCTCTGGTCCAGCCGGAACGTGAAGCCGCCGAACCAATCGGAGGCATGGCGCCTGGTGAGACCGAGCTCGACCGCACGGATGAGCGTGATTCCCCACTCGGCCGCGAAGACGCTGTCCGGCTCGGCGGCCATCAGCGCATTGATCGCGCCCTGGTTCTGAAGATACCGCCCGTAGCGCTGCGCGGTGTCGATATTGCCGAGGATCACCGATGATTCGAAGCTGGTCGCGCTGAGCTGCGGATCCAGAAACGTGTTGTAGAGCGCGCGCTTGGCGAACACGTCGCCGCCGGCGATCTGGAAGTCGCGGTCGGTGAGGCCCTGGTAGACGCCGTAGCCGACGAGGCGGTCGGCGCCCTTCTGCCCCGAGAAACGCTGCGTGATGGCGTCCTTGTCGCGGGTGGAAACCGGCCGGTAGACGAAATCCTTCTTGCGCATTCCATAATTGCCGGACTGGACCGCTTCAGGGTTCAGCAGCACGCCGCCGGTGGCATCGAGAACCGAGTTGAACGTTTCCGCGACCGCGCCGGCAATGCTCTTGGCGGCGTCTTTCGACCCGCCTTTGCGAGAATAGACGTTGGCGACGACGAACTTGCCGCTCGCTTCGTCCCACTGGACATCGGCGCCGGATCTGGGCGTCCCGCCGAACAGCGATCCGATCACGCCGCCCAGGATCGTCCCCAGGAACGCGCCGATGGCGGCCCCGAGCGGGCCGGCGAGAGCCGTGCCGAGCGCGCCGAACAGGGTCTTGCCGATCGCGAAGCCGGCGATCGAACCGAGCGCGCTTCCGATCGCGGAGCCGAGCTGGCCGCCGATCGATCCGAACGAGACGAGCTCCGATGCGAGCTTGTTGCCCAGGAACCCCCCGACGGCGCTCCCGAGGCTGGCGGCCGAGCCGATATTGGCGAAGATTTCCGCCGCCGTCGCCGCGCCCTGAATGAGGTTCTGCGCGATTGTGCCGATCACCGATCCGGCCACCGTGCTGAACAGCTCGCCCGCGAACCCGTCGAGCCCGATCGCCTTGACGAGCTCGCCGGTCAGGAACGACGAAACCGCGCCGATTCCGGCGGACTGGAGCGAATCGAGGAAATCCGCGCCGAAGTCCGCAAACGCCGCCTCTAGGCTGTCGCCGACGCTGCGCCCGGTCAGCACGCCGTTCAGCGCCTGGCCGAGGTCGCCGAGCACCGCCGAAAGCGTTGCCGACGCGAGCACGCCGACAAGTACGTCGCCGTCGGCGATATAATTGCCGAGCACCGACCCGATCACTTCCCCGGCATCGCCGAAATCGATCACGAACGGATTGTTGGCGAGCCGCAGCTCGGTGCGCTGCTGGGGCGTACCCTCGTTGCGCACGATCACCTCGAGCCCGTCGTTGGTGATGTGCGTCGCACCGCGATCGAAGACCTGCTTGCCGTTCACCATGACCGGCTGTCCGTCCGGCCCGACTCGCGCGACCAGCTCGTAGCGCCGGATATTCCCCTCCCCGTCCGACACGCCGGGCGACAGGTACATGCCGGACCTTGCGTCGTAGCGCAGGTTGGTCTGCTTCGCCTCGACGGTGATCGTTCCGTCCAGGCGATAGAAGCGGAGGCCGAAGACGTTGCTTCTCTCCGGAAGGGTCGTGTCCCCCGTCTGCGACCTCAGGATGGCGTTCTGGAACCCCGTGTTCATCTCCCGAAGGTCGTCGAGCAGGCCCAAAGCGGCGAGCTCGGGCGCCGTGAGGTCGACCGCGCCCTCGTCGTTCCGGAGGGTGGCCGATGCGATCGAGCCGTCGGCGTTGGTCACCACCGATATTTTCGACGACACCCGCGTGGCGCCATCCTCACCGACGGCGCCGCTCGTGTAAGTGACGATCCTGTTGCCGTTTTCGTGGCGGGTATAGACGAGGTAGAATTCGCTGGCTCCGGTCCTGGCGCCGTCCTCGTTCTCGTACTCCGTGTCCCGGAAGGCCTGATAGAAGGTCGCGTCCGGGTCGATATTCTCCCCCACCCCGAACAAATCGTCGGCGAAGCCCATCCGCCGGAAGGTCGGCACCGGGGGGAAATCCTGAGCGTGCGAGCTCACATTGTTGAAGGTAACGACATAGTCGCCGCCGAACCCTGCGACCGCGCTTCGTGCCCGTACCTGGATCTCGCTGATCCCGGGGCCGACCAGGAATTCCGCGGTTGCCGGGCCGAGATGATTCGACGCGATCATGATGCGCGTCTCGCGACGATGCGTCCCGGCGTCGAACCAGCTGATCTCGACCTCGACGGGCGCCCGCGGGCCGCCGAAAATCGGCATCAGCCACAGATTGCTGCTGAACCCGAAATTTTGCGTCTGGCTGACGGTGACGCGGTAGCGGATGGCATTGTTCGGCTCCCAGATCGCGACGATCGGCATCGGGTCCGACCAGGGGTGCTGGATCCTCCCCCCGCTCCGAGTGTGGCGAAAGCGGCTGGTGACGCCGCGAAGCTCGTAGGTGGTGCGACCGCGCCGCGTCCGGGTGGTGAGCACGCCACCGCCGTAAATTGTCGATCGGTCTTCAAGCATCGGTCGATCCTTCCGCGCTGGCGGACTTGGGGGTCAGCAGAAACGAGATACGGGCGATCATGACGAGGAGGATGAACAGCCAGTTGAGGTGGGGCTCCGCGGCCGTATCGCCGGCGAGGCCGAACCGTTGCGGCGGCCCCGGCGGGAAAGCCTCGACGCTCGCTGGGGAGCGCATCGTCACCGCTCCCTCCCCGCTTCGTCGATCGCCTGGCTGATCGGCGACAACAGATATTGGATGATCCTGCGCCTTCCGGTGCGGATCTCGGCCTGGACCGACATGCCGGGGCCGATCGCCTGGCGCCGGCCGCGGATCATGAGGTGATTGCTGCGCAGCCGGATGCGCGCGCTGTAGACAAGGGACGGCGACGGCGCGGCGCGGGCGTTGGCGTTCTGCTGGTCGGCCTGCTGCGCCTCGGACGGGACGGCGTCGCGGCTGATGGTCTCGACCACGCCCTCGACGATGCCGTAATCGGTGAACGGGAAGGCCTCGAGCTTGACCCGCACCGGCTGGCCCTCGCGGACGAAGCCGATGTCGCGGTTGAGGACCTGCGCCTCGACCGCGATCTCGCCCTCGACCGGCACCACGACCATCAGGGCCTGGGCGGGCTGGACGACTCCGCCCACGGTGTGGACGGCGAGCTGCTGGACGATTCCGTCGATCGGCGAGGTGATGTGCTGGAGCTCGCGACGGCGCGCGGTCATGCGCAGCTCCTCGGCCTGGACGCTCGAATCGTTCTCGGCGGTGGCGAGCTCGGTCGCCGCCTCCTCGGCGAAGCGCTCGCGCAAGGTCGCGAGCGACGCGTCGATCGTGCCGAGCGCGGCGCGGACCCGCGTCGCCGCCGCCTCCTGGACCGCGATGTTCTGGATGTGCTCGATCCTCGCCTGCTCATATTCGAGGACGCGCAGCTGCGAGAAATGCCCGCGGCCGGCGAGCTCGCGCCGGGCCGCGAGCTGCCGCTCCATCAGCGGGAGGGTCTGGCGGAGCTTGGCGATCTCGGCGGCGATCCCGGCAAGCTCGGCCGAACGCTCGGCGCGGCTTTGCGCCAGCGAACGGCGCTCGCTCTCATATTCGGCGACCTTCGAGCGGACCAGCTCGGTCTGGGTCGCCACGACGTCGGCCGGGGTGCCGGCCGGCGCACGAAAGGAGGCCGGCCGTCCCTGGAGGTGGGCAAGCAGGGCGCCGTTGCGCGCACGAACGACATTGGCCGCCAGCAGCCCCCGGGTCGCCTGCGATTCCTGGCCCGCCGCTGTCGTCGGGTCGAGCTCGATCAGAAGCTGGCCGCGGCGGACGCGCTGGCCGTTGCGGACGTGGATCGCGCGCACGACCCCGATCTCGACCGGCTGGATCACCTTGACGTTGGCGATGGGGAGGGTGCGGCCGGTCGCCACCGCGACGACGTCGACGCGGCCGAGGAACGACCAGAGCAGAGCCAGCGTGAACAGGCCGCACAGCAGGAGCATCAGCATCCTGAGGCCCGGACTCGGCGGCTTCTCCATGATCTCCAGCGCGGCGGGCAGGAACTCGTGCTCGGCGATGGTCTTCTTGCGCCCGCGCCGCGCCTCATTCTCCTGCCGCCAGGCCTCGCGCAGCACCGCGAAATGATGGGAGAGCGTCGGGAAGCGGGCGGCGATGACGCTCATGCCGCGGTCCCCATCTGCTTCGAGTAGAGGCTGGCATAGCGGCCGCCGGCCCGGAGCAGCGTCTCGTGGTCGCCCTGCTCGGTGATCGCGCCTTCCTCGACCGTGATGATCCGGTGGCACTGGCGCACCGCCGAAAGGCGGTGGGCGATGATGATGACGGTGCGGCCGTGCGCGATCATCCTGAGGTTCTTCTGGATCACCTCCTCGCTTTCCGCGTCGAGCGCCGAGGTTGCCTCGTCGAGGATCAGTATCCTCGGATCGCTGATGAGGGCGCGGGCGATGGCGATCCGCTGGCGCTGGCCGCCCGACAGGTTGGCGCCGCGCTCGTCGATGATCGTGTCGTAGCCGTGCGACAGCTCGGCGACGAACTCATGGGCGCCGGCGAGCTCGGACGCGGCCATCACCGCCTCCATCTGGCGGGTCGGATCGGAGAGCGCGATATTCTCGCGGACCGACCGGTTGAACAATATGTTCTCCTGCAGGACGACGCCGACCTGGCGCCTGAGCCATGGGGGATCGACCAAAGCGAGGTCGACGCCGTCGACCAGCACCCGCCCCTGCTCCGGCACGTAGAGCCGCTGCACCAGCTTGGTCAGCGTCGACTTGCCCGAGCCGGAGGGGCCGACGATGCCGAGCATCTCGCCGGCGCCGATGGTGATGCTGACGCCGCGCAGCGCCTCGGGCGCGTCGGCGCGGTAGCGGAAGCGGACCTTGTCGAACTCGATCTCGCCCCTGATGCGCGGCAGGCTGGCGCGGCTCGGATTATATTCGGGCTCGGCCGGCGCGTTGAGGACGTCGCCCAGCCGGTCGACCGAGATGCGGACCTGCTGGAAGTCCTGCCAGAGCTGGGAGAGGCGCAGGATCGGCGCGGCGACCCGGCCGGCGAGCATGTTGAAGGCGACCAGCGAGCCGACGCTGAGATGGCCGGCGATCACCGCCTTGGCGCCGAAATAGAGGATCGCGACCGTCGTCAGCTTCGAGACGATTTGGATGAGGTGGCTGCCCCAGTTGGCGAGCTTGGCGACCTGGAAGCCGGTCTGGGTGTAGCCGGCGAACTGCTTTTCCCATTTGTCGCGCATCTGCGGCTCGACCGCCATCGCCTTGAGCGTGCCGATGCCCGTCACCGTCTCGACCAGGAAGGACTGGTTCTCGGCGCCGCGGCGGAATTTCTCGTCGAGCAGGGCGCGCAGCGTCGGCGTGATCAGGATCGAGATCGCCGCGTAGATCGGGATCGAGATCAGGACGATCAGCGTCAGGAACGGGCTGTAGAGATACATCACCGCGAAAAAGACCACAGTGAACAGCAGGTCGATCACCACCGTCACCGCGTTCGACGTCAGGAACTCGCGGATGCGCTCGAGCTCGCGCACGCGTGCGACGCTGTCGCCGACCCGCCGCGCCTCGAAATAGGAGAGCGGAAGGTTGAGGAGGTGGCGGAACATGCGGGCGCTGAGCTCGGCGTCGACCCGGTTGGTGCTGTGCGCGAACAGCCAGTTCCTGAGCCCGGAGAGCGCGGTTTCCCAGATCAAAACGACCGAAAGGCCGATCGCCAGCACGTCCAGGGTGGTCAGCGAATTGTGCACGAGCACCTTGTCGATCACGACCTGGAAGAAGATCGGCGACACGAGCGCCATCACTTGTACGAAAAATGAAGCGATCAGGACATCGCGCAGCGGCTTGCGGTATTTGACCAGAGCCGGGATGAACCAGCTGATGTCGAACGGCCGGGCGTCGCCGGCGACGCGGTCGCGCGCCGTCATCAGCAGCAGCCGACCGGCGAAACGCTCCCTGAGCTCGGCCGCGGTCCAGATCTCGGGCCGTTCGCCGTCGGCATGCTGGACGAGAACGCGGGGCTCGTCCCCGCTCTCCTCGACCTTCAGGATAACGGCCGCGTCGCCGTCGCTGAGCGGCGCCACCGCGGGGAGCGGCATTCGCGCGAGATCGTCCGGTTCGCAGCGCCTGATACGACTGACGAGGCCGAGCTTCTTGGCGATCCGCGAGAGGTCTTCCAGCGTGTAGGGCGTGTCGCCCTTGCCGCGGTCGTGGCCGATCTGCTGGGGATCGGCCGGGACGCCGAGGAAGCGCGCAAGAAGGACGAAGCAGGCCAGCGCCGGATCGGGACGCGCCATCGGTGGCGTGGGGACTTCCACCATGTTCCTCAGTCCGCCCGGGCGGGACAGGGATCCGCCCGGGCGAGACAGGGATAAAGGCGTCCGAACATGGACACAGCGCCGCTCATCCGCGCGACTCCGATGCTGTTGGGACCTCAACCTGAGCGCGATTCGCCGGTCGCGCACTCCCCCGAAAGGGGTGGTCTGCAACTTCTAAGCGGAAGCCGCGGAAGTCGGACCGCGCCGCCGGCGATAGTGCGCGTCATCGTTACCGATTCGCGTGAGCACCCACGCCGCCGGGGCCGTCTCAGAGCGTCAGGTCAATGCAGTTTGGAAACGTCTTCCGCCAGGAGGTCGCGAAGCGTAATCTGCCCGTCGTGGAGCGAATGGGTGACGAGCTGAACGCTCTTGGTCACGCCATAGGCCTGCCTGGCTTCCTTGAGATGCCGCTTCACCGTTTCCGAAGCGATGCCCAGCCGTTTGGCGATCGCGCCTTCGGCGAGCCCCCGGCCGACGAACAAAGTGCATTGGAGCTGGCGCTCGGTAAGACGGGGCCGCGTGGCCGGTGCCCCCGGATGGCGCACATTGTTCACCATCGTGCGTGCTGCCTGGAACGCGGAATTGCCGACCCATTGCGCCATCGCGAAATTCTGGGTCGGCAGCGAGCGTCCGCAGGCCATGATGAACGTGCATGAGCCGGAGGGTTCGCCAGGGAAATGGACGGGAATCGTGAAGCCCTCACCGAGATTCGCGCGACGTTGGCTCTCGATGACGGCGCGCTGAGTCGATGTGACCTGAATGATCCGACCCACATCCCCCGTGCGGAACGGCGATACCGTGCGCCGGGTCGCGAGAACGCGGGGGTCGACCGCAACGAAATTATGGTCCCGATAATATTCCGACCAGGAAAGGGGAGCAGTCGTGATCCCGACCAGCTCTCCGCGCCGCATGTGGGCCAGCGACTGTGAGATCCGGGAGAGATCGACGTGGTGAAACATCGTGATGAGGTCGAAGCCCATGTCGATCGCAATATCCGCCAGGATTTGCTCCAGCCCCTTGGGAGTCCGGACATCCCGTAAACTGTCTATGAACTGCTGAACGTCTCGAACTCTACCCACGGACTATCCCTCCGCGACTCCCCAACCGCATGGCGGCTCATTTCGGACTGATTGCTGCGGCACATTCTTGTCCTTTTCCTAGGCTCCTGCAAGCCCTTGATCTGCCCGACACGAGTCTCGCCGGCTCCTGCATCGAACCATTAGCGATGGATAGACAAGAAAAGGTCCATTCCGCGAGCATTCATCAAATCCGATGATTTTGACTTGGGACTGGCTCTTTTTCGGCAATCGCTGCCCCTGCCCCCGGCAAGTTCCCATCGGAACCTGATGACGGAGTCGGAACTAATCGCGGGAAGATAAGTTTGCGCGAATAAGCACAGCTATTATCTGTAAATCGCCCATTTACAATGTAAATACCTAGTAAAATCCGGACAATGCGGCGGCTTTGGTAGAAGCGACAGAAACGTTTACTGTATTCTTAACTTGAGCACATCTGAGAGGGAGAACTGATATGTGCTGGACCTGCGATCAGAACGGATTCCTGATG
This sequence comes from Allosphingosinicella sp., assembly GCA_035630675.1. Lineage (GTDB taxonomy): Bacteria > Pseudomonadota > Alphaproteobacteria > Sphingomonadales > Sphingomonadaceae > Allosphingosinicella. Next base: position 8,909 of record DASQKE010000014.1, read on the forward strand.
CAATATGGCGGCACGGACGCATTCTTTCGCGCCGCCACCCACTTTGGAGCCGCCGGCGTCCCCGGTGTGAATGCCCCGGCGCTTGCAGCGCTAAGCGCGTCGGGCATTTTGGGCGTCACCGATCCCGTCCCTGACGACACCAGCACCACCTTCACCCTCACCGTCGACGCCGCGCCAACCATCGGCACGATCGAAACCATCGGCGACCAGGACTATTTCAAGGTCGAGCTCGTCGCCGGCCAGAAATACGACATCGGAATGTACGCCAAATATGGCGGGCCCAACGGCGTGCCGCTGGTCGATGCCTGGTTCGACATCCGCGACTCGAACGGCGCGCTGATCATCAGCGTCGATAGCGGCGGCGACTCGACCCATAACACGTTGAGCTCGGGCTACGACGCGCTCCACACCTTTACCGCGCCCTATTCCGGCCTGTTCTACATCAACGCGCGCGCCTTCGACGACGGCGTCACGCCCGAGGCCACCGGCAACGGCGTCGGCGATTACGAATTGTTCGTGAACATGAGCGATTCGGGCGGCGGCGTCATGCCGCCCGAGCAGCCCAACGCAACCAGTGTCTTCCCGACCACGACCGACACCGTTGGCAACGACCTCAGAACCAATTCTACGATCACCGCCAATGGCGCGCCGGTCGTCTCGACCATCGACGCGCCCGGCGACCTCGATTTCTACAAGATCGAGATGACGGCCGGTAACATCTACCGGATCAACCAATCGACAATCGTCGGCGGCCCGAGCGGCGTGCCGCTGGCCGACGCCTTCTTCGAGATCTACGACCCCTCCGGCCGCCTGGTCGCGACCGCGAACGGCGGCGGCTCGATGCCCGGCGGGCTGGTGACGACGACCGTCAACGCCCAGATCGACTTCATGCCGGAGACGAGCGGCGTCTATTACATCAACGCGCGCTACGCGAACGTGAATGTCGGCGGCACGGCAGTCGGCGGAGTCGGCGACTATCAGCTGACGGTCGAAGGCTGGAACCCCTATTACGATCCGGACGAGCCGCTCTATGCGATCGACTGGGGCAGCCAGGTCGACCGGACCTCGCGCAACCCCGACGGCCTGGAAGGGCCGCGGGCGACCGGCAATCCCTATACCGGAGTCGGCGCCAACGAGGAGGGGATCCAGGGCAAGAACGTCATCTATTATTACTTCGCCAAGCAGGGCGAAGTGTTCGTCAGCGAAGATCCCACGGGAGACGTCCTCACCAACATGGTCGCCTCCGGCATGGCCGAGTGGGAGATGCGGGCGTTCGAGCTGGCGATGGACAAATATGAGCAGGTCGCCGACATCGTCTACGTCCAGGTGCAGGACAAGGCGAAGGCCGACTTCATCTTCATCACTTATAACGGCACGCCCGAGGCCGGCATCCTCGGCCGGATGAGCCCGCCGAACACGATCAACGAGGGCCAGGCCGAGTTCAACCGCAACGGACCGGGCTGGACCGAGGACGAGCTGCGCCCCGGCGGCTTCAGCTTCATCACCCTCATCCACGAGCTCGGCCACGGCCATGGCCTCGCCCACCCGCACGACAATGGCGGCCGCTCCGGCGTGATGCGCGGCGTCGTCGCCGAGGGGACGGCCTTCGATTACACGACCGGCGAGTTCGACCTCAACCAGGGCGTCTTCACGATGATGTCCTATGAGGACGGCTGGCAGACGTCGCCCTACGGCAACAGCCCCGACGACGGCTTCGGCTATCTGGCGGGCCTGATGGGCTTCGACATCGCCGCGATCCAGGACAAATACGGCGTCAACGAGGAGTGGGCGACCGGCGACAACAGCTATGTCCTGAAGGACGTCAACGCCTCCGGCACCATGTACGAAGCGATCTGGGACGCGGGCGGCCTCGATTCCATCTCCTACGCCGGCGCCAAGGACGCGGTGATCGACCTTCGCGCAGCCTCGCTCAAATATGAATATGGCGGCGGCGGCTGGATCAGCTACGCGCACGGCATCTATGGCGGCTTCACGATCGCCAACGGCGTTACCATCGAGAATGCCAGCGGCGGCGGCGGCAACGACAAGATCACCGGCAATGACATCGACAACGATCTGCGCGGCAATGCCGGCAACGACGTCATTTCGGGCGGCGGCGGCAACGATCTTCTGGTCGGCGGGGCCGGCAAGGACACGCTGACCGGCGGCGGCGGCGGCGACACGTTCGGCTACATGCTCGCGTCCGACAGCGGCGTGGGCGCGAACCGCGACGTGATCACCGATTTCGCGGAGGGCGACCGCATCGACCTCACCGCAGCGGGCGGCCGAACGTTCATCGGCAACCAGCTGTTCAGCGGCACGGCCGGTCAGGTCCGTGTCGTTACGCTCACCGGCCAGACGATAGTCGAGCTCGACAAGAACGGCGACCGGCTCGCCGACTTCCAGCTCGAGCTGACCGGCGAGCACGTGCTCGACCGGCTCGATTTCGTCGGCCTCGCCGGCGTTCCGACCGAGGGCGCGGACGAGCTGTTCGGTACGTCCGGGTCAGACACGATCAACGCGCTCGGCGGCAACGACTCCTTGTTCGGCTTTGCCGGCGGCGACACGCTCAACGGCGGAAGCGGCGACGATGTCCTCGTCGGCGGCCTCGGCCGCGACTTCCTGACAGGCGGCGCCGGCGCCGACATCTTCCGGGTCGACAGCTTCCAGGACAGTCAGGGGAGCACGCGGGACAAGCTGATGGATTTCCAGCCGGGCGTCGACAAGATCGACTTGAGCGCGCTCGGCGGAATCTGGAATTTCATCGGCACGCAAGCGTTCGAGGGTACTGGCCAGGAATTGCGCTTCACCAGGACGCTGACCTCGACCTTCATCGAAGCCGATTTCGACGGCGACAGGGTGCCCGATCTCCAGATCGAGATCGCCGTGCCGATGACGCTGACGGCGACCGATTTTCTGTTCTGAGGAGCTCTCCCTCGCTCCTCAGAGGGGGCCGCCGGTGTCGTATCGGCGGCCCCTTTTTTTAGGGCGCATCCAGTAACGGAGGCCGAGCTTCATGCAGTCGCCGCTCGCACCAGGCTAGTTCGGATCGGCGTCGTCGTCCCCGTCGATCTCATTGTAGATCACAAACGCGCCGACCACGGCGAGGCCGATCACGACGATGTTGACGACCCCGCCGCCGAACAGATTCTGGCGCGCCTCGCGGCCGGCGCGGCCGGTGACCGGCAGGTCCGCGACGAACAAGGTCGGCTGCGCCTCGCCGAGCATGCGCAGCTCGAGCGTATTGGCGCTGACCGAGCGCGTCCGGCTTCCCGCGGTGTCGCGATAATCGTGGTTCATCTGGAGTCGAAGCCCCGCCTGGCTGCGCCCGCTCCGCTGGCCGCCGAACGGCACCGCGAAATAGAGCCCTGCCGTCGCGCCGCTGCGCCGCTCGCCGGTCGCTTGGTCCTGACCCAGATCCGCCGCCGCGCAGGGTGCGACCCCCAGACATACCGCCGCCGCCAGTGCCAATGTCCTTCCGATCATCACCATCCCTCCTGTCGAACGGGCATCAGATTGCTCCGAGCCGAGGCGCAGATCAAGCGCGAGCATCGGCTCGGCGCGGAACGGCCGGGGGTCGAGCGGAGTTGGCGGGGTTCATCCCCAATCCGAACGGATATCGACATGGGCGACATTGCCGGCTGGTTTGCCCCGATCGCGACGATGCTCGCCGCGTGCGTCACCGCTGCCAATCTCGGCGCACGGGTGACCGGTTGGGGCTTCGTCATCTTCACTTTCGGGTCGATCGCCTGGACTGCCTATGGCTATGCGACGGACCAGCCCAATCTGCTTTGGCAGAACCTCGCATTGACCGCCGTCAACCTGTTCGGAATCTGGCGCTGGCTGATCCGCCAGGCGCGCCTCGACGACTGGGCGCGCGCCGCCGCCGAGAAGAGCGAGCGGCGGACGAGCCCGACTTTGTTTCCTGTCTCAAACCTGACGAGCGCGCCCGTCACCGGCCGCGACGGCGCGCACTTGGGCACAGCCGTCGATGCGATGGTCCGCTGCCAGGAGGGGCAAATCGCGTATCTCGTGGTCAATGCCCGCAAGGCCGGAGCACTCGGCGGCTCGCTGCACATCCTGCCGTGGAACCGGGTTCGCGCCTCGCCAGGGGGCATCGAAACGGATCTGGGCGAGAGCTCGTTCGGCCGGCTGGAGCTCGCCGATGCGGCGCAATGGCCGACGCGGGCACCGCAGCGGGACGATCCGCCGGATTAGGTCCATTTGGATGTTTCCCGCGCGGGTCGGACGCGCTAAGGCGGACTCGGGGTGCGCTGCGTCAAAACTGCGCATAGGGGGAATACACTTGACCAACTCTTCGACAGCCGGCGGGCTGACCCGCCGCCACATGCTCGCCGTGCTTTCCGTCGGCACGGTCGCCACCACCGCCCAAGCGGCTCCACTCCGCCTCGGCGGACGCGCCGCAGCGCAGGCGCCTGCCTCCCCTGCCGCTGCAAATCTCGAGCGTGGCGGTTTCGCCGACTGGTCGGCGCTGGTCGGCAGGAGATTCAGGCTGGCGGGCGCGCCCGGGGCGCCGCTGAAGCTGATCGCGGTCGAGCCGGACGTTTCGGACGGTCCGCGGCCGGGCGCCGTGCGCCGCCGCCGCGGCTTCGCCGCTATTTTCGAGACGGCGGCGGCTCGGGCGCCCGAGGGCGACCAGGCTCATTGGATCGCCCATGGCTCGGGCGCGGCGCTGCCGGTCTTCCTGTCGCCGCCGGCCGCGGTTGCGGGCAGGACGCGGCTCGTCGCCGTGTTCAACTGACGCGCGGCGGCCTGCCCGGGCCCGACGGACAGCGCCACGCGGCGGGAAGAGCTTGAATCTATTGGCAAGCGCCGCGGGAGAGCGCAGTATCTCCATGAAGGAATCAGTCGCGGCTGAGGGGGACAGGTACGTGTTTCGGTTTTTCACCAGGGTGAGGGCGTGGCCGGCGGCGCTCGCGCTTGCGTTCGCGCCCGCGGCAGCGGCGGCGCAGGACTCGCTCGCCGATCCCGCCGGCTCGGGCGTGATCGTGGCGGCGGTGCGCTGGCTCGAAGGAACCCTGCTGGGCACGATCGCGACCGTGGTCGCGGTGATCGCGGTCGCCTCGGTCGGCTTCCTGATGCTGACCGGGCGGATCAACTGGCGCTACGGCGCGGTGGTGATCCTCGGCTGCTTCATTCTCTTTGGAGCCGCGAGCATCGTCGCCGGCATCCAGTCCACCGCCAGCCTCGGCAGGTAAGAGATGAGCCGGCTTGAGCAGGATCCGTTGTTCGTCGCTTTGACCCGGCCGCAGATGTTCGCCGGGGTCACCTACAGCTATTTCATCGTCAACGCCGTCCTCGCGACCGAGCTGTTCCTCGTCTTCCGCTCGATCTGGGTGCTGCTCGTCGCCTTGGTCGTCCACGGCGTCGGCGTGGTCCTGTGCGTGCGTGAGCCGCGCTTCTTCGACCTCTGGTTGACCAGGGTGCGGCGCTGCCCGCGGATCAAGAATCATTCGGTATGGCGATGCAACTCCTACCGGCCCTGAACACCGATCCGAAGACGGCGGCCCGCGAGCAGCGCGTCGGGCAGCACCTTCCCTATGCGCGCCATGTCGACGATTTCACGATCGAGACCCGCGACGGCCTGTTGATGCAGGTGATCCACCTGCGCGGCCTGCTCTTCGAGACCGCCGACACCGACGAGATCAACTACCGAAAGCGCCTGCGCGACGCGATGATGCAGGCGGTGGGATCGTCACGCTTCGCGCTCTACCATCACATCGTCCGGCGGCGGATCGAGCCCGAAATGTCGGCGGATTATCCGGACGCATTCTCGAAACGGCTCGACAAAGCGTGGCGGGCGCGGCTCGCGGCCAAGCAGCTCTACGTCAACGATCTGTTCCTGACGCTGGTGCGCCGCCCCCTCCAGGGGAAGATCGGCATCGCCGAGCGGCTGCGCGCCCGCTTGGGCCGCGCGACCCCCGCCACCGCCGCCTCCGAGCGCAACACCGGCTACGAGCTGCGCCAGCTGACCGGCGCGCGCGACGCCCTGATGGCGGCGCTCAGCAGCTATGGGCCGCGCCTGCTGGGCGTATACGAGACTGTTCACGGCCCCTGCTCGGAGCCGCTCGAATTCCTCTCGACCCTCTACAATGGCGAGATGCGGCCGGTGCTGCTGCCGAGCCAGGATCTCGGCGAATATCTTCCCTATCGCCGCGTCAGCTTCGGCCAGGAGACGGTCGAGCTCGGGCGCGCCGGAGCCATGCCGCGCAGCTTCCAGGCCCTGATCTCGATGAAGGATTATCCGGCGCGGACCGAGCCCGGAATGTTCGACGATCTGCTGCGCCTCCCCTACGAGATGACGATCTCGCAATCCTTCGGCTTCGTCGAGCGGCAGACGGCTTTGTCCGGCATGAACCTGGCGCTGCGGCGGATGCGCTCGGCCGAGGACGAGGCGCTCAGCCTGCGCGCCGAGCTGGTCGGCGCCAAGGACGACGTCGCCGCCGGCCGCGCCGCCTATGGCGAACACCACATGACGATCGCGATCCGCGCCGAATCGCCGGAACGGGTCGACGAGGGCGCGGCCGAGATCCAGGCCGCCCTCGCCGATCTCGGCATGATCGCGGTGCGCGAGGAGATCGGGCTCGAGCCCGCTTTCTGGGCGCAGTTCCCGGGCAATTTCAAATATGCAGCACGCCGCGCCTTGGTCTCCACCGCCAATTTCAGCTCGCTCGCCAGCGGCCACAACTTCCCGCTGGGGCGCGCCGACGGCAATCATTGGGGCGAGGCGGTGACCCTCTTAGAAACGACGGCGGCGGGGCCCTATTATTTCAACTTCCACCAGGGCGACCTCGGCAATTTCACCGTCATCGGCCCCTCGGGCTCGGGCAAGACGGTGGTGCTCAATTTCCTGCTCGCCCAGGCGCGCAAATACCGGCCGCGGATCATCTTCTTCGACAAGGATCGCGGCGCCGAACTGTTCATCCGCGCGATCGGCGGACGCTACGACGTCCTCCGGCCGGGGACGCCGTCCGGCCTCAACCCGCTCCAGCTCCCCGAGACGCCGGCGAACCGCCAGTTCCTGATCGACTGGCTCGCCTTGCTATCGGGGGCGACCGACGTCGACGAGCTCGGCCGGATCAAGGAGGCGCTCGACGCCAATTTCGCCCAGCCCCGCAAGCACCGGCGCCTCAGGCACCTCGCCGAGCTGTTCCGCGGCGGCCACCGCCCCCACGCCGCCGATTTGTGGTCGCGCCTGAGGCCGTGGTGGGGCGACGGCGAGCATGCCTGGCTGTTCGACAATGAAGAGGATTGCACCGACCTCGCCGAGGCCACGGTCGGCTTCGACATGACCCAGATCCTCGACGATCCGGCGCTGAGAAGCCCGGCGATGATCTATCTCTTCCACCGCGTCGAGGAGCGGCTCGACGGCACCGCCGCGATTGTCGTCGTCGACGAAGGCTGGAAGGCGCTCGACGACGACATCTTCGTGCGCCGGATCAAGGACTGGGAAAAGACGATCCGCAAGCGGAACGGCATCGTCGGCTTCGCTACCCAGAGCGCGCAGGACGCGCTCGAGAGCCGGATCGCGAGCGCGATCATCGAGCAGGCGGCGACCCAGATCTTCATGGCCAACCCGAAGGCGCGGGCCGACGATTATATCGACGGCTTCGGCCTGACCTCGCACGAGTTCGAGATCGTGCGGACGCTGCCCGACGACGCCCATTGCTTCCTCGTCAAGCACGGCGCCGACAGCGTGGTCGCCCGGCTCAACCTCACCGGAGAGCGCGACCTCCTCACCATCCTCTCGGGCCGCGAGCGCACCGTGCGCCTGCTCGACGAGATCCGCGCCGAGAGCGGCGACGACCCGGAGGCCTGGATCCCGCGCCTGCTGGAGCGCGCCTGATGGTCGGCGCCTGCCCCGTCTTCCTGCCCGAAACGGAGTTTTTGCGGCGCGTGCTGGCTTTGGTCGATTGCCAGGCGCAGTCGATCGGCCAGGGCGGCTGGCAGGCGCTCGCCCAGCCCGGCTCGGCGGTGTCGCTGGCGCTGGCGGGCGTGCTCACCATCTTCGTCGGCCTGTTCGGCTACCGGCTGCTCTACGCCGACGTGCCGAACACGCGCGACCTGGTGATGACGGCGGTCAAGATCGGCGCCGTGCTCGCCCTCGCGACGAGTTGGCCGGCCTTCCGCACGGTCGTCTACGACGTCGCGCTGCGCGGGCCGGCCGAGCTTGCCGGAACGATCGGACGGCCGGCGGCACTGCCGGGCGCCGACGGCGGGCTCACCTACCGGCTCCAGGGCGTCGACAATCTGATCGCCGAGCTGAACCTGCTCGGCGCCGGCCGGCCACCCAATGCGGACGAGATCGTCGGCCCGACCCAGGCGCTGACGCCGGCCCAGCAGCAGCAGGAGATGGCGCGCCTGCGCGAGGTCCAGCAGCGCCCGCGCTGGAACCCGGCCGAGGAAGCCAAGATGCTCGGCCAGGCGCGCACGCTCTATCTGACCGGCGCGATCGGCGCCTATGCTTCGGTGCGGCTGATCGCGGGCCTGCTCCTGGCGCTGGGGCCGTTCTTCGCCCTGTTCCTGCTGTTCGATGCGACGCGCAGCCTGTTCGAAGGATGGGTGCGCGGCCTCGCCGGCGCGGCCTTCGGAGCCCTGGCGACGTCGATCGTGCTCGGCGTCCAGCTTTCGATGCTGGAGCCGTGGATGGCGACCGTGATCGCCACCCGCCGCGCTCTGGTCGCGACCCCCAGCGTCCCGATCGAGCTGCTCGTCACCAACCTCGTGTTCGGCATCGTCCTGCTCGCGGTGCTGATCGCGACGGCGCGGGTCGCCTACAGCTTCCGCATTCCGCAGGCGCTGCGCATCGTCTCCAGCCGCGTCGTCGATGCCATCCGCGCCCCAGTGCCCCAGCCGGCGGTCGCCAGCGCGGCCGGCGAGCCGGCGGCGGCGGTCGCGGAGCGCACCCGAGCCCATGCCATCGCCGAAGCGGTGGCCGCGACCCAGCGCCGCGAGGCGCTCTCGCCGGCCGGGCCCGTCGCTCAGCTCGCCGCGAGCGCCGGCGGCGCCGTGTCGGGGACCCGCGAGACGCCCGTCTCGGCGGCGCTTCCGCTCGGCCAGAGCGGACGGCGGCGCACGCGCGGCCGAGTCTCGGGCGGCGCGACACGACGGGACCGCAAAGCATGAACAAGAGATCGCGCGAGAGCCTGGACGCTTATTATCGCGAGGCGGAGACCTGGGCGGGCGACCGGCAGGAGGGGCTGCGCAAGTCCCGCAAGATCGCCTGGATCGTCGCCGGCGTCGCCGCGGCGGTCGCTTTGCTCGAGGCCGGCGCCCTGCTCCTGCTGACGCCGCTCAAGACCGTCGTGCCCTACACCCTGCTGGTCGATCGCCAGACCGGCTTCGTCCAGGCCGTCCGCCCGCTCGAGGTGGAGCGTATTTCCGGCGACACGGCGCTGACGCAGTCTTTTCTCGTCCAATATGTCGTGAAGCGCGAGAGCTTCGACGCCGATCAGGTCCAGGCGAACTATCGCGACGTCACCTTGTGGTCGGCCGAGGCCGCCCGGGCCCAATATATCGGCTCGATGCAGGCCTCGAACCCGGATAGTCCGCTCAGCCGCTATCCCAGCAATGCCGTCGTCGAGACGCAGGTGCGCAGCGTCTCGCCGGTCGGGCGCAACGTCGCGATGGTGCGCTTCGAGACGCGCCTGCGCCGGCCCGACGGCCAGACGGTCCCGATCGGCGCCTGGGTCGCGGTCATGCGCTACCGCTTCTCGGGAGCGCCGGTGCGCCAGGAGGACCGCTTCGACAATCCGCTCGGCTTCCAGGTCGTGCGCTACCGCCGCGACCAGGAGGCTTTGGTCCCCGCCGAAGCGCAGCCGCGCCCGGGAGGACCGCCCGCGCAGATGCAGCAGCCGCCGGCCGGGGCCCAGCCGCCGGTCGTCGTCGTTCCCGGCCAGCAGCAGGCGCCGGCGCCGCCCCGTCCGCAGCCGCCCCCTCAGCCCGAGGTCGAGCTGTGAGAGCCCTCGCTTTCTTGGCTCTCGCGCTTGTCGCCGCGGCGCCCGCGTCGGCACAGGTGCGGCCGCAGCCCGGCACCGGCGACCCGCGCCTCCAGACCGTCGACTACGCGCCCGACCAGGTGGTGATTCTGCAGGTGGCGGCCGGCTACCAGCTTACCGTCGAGCTCGCGCCCGACGAGCAGATCGAGAACGTCGCGCTCGGCGACAGCGCCGCCTGGCAGGTGACCGCCAACCGCCGCGGCGACCGTCTCTTCATCAAGCCGCTCCAGGCGGGCGTCACCACCAACATGACGGTGATCACCAACGCCCGCGTCTACGCGATCGACCTCGTGCCCTTGTTCGGCGCCACGCCCGACATGGCCTATACGGTGCGCTACCGCTACCCGGAGGCCGGCGAGGACGCTCAGGAGGAGAGCGCGGCCGGCGACGCGACCGTCCAGGGCCGCTACCGCCTCGGCGGCGCGCGGCGCCTTCGTCCGAGCCGGATCGGCGACGACGGCCGCCAGACCTTCATCGAATGGCCCGAGGACCGACCGCTTCCCGCGGTCTACGGCATCGGCCGCGACGGCCAGGAGACCCTGGTCAACGGGATGATGCGCGACGGCGTCTACGTGATCGATTCGGTCCTCCCCACCCTCGTCTTCCGGATCGACCGCGACGTCGCCCGGGCGACGCGGGTCCGCGAGCGGTCGGCGGCGCGCTGATGCCTCCGCCCGCATCCCCGGCCGATCCGCGAACCTTGTCGCCGCTGCCGGCCGAGGAAAGCGTGCTGCCGGTGGTCGCGCTGCCGCGCTCGGGGCTGCCGAAGCCGGTGTTGATCGGCCTCGCGATCCTCGCCGCCGTCATCCTGTTCGCGGTGCTCGATTCGCGCCGCCGCACGCTCGACGAGCCGTCGCAGACCGCGCGCGTGGATGCGCCGGCTCCGGCCCCGGCGCCGCCCTTGATCCTCCCGTCGCAGGCGCAGCCGCAATTCCAGCCGGCGCCGATGATCGTCGTGCCCCAGCCGGCGCCCGCGCCGCGCATCCAGATTCCCGTGGCGCCGGCGCCGCGCCCGCAGATCGTCTACGTTCCGCAGCCCGCTCCGCCCCAACAGATGCCGACGCCCGCGCCGCCCGCGCCGATCTCGGCGGCGGCGGCGCTCGTCGTCGACACCACCGGCAGCGCGGCCGCACCCGCCGAAGCGGCTCCCGCTTCGGGCGGCGACTCCGCAGCGGGCGGCAATTCAGTATCCGCCGTCGCCGGCACCCGCTCGCGGGCCGGCGTTCTCGCCAACCGCACCACCACCGTCGCGCAGGGGACACTGATTCCGGCGGTGATGGAGACCGCGTTCAACTCGACCCGGCCGGGCCTTGCCCGTGCCCTCGTCTCGCAGGACATTCGCGGCTTCGACGGCCGGCGCGTCCTCATCCCGCGCGGCAGCCGCCTGATCGGCGAGTATCGCTCGGACGCCCAGCCAGGTCAGCGCCGCGCTTTGGTCAACTGGATCCGGCTGATCCGGCCCGACGGCGCCACCATCAACATCGGCTCGCCGGCGACCGACACGCTCGGCCGGGGCGGCATCCGCGCCAACGTCAACAATCATTTCTTCCAGCGCTTCGCCGGCTCGCTTCTGCGCTCCGTCGTCGATGTCGGGATCACGCTCGCGGCGGGCGCGGCCAACGCGCCGGTCGTGCTGCTCCCGGGCGGCCTCGGCGGCAGCCTGGGCGGCGTCCAGCCGCAGCAGCAGATCACGCCGACGCTGACCGTCCGCGCGGGCACCAGCATCAGCGTCTTCGTCGCCCGCGACCTCGATTTCACCGGAGTGGAGCGCCGCCGGTGAGCCCCGCGGCGGCCGGCGCGCCCGGCCTCTATCTGCGCTCCTATCTCGCGCCCCTGAGCTCCATGCTCGAGCGGCCCGACGTCACCGACATCTACGTCAATCGCCCGTACGAGCTGTGGATCGAAACCACCGGCGGCGCGACCGAGCGCCACGACGCGCCGGCGCTCGACGAGGCGACCTTGTCGCGCCTCGCCCGCCAGATCGCGGCGCTCTCGCACCAGGGCATCAGCCGCGAGCATCCGCTCCTGTCGGCGACGCTTCCGGACGGCGCGCGCGTCCAGGTCGTCGGCCCGCCGGCGACGCGCGGCTCGCTGGCGCTCGCGATCCGCAAGCATGTCGAGCCGGACCTGACGCTCGCCGATTATGTCGACGGCGGAGCGATGGCCGAGACGGCGGTCCGCACCGGCCTCCAG
>DASQKE010000015.1:0-15369 GCA_035630675.1 Allosphingosinicella sp.
AGATGGACGCCGGGCGTGTCGAGACATTCCCTGAGCAGCAAAGGCAGGTCCGCGGCGCTGCCGACGCGGTGGCCGATGGCCCCGTAGCTGTTGGCATAAGCGACGAAATCGGGATTGCCGTAGGTGAGGCCCCAGTCCTTGAAGCCCATGTTGGCCTGCTTCCAGCGGATCATGCCATAGCTGTCGTCGCGCAGGATCAGGATCGTGATGTCGAGCTTGAGCCGGACCGCGGTCTCCATCTCCTGGCTGTTCATCATGAAGCCGCCGTCGCCGCAGATCGCCATCACCTTGCGGCCGGGATAGACCATCGCCGAGGCCATGGCGGAGGGCAGGCCCGCGCCCATCGTCGCCAGCGCATTGTCGAGCAGCACCGTGTTCGGCTGGCGGGCGGGATAATTGCGCGCGAACCAGATCTTGTAGACGCCGTTGTCGAGGCAGATGATGCCGTCTTCGGGCATCGCGTCGCGCACCTGGCGGACCAGGCAGGCCGGGAAGATCGGGAAACGCATGTCGTCGCACATCGATGACGCATGCGCGACCTCGGCAGCGCGCGCGCGGAGCATCGCCTCGCAATTCCAATGGGCCTGCGGGACGATGGCGTCCTTGATCTGCCAGACCGCGTTGGCGATGTCGCCGATCACCTCGACCTGCGGGAAATAGACGGGATCGACCGAAGCGGTGTTGGTGCTGACGTGGATCACCTCGGTCCCGCCCTGCTTCATGAAGAAAGGCGGCTTTTCGATCACGTCGTGGCCGACGTTTATGATCAGGTCCGCGCTCTCCAGGCCTTTGTGGACGAAATCGCCGGACGACAGCGCCGCGCAGCCCAGGAACTTGGCATGAGTTTCGTCGATCACCCCCTTGCCGAGCTGGGTGGTTATGAACGGGATGCCGGTTTTTTCGACCATCTCGAGCAGCATCCGGCTGGTCATCTTGCGGTTGGCTCCCGCCCCGATGACAAGCACGGGAGCGCGCGCGGCCTCGATCCTCTCGACCGCGGCACGGATCGATTTCTCGTCCGCGTGGGGGCGGCGGACCAGGCTCGCTTTCAGCGGCATCGCGTCGGTCTGCTCGTCGGCAATGTCCTCGGGCAGCTCGAGATGGACCGCGCCCGGCTTCTCCTCCTCGGCGAGCCGGAACGCCTCGCGCACCCGGCTCGGAATATTGTCCGACGAGGCGAGCTGGTGGGTATATTTGGTGATCGGCCCCATCATGTCGACGACGTCGAGGATCTGGAAGCGGCCCTGCTTCGATTTCTTGATCGGCTTCTGGCCGGTGATCATCATCATCGGCATGCCGCCCAATTGGGCATAAGCCGCGGCGGTGACGAAGTTGGTGGCGCCGGGGCCGAGGGTGGCGAGACAGACGCCGGTGCGGCCGGTGTGGCGGCCATAGGTCGAGGCCATGAAGCCGGCGCCCTGCTCGTGGCGGGTCAGCACCAGCCTGATCTTGGTCGAGCGCGACAGGCTGTCGAGGAAATCGAGATTCTCCTCGCCGGGCACGCCGAACACATATTCGACGCCCTCCTCCTCGAGGCAGTCGATGAACAGGTCCGACGCTTTGGTCATCCGGCCGCGCTCCCCATTTTCAGCACCCGCGAGAGCAAGGCTAGAGGAGTTTGCCGGACCTGTCATCCGGCGTGCCGCGACCACCGGAGATGTCGCTTGAAAGGCCCCGGCACATTGAACATAGTCCAGATGTCACCGGCCGTCCGGCAGTGCGGCGGCGCGGAACGGGGGGCGTGAATGAGGCGCAATCGCGAACTTGCGATCGGTTTCGGATCGCTGAGCCTCGCTCTCGCCGCCTTGGTGTCGTTCCTGCTCGGCGTGCCTTCGGCCGGCGCCCAGAACGCGCCCGGCGCCGGCAGCGCCTTCGTCGGGGTCGCGACCTGCGGTGGCACCACCTGCCACGGCCGCAGCGAGGGAAACGGCGCCGTCGTCCGCCAGGACGAATTGATGATCTGGCAGGACCCGGCGAGTCCGGCGGGGGCGCACAGCCGCGCTTTTTCGATCCTCTCCTCCGAACGCTCGCGGGCGATCGCGCGGCGCCTCGGACTTCCCGGCGGCGACGCGACGCGGGCGGAAGCGTGCCTGGGCTGCCACACGACCCCCGCGGCGCCGGCGCGGCGCGGTCCGCGCTTCCAGGTCTCGGACGGGGTCGGCTGCGAGGGCTGCCACGGGCCCGCGGGCGGCTGGCTCGCGAGCCATTATGCGGTCGGCGGCACCCACGCCGCCAACGCCGCGCGCGGCATGGTCCCGCTCGATCAGCCGCGCGCCCGCGCCGGCGTGTGCCTCGATTGCCATTTCGGAAGCGCCGACCAGGGCCAGTTCGTCAGCCACCGGATGATGGCCGCCGGCCACCCGCGCATCGCTTTCGAGCTCGACCTGTTCACCACGCTCCAGGCGCATCACAGCGAAGACGCCGATTATGCCGCGCGCAAGAGCCGGCCGAACGGGGTCAAGACCTGGGCGATCGGCCAGGCGATGGCGCTGGAGCGCTCCTTGTCCCTGTTCGCGACCAGCGAGCGCGGCACCGAGGGCATCTTCCCCGAATTCACGTTCCTCGACTGCCACTCGTGCCACCGCCGCATCTCGGACGATCCGCGCTTCGAGCCGACTGCGCTCGCCAATCCGGGCCGGCCGATCCCGCTCGGCATGCCGCCTTACAACGATGAGAACATGATCATGCTCGCCGCGGCGGCGCGGATCGTGTCGCCGGAGCTCGCGGCGCGCTTCGACCGGGACAGCCGCGCCTTCCATCGCGCCGTCGCCAGCGACCGGATCAGCGCGGTGCGGGCCGCCGCGGCGCTGCGCGAGAGCGCACGCGCCCTCGGGACCGCGTTCGGCGCGGCCGCGCTCGGCCCGCCCCAGACCTTCGCGATGATCGACGCGATCGCGACCGGCGCCGTCTCCGAGCGCTTCACCGATTATGCCGGCTCGGTGCAGGCCGTGATGGCGACGGACACCTTGCTCTCGGCGCTGGTCGCCGCCGGATCGGTGCCGAACGACCGCGCAAATACGATCCGTGCCGACATCAATCTCGCTTATCAGGCGGTGAGCGATCCCAATGCCTACGATCCGCGCCAGTTCCGCGCCTCGCTCGCGCGCGCGGCGGCTGCGATCAGGCGGCTCAGATGATGCGCCGCTTCGCCTCCGGCCTCGCCATCGCCGCTCTGCTCCTCGCCTCCTGCGGCGGCGGGGGAGGCGGAGGAGGCGGAGGCGGCGGCGACCCGCCTCCGTCCCCGCCCCCGCCGCCGACGCCGCCGCCGGCGGGCGGCAATTATGCGGTGCCGGCGCTGGAGCGGCTCAGCGTGGGCGACGTCCAGCAGGTGATCGCCAATGCGGTCGCCGAGGCCGCGGCGCGCAACCTTCCCGCCAACATCGCGGTCGTCGACCGTGTCGGCAACGTGTTGGCGGTCTTCTCGATGAACGGCGCCAGCCAGCGCCTGCGCGTTCCCAACGGACCGAACGGCAGCACGCATGACCTGCAGGGCGTCGACGTCCAGGGCGCGGTGGCCGGTGCGATCGCCAAAGCGGTGACGGGCGCCTATCTCTCCTCGGGAGGAAACGCCTTTTCCACCCGCACGGCGAGCGCGATCGTGCAGGAGCATTTTCCGCCCTCGGCCGCCGCGCGGGGGCTGGAGAGCGGGCCGCTGTTCGGGGTCCAGTTCAGCCAGCTCCCCTGCTCCGATCTCGCATTGCGCTACGGCGGGCCGGTCGGCCCCGGAGCATTCGTCGGGCCGAAGCGCTCGCCGCTCGGCCTCGCCGCCGATCCCGGCGGCTTCCCGCTCTACCGCAACGGCGTCGTCATCGGCGGCGTCGGCATCATGGCCGACGGCGACTATGGCTTCGATCCGGAGGTGCGCGACACCGACCGGGATGCCGAGGAGGCGATCGCGCTCGCCGCCACGCGCGGCCTCGAAGCGCCCGCCGACATCCGCGCCGACCGGGTCAGCGTCGACGGCACCTTGCTTCGCTACAGCGACGCCGAGACGAAAGATCTGGTCGGCACCGGCGTCCAGCCCTTCGCGGCGATCAACGGCACTGCCGGCGCCTTGGTTTCGGTACGCGGCTATTACAACGCGCCGGACGGCGTGCTGCCGGGAAGCGCCTACGGCACCGAAGCCTCTGGCATCCGTCCCGCCAAGGCGGCGGAATTCTCGAACAGCGACGCCTTCGTGCTGACGAACGGAGTCGAAACGAACCGCTTTCCGATCCGCGCCGGCACCGAGACGGCGATCCAGCCGCTGAGCGCGTCCGACGTCCGCGCCCTGCTGGAGGAAGCCTTCACGATCATGAGCGCGGCGCGCGCCCAGATCAGGCGGCCGCTCGACAGCCGCGCGCAGGTGACGATCTCGGTGGTCGACACCAACGGCCAGGTGCTCGGCATCGTCCGCTCGCCCGACGCTCCGATCTTCGGCATCGACGTGTCGCTCCAGAAGGCGCGCACCGCGATGTTCTTCAGTCACCCGGCGGCCGACGCGCAGCTCTCCACCAATCCCGACGCGGACGTCCGCGGCTTCGCCGCCGCCTCGCGCGCCTTCTTCGGCACCCTCTCGCCCTTCACCGGCCAGACCGCCTGGTCCGCGCGCGCGATCGGCAACATCCACCGGCCGTTCTTCCCCGACGGCGAGTTCGGCCGTCCGCCCGGGCCGCTGTCGCGCGCCATCGCGGAGTTCAATCCCTTCTCGACCGGCCTGCAATCGGCGCTGATCGAGGCCGACGTGAGGGCTCATATCGGCTTCATCCTCGGCACCGCGCCCACCGACATTCCCCAGCAATGCGGCGCCGGCGGCGCGCCCAACCGCACCCAAAACGGCATCCAGATCTTCCCGGGAGGCGTGCCGATCTATCGCAACAATCAGCTCGTCGGCGGCATCGGCGTGTCGGGCGACGGCATCGACCAGGACGACATGATCTCCTTCCTCGGCACCCATAATGGCGGGGTCCGAACCGGCTTCTTCGGCAATGCCGACCCGGCGATCCGATCGGACCGGATCGTCGTCAGGGTCGGCGGCGGCGACATCCGCCTGCGCTACGTCTCCTGCCCGTTCGCGCCTTTCCTCGGCAGCAACGACCAGAATGTCTGCCAGGGGCGCTGAGGTGGCGCTCGCGGCTCCGATCGTCTCCTTATTGTCCTCGGCGGGCCTCGCCGTCGCCGATCTGCCCCAGGAGCCGGTGCCGGAGCGGCCCGTCGAGCAATCGGAGGATGCGGAGGGCCGTCGCCGCCCCGGCGTGCCGCAGCACGACCTGCCGGACCCGGTGGTGCAGGACAATCCGGGCGCGATCCGCTCGCCGCCGCCCGAGGCCTTCCCGACCGACCATATTCCCGTCCCGGACCGCTGGCGCCTGATCGAGTCGCTGGGCGTGGTGCGCGAGCGCTGGTGGGACCCCTACAACCAGAATACGCTCAAGGGCGATCGCCCGCTCTGCGTCGAGGCGGATCATGAGCGGCGCCGCAGCCGGGGATGCCGGCTCCAGCATGCGCTCGGCCTCCACGGCGACGATTGGTTCATCGTCGCCAACGCCGTCTCGGACACGGTGATCGAGCCGCGCACCTTCCCGATTCCGGTCGGCGTCCAGACGACGCGGCGGGCGGGCAGCCTCGACGTGTTCGGGCGCAGCGAAAGCCTGGTGCTGGCGCAGACCTTCATCGTCGGCGCGGCCCTGATCCAAGGCAGCACCGCCTTCATGCCGCCGCACCGCGAGTATCGCATGACGCTGGCGGTCCAGGCCAATTATGTCGACGTGCCGGAGCGCCGCATCCTGTTCGTCGAGCCGTCGCGCGGCACCAACCGGTTCGATTATGCGCTCGGCGTCCAGGAGCTGTTCGTCGACGACCACATCCGCAACGTGTCCGACCGCTACGATTTCGACTCGATCCGGATCGGCATCCAGCCCTTCCAGTTCGATTTCCGCGGCTTCCTGTTCAACGACCAGCAGCTCGGAATCCGCCTGTTCGGCAACCGCGACAACAATCGCTTCCAGTACAATTTGATGGCGGTCTGGCGGCTCGAGAAGGACACCAATTCGGGCTTCAACAACGTCCTGCAATGGCCGCGCAGCGACTGGATCCTGGGCGCGAACGTGTTCCGCCAGGATTTCCCCTTCGTCGGCATGACCAGCCAGGCGAGCGTCACATTCAACGTCAACCGCGAGCGCGGCGACATCGAGATCGACGATAACGGCTTTCCGGTGCGCCCGGCGCTGATCGGAAACCTGCGCGGGCGCAATTACGACGTGGTCTATCTGGGCTACGGCGCCGACGGGCGGATCGGGCGGATCAATCTGACCGCGCAGTTTTACGGCGCCTTGGGCCAGGACCGGCGCAGCGTGTTCACCGGCGACAAGGCGCGGATCACCAGCTTCTTCGCGGCCGCCGAGCCGAGCTACGACATGAACTGGATCCGCCTGCGCGGCGCGGCTTTGTTCGCGAGCGGCGATGGCGACCCCTATGACGACACCCATGGCGGCTTCGATGCGATCTTCGAGAACCCGATCTTCGCCGGCGCCGACACCAGCTACTGGATTCGCCAGTCGATCCCGTTCGCCGGCGGCGGCCGCGCGATCGGGCTCAACGGGCGCAACGGCATCCTCAACTCGCTGCGCTCGTCCAAGGAGCAGGGCCAGTCGAACTTCGCCAATCCAGGCACGATCCTGCTCGGCGCCGGCGCCGATTTCGACATCAGTCCGCAGCTCCGGCTGTCGGCCAACGCCAATCATTTGTGGTTCGCCCGCACCGCGACGCTCGAGGCGCTGAGGATGCAGGGGACGATCCGCAACGCCATCGGCTGGGACGTCTCCGCGGCGGCGATCTGGCGGCCGCGCATGACCCAGAACATCGTCTTCCGCGCCTCGGTCGCCGCGCTCCAGCCAGGGGCGGGCTTCCGCGATCTGTTCGAGAATCAGGAGCGGCAGGACCGCTATTATTCCGTCCTCCTCAACGCGATCGCGACCTATTGATGCGGGCGGTGCTGATCTTGGCAGCGCTGATCGCCGCAGGTGCCATCGGAAGCTCGCAGGTGGAGGCTTCGGAAAAGGAAAAGGCCGTCGCACGGGACTATAGTCTGGTGCGGTTCGGCGCCGCGCCGCGGACGCAGGACCCGGCCCTTGCGGAGGCGCAGAGCGCCGGCTGCGTCTCCTGCCACACCGCGTCGGACGCCCACACCATGCACGCGACGCCCGCGGTCGTGCTCGGCTGCGTCGACTGCCACGGCGGCGATCCGCGGATCGTGGCGCCCGCGGGCGGGTCGAACGACGCGGCGCTCCGGGACCGCGCTCACGTCCTGCCGCGCTATCCGGGCGCGTGGCACTTCCCGTCGAGCGCCAATCCCCGCCGCAGCTACGCTCTCCTAAACGTCGAGGCGCCCGAGTTCGTGCGCTTCGTCAATCCGTCCGACTATCGCGTCGCCCGCGAGGCCTGCGGCGCCTGCCATATCGAAATCATCGAAGCGGCCGAGCGCTCCCTGATGTCGACCGGCGCGATGCTGTGGGGCGGCGCCGCCTACAATAACGGCATCGTCCCGTTCAAAAACTACATCTTCGGAGAGGCTTACACCCGGACCGGCGAACCCGCGCGGATCCAGTCGCCGGGCGAGATCACGCCCGAGCAGCGCACTCGCGGCGTGATCGCCGAACTCTATCCGCTGCCGACCTGGCACGTCGTCCCGCCGGGCGACATCTTCCGCGTGTTCGAGCGCGGCGGCCGCACGATCGGGACCCAGTTTCCCGAGATCGGCCTCCCCTCCCCGTCCGGCTCGATCCAGCGCCTGGAGGAGCCCGGCCGTCCCGACATCCGCCAGTCGAACCGCGGCCCCGGCACGGGCCTGCGCGTCGCGATCCCGATCCTCAACATCCACAAGACCCGGCTCAACGACCCGTTCATGTGGTTCATGGGCACCAACGACCAGCCCGGCGACTATCGCCACTCGGGCTGCGCCGGCTGCCACGTCGTCTACGCCAACGACCGCGAGCCGCGGCACAGCCTCACTTACGCGGAGAACGGCCGCGACGGCGAGACCGCGACCGTCGATCCGACTATCGCCAGCCTCACCGAGCGCGGCGAAGGGCATGCCGCTCCTGCCGATTCCAACCACGAAGCGGTCCGCGAGCGCGGCCACCCGATCCGTCACGTCTTCACCCGCGCGATCCCGACCTCGCAATGCATGGTCTGCCACATGCACCAGCCCAACATCTTCCTGAACTCCTATCTCGGCTACACGATGTGGGACTATGAGGCCGATGCGGATCTGATGTGGCCCGGCCCGGAGAACCGCCTGCCCGCGCACACGCCCGGGGAAGAGCAGCAGCTTCGCCAGCAGCGTTATCCCACGGCCGCCGAGACCCTCGAAGTGCTCGAGCGGAATCCGGAGGGCGCGGCGCCCCGGGGGCTGTGGGGCGGCAACGAGTTCCTCCGCCAGGTCTACGATCGGGTGAACCCCCTCGCCCGCCACACCCAGTTCGCCGACTATCACGGCCACGGCTGGAACTTCCGCGCCGTCATGCGCCGCGACCGCGAGGGCAATCTGCTCGACGAGGACGGCAACCGCATCCCACCCGGCGATCCCGACACCTTCCGCCGCCCGGGCGAAGGCCTGTTCGTCCAGCCCGGCGTCAATCCCGGCCGCTCGGTCCACATGATGGACATCCACGCCGAGCGCGGCATGCAATGCGCCGACTGCCACTTCGCCCGCGACAGCCACGGGACCGGTTTCATCTATGCCGAGGTCGCGAACGCGGTCGAGATCGGCTGCCGGGACTGCCACGGCACCGCCCGCGCGTTCGCCAATTTGCGCACGTCCGGGCCCGCCGCTCCGCCGAACGGGACCAATCTCGAATTGCTCCGCAACGAGGACGGCCGCCGCCGCTTCGAATGGCGCGACGACGGGAGCGGCCGCCGCATCCTCGTCCAGCGCTCGATCGTCGATCCCAATATCGAATGGGTGGTGAGCCAGGTCCGCGACAGCGTCGACCGCGCCTTGCCGCCTTGCCTCCCGGCATCCCAGGGCATGACCGGCCCCTGCTTCAACGAACTGTCCGCGCGCTCCAAGCTGATGTCGCAAACGGGCGCCGAGACCGGCCGCTACGTCTTCGGCGGCGGCGTGCCCGAGGGCGAGCTCGCCCATGGCGACGGCGAGATGGCCTGCTTCACCTGCCACTTGAGCTGGACGACGAGCTGCGCCGGCTGCCACCTCCCGATCGAGGCCAATTGGCGCACCTCCTCGCACCGCTACGACAGCGAGGAGACCCGCAATTTCGCGACCTACAACCCCCAGGTCGCGCGCGAGGACATGTTCCAATTGGGCCGCCACCAGACCAGCCGCGGCAACATCATCGCGCCGATCCGCTCGACCTCGGCGCTGATTCTTTCATCGACTAATATCAATCGTGAACGAATCTACGTGCAGCAACCGCCGATTTCCTCGGCCGGTTTCTCAAGCCAGGCCTTCGCGCCCCATTTCCCGCACACCGTTCGGCGCACCGAGACCAAGCAGTGCAGCGACTGCCACGTCTCGGCGGCCAACGACAATAATGCGATCATGGCGCAATTGACGCTGCAGGGGACCAACTTCGTCAATTTCGTGGGACTGCACGCCTGGCTGGGCCTCGGCGGCGGCTTCGAGGCGGTGCGGGTCACGGAATGGGACGAGCCGCAGGCGGTATTGGGCTCCTACCTCCACCGCTTCGCTTATCCCGATTATTACCGCATGCACGTCGATCGCAACGGGCGCGAGCTCAGAAACTGGACGCGCGGGCGCACCTTCGACCGCAACCGCAGCGGCGAGACGCGTCCGCTCGAGGAATTCCGCAACATCGTCCAGGGCACGAGCGGCGCGGTCCGCTGCCTCCAGCATCGCGGCGAATATATGTTCGTCGCCGAAGGCCGCGGCGGCTTCCGGGTCTACGACATCGCCAATATCGGCAACAAAGGCACGTCCGAGCGGATCGTCACGGCGCCCTTCTCGCCGCGCGGCCAGGACACGCGCGTCGACACGAGCGAAGCCACCTGCATGGCGCTTCCGACCAACCAGCCGATCGCGCCCCAGCGCAGCCGCCAGATGGCGGAGACGCGACGCCCGCAGCCGGACGGATCGACAATCAGCCTGCTCGAGGAGAACCAGGAGCAAAGCATCCACCCGCTCTACAGCTACGCCATCGTCACCGATGCCGAGGAAGGGCTGATCCTGGTCAACGTCGAAACGCTGGCGGACGGCGACCCGCGCAACAATTTCCTGCGCCGCGCCGCCACCTGGAACGAAGGCAACGTCCTCGCCGGCGCGCGCCACATCACGCTGGCCGGCACGATCGCCTACATCGCAACCGACGCCGGCCTCGCGGTCGTCGACCTCGACGATCCGCTGCGGCCCCGCCATCTGACGACGGTGCCGCTGCGCGACCCGCGCGCCTCCGCGATCCAGTTCCGCTATCTCTGGGTCGCGACGGCGGACGGGGTCCAGCTCCTCGACGTCGGCAATTTGCGCCAGCCGCGGCCCATTCCCGAGGCGAGTTTCGCCATGGCCGACGCGCGTCGCATCTACCTCGCCCGAACTTACGCCTATGTCGCGGGCGGGGCCGGCGGCCTCGTCATCCTCGACATCACCAATCCGGAGCGGCCGCGGCCGGGGCCAAGCGTCGAATGGCCGGCGGGCCAGACTCCGGACGCGAGCGACGTCGTCGTCGGATCGACCAATGCGTCCTTGTTCGCCTACGTCGCCGACGGCCGCAACGGGTTCAAGCTGTTCCAGCTGACCAGCCCGGAGAGCCAGCCCAATTTCTACGGCTTCTCGCCGCGCCCGGTGCCGCAGCTCATCGCCTGGGCGCGCACGCCTTCGCCCGCGCTCGCGCTCTCCAAAGGCCTCGACCGGGACCGCGGCGTCGACGAGAGCGGCAACCAGATCGCCGTCTTCGGCCGCCTCGGCTCGCGGCCGTTCACCCGCAGCGAGGTCGAGCGGCTGTTCCTCAACCGCCGGGGCGCCCCCTATCGCGTCAGCGACCGCGGCTCGCTCGACGACTGGGTCCAATAACCCGCGCTTAACGAACCCATGTTAGCGCAGAGCCAGAGTAGAGGAATCGTTCGTGCCGCTCGTCCTGATGAAGCGTGGAGGCCAGCCGGGCCATATCGCGATCAATGCGGACCGCGTCACCTATGTCTGCTCGTCCTCCGGACCGTTCACCGACGTGCATTTCGGCGAGCACAAGGTCGCCGTCGAGGGCTCGCTCGAGCAGGTGGTGGCGAAGCTCACCGGCCATCCCGCCGCGGCCCAGCAACCCGCCGTCCGCTCCTGGATCAAGACCGGCTGAACCCTCAGCCGGGAGACCTCTTTTCCTCGCTGAGCAGCCGCACCAGCGGCTGGAGCCGCGGAGTGTAGCTGGCGAGGACGTCATGGTCCTCGGCGGTATCGAAATGGGTGACGAGCTGGCGGCCGTCCCAGAGGTGGAGCCCAAAGCCGGGCGGATCGGCGACGATCATCGCCCGGCCGTCCGGGCGCTCGGGGTCGATCGGCTGAAGGTCGAGCGCGACCTGAGGCGCGGTCGAGGGGCAGACGGCCAGCATGGTCCCGGCCCAGCGCGTGATCACCGGCCGATGAAGGTGGCCCGCGACCATCGCGACGATATTGCCGTGGCTCTCGACGATTGCGCGCAGGCGGGCAACCCAGGAGGCATCCGAATTCTCGGTCATCCAGCTCAGCCCGGTCTCGATCGGCGGGTGGTGGAGCACGACCAGGGTCGGCCGCCCGGGAGACTCGGCCAGCCGGGCGCCGAGCCAGGCGGCGCGCGTCTCGCAAAACCCGCCGCCGTGGCGGCCGACCTCCAGCGTATCGAGCACGAGGATACGCAGCGGCAGATCGTCGAGCGCATATTGGACGAAGCCGTCGTCGGCCACCGGCGCGTCGGGAAAGACCAGGCGGAACGGCTCGCGGCTGTCGTGATTCCCCATCGCCATGAAATAGGGGAAAGGCAGGTCGGCGAGCGCTTCCTTCAGCCGCCGGTAGGAGATTTCGTCGTCCCCTTCCTCGGCGAGGTCGCCCGTGACGAGCAACAGGTCCGGGCGCGGAACCATCTCGACCAGAGCGCGCAGCGTCCGGTCGAGCCGGCGGCGATTGAGCTCGTCGGGATCGTCCTGGTCGAAGCCGAGATGGAGATCGGTGATCTGCGCGATCAGCAGCTTTTCGCTCGTCATCTGCGCCCTCCCGTCTGCGCCGGCACCGGGATCAATGTCGTCTCCCAGCGCCGCCCGCGCACCCGCTGGCGCAGCAGCATCGCCGGCACGCCCTCATCCTCATGATAATCGTGGCACATGGCGCAGGTCGAGGGCACGTCGCCCGACGATTCGCCGCCATGGCAGGTGCGGCAGGTTTCGATGCCGGGAAGCAGCAGGTCGTTCGCGGACTGCGACCGCTCGGCGGCATGACAGGTCGCGCACTCAGCCTGCTGGTGCGGCCGGTGATCGAACCAGCCATTGTGCATGTAGCGGGTCGGGAAGGCGACCGGCCTGATCCGGAAGGCCAATGAGCCCGGCGGCGGCGCCTGTACCTGGTGGCAGTCGTAGCAGGCGCCCCGTGGCGAGAAGACGGCGCGGATCGCGCGCTCCGCCGCGGCGCCCGAGCCGGCCAGCGCCAGCGTATATTGCATCGTGCTCCTGATCTGCATGATGTCGCCCGGCCGCCGCCGCGCGCCGCCGCCGAGCACGCTTGGCCGCGCCGGCGGGTGGCCGCGGAAATATTCGCGCAAATCCGCCACCACCTGCTCGGGGGAGCCGTGGCGCAACGTACGCACCGTGCCGCCGACGCGGTCGAACGCCAGCGAATGGCACATCGCGCAATCGCCCTCCATGTCGACCGGCTGAAAGCGGGTCCCGTCCGGCGTCGGCACATGGCAATCCGCGCAGACCAGGCTGTCGCCGAAGCCATATTGCCCGCGCAGGCGCCGCCCCATTTGCGCGGCGCCCCCGTCGCGCGACAGATGGAGCGCGTGCGGGAAGCGAAGGTTGCTGTTCTCGTGCGGCCGGGCGCCGAGCGAGACGCGCTGCATGACCGGCGTCTCGCCGTCCCAGCGGATCAGCACCGAGGGCTGGAACTCGGGATGGGCGCGACCGAAATCGCTGGCGTCGCCGAGGCGCGTGTCGCCGAGCCGCTCCTGCATGCCCGAGTGGCAGTCCGCGCAGAAACGCTGCGGCGTCGGCGCCATTTCCTGGGGGCCTTCATGCTCGGTATGGCAGTCGACGCAGCGGCCCGGCGTCAGGCCGAACGTCTCCTGGACGGCGAGGCGGAAGCGGCCCCAGCCGTCGAGCCCCGGCCGCGCGCGGGCGAGCCGCGCCTGGTTGGCATGGTCGTGGACGCGGACATGGCAGGACTGGCAGCTTTCGTCGCGAACGGCCACGAACGGCTCGGCGTGGCAGGCCGCGCAATTGTCTTCGAGCCCGGCGTGGACCTGGCTCAGGCTTCCGCTGAGCCACATCCGGTCGGGGTGGAAGCGCTCGGCGGCCGGCTCCTCCTGCCGGTCCAGGATCGTCCAGACCGGCCAGGCGAAGAAAATCGCAAGCACGAGGGCGGCGAGCAGCCAGGCGAGCGGACGCTTTCCGGGCATCACCGAGACCAGCGAGAAGCGTCGCTCGTCGGCTCTGGCGAGCTCACCCCGCTCGCCCTCGGTGACGCGCTCGACCGCGATGTCCACATCCGCATCGGCGGCGGCGGGCATGAAGCGAAGAGCGTGGCTCGCGATCCTTATGTCGCCGCCGGTCGCGAGGTCGATGGTCCCGGCCGACGCCTTGCGGCCGTCGAGCTCGACCGTGAGGCCCGGGCTCGCCTGCAGATCGAGCCGGCCCGGACCGCTGCGCGTCACCTCGGCGTGTCGGAGCGCGACGGCGAGGTCGGTCAGATGGACGTCGCAGGCCGGATCGCGCCCGATGGTCAGCCGGTCGCCCTCGACCCGCGCCGTGCGCACGATCTCGCGGCCTCCGGCGCTGTGCGAGACGGTGCGGAGGACGAAGGCCATTGCCGCTACCAGTAGAAGAACACGCTGACGATATGCGCCGCGAGCGCGGCGATCGTCGCGAAGGTGAGCGGGACGTGGACGTAGAGCCACACTTCGAGCAATGCCCGGATGCGCAGATGGCGGCGGATGCGGGCGAGCGCGACCGACTTGCTTTCGAGCAGATCGACGACGCGCGCGGCATCGGCCCCGGCTTCCGTCGCGCGCATCAGCTTCAGCGCCCTGGCATTGCGGCAATTCGAATGATTGCCCGCGAGCCGGCGGACGAGGCCCGCGCGGAACGGATCCTCTTCGAGCGAGAGGCGGACGATCGCCGCATCGTCGCTCGAAAGCGGCTGGGCGGCAATTTGGAGCTGCTGGTCGAGCTTGACGACGGCGTCGATCATCTGCGGGCGCGTCGTCTCGGCGCTGTTACTGCTGAGCGCGTCGGGCAAAGTCGCATAGACCGCGATGCCGTAGAGGCCGGAGACGATCACCAGCATCATCAGCGCATAAGCGAGGGTGTGGACGTTGAGCCCGAGCTGGAAGCCGGTGTGGAGCGTGGCGACCACGACCAGCGAGAGGCCGAGATAGACGTGCGCCGAGGTCCAGCCCTTGAGCGACCAGCGGCCGCGCGTCATCGCGCGCTTCCTCAGGCCGAGCATGGTCAGCCACAGGATCAGCAGCGCGCCGATCGTGCCGAGCGTGTAGCCGAGCCAGGAGCCGCCATTGTGGCGCGGCTGGACGTCGGCCATCGCATAAGCGACGCCCGCGGCGAGTGAGAGCAGGAGCGCGGCCTTCGCCCAGCGATAGCCGCGGTGGCGCAGGAAGCCCTCATGGCTTCCGCCGCTCCCGAGACGCGTCCTTTGTGCCCCCCTGCTCGCCATCAATCGGCGCTGCCCCTTTCAGGCTGGTCCGTTACAGCCTCACAACAACCAATCTTAACGTCCAAGCCGCGCCACCGACAGGAACTCCTCGGGCGCGACCCGGATCGCGGCGCCCGTCGGGCAGGCGCGCACGCAGGCCGGTCCACCCCTGATGCCGGCGCACATGTCGCACTTGATCGCCTTCTTCGGAGTCTCCGGGTCGACGCGCTTTTCGGTCCATTTCTTCGGCGGCTCGCCCGGCCCGGGCCCGAAGCCGAACATCAGCCAGGAGAGCAAAGGCGGCTTTTTGGGCGGCACCTTCTCCATCCGGATCACGCCGTAGGGGCAGTTGCGCTGGCAGTTGCCGCAGCCGATGCAGGTATCGTCGATGAACACCTCGCCGTCGGGCCCGCGCTTGATCGCGTTGGGCGGGCAGTCGGCCATGCAGTGCGGATGCTCGCAATGGCGGCAGCTGGTCGGCACGTGGAGATGGGCGAAGGTGCGGCCGGCCTCGCGGTTGAGGCGGGAGAGGC
>DASQKE010000016.1:0-2624 GCA_035630675.1 Allosphingosinicella sp.
GGCCCGGTCCGGGCGAGGGAAAGCTGCTCATGTCCTATGATGCCGAGATGATCGCCGACCGCCGGCGGTTGCGCCGCAAGATCTCCTTCTGGCGGGTGTTCTCGTTCGTCGCGCTCATCGCCGCCGTGGTCGTCGCCGGGCTCGCGGTCGCGGGGCGCGGCCCGGTCGGCGGGGTGCAGCAGCAGATCGCCCGCATCGAGGTCGGCGGCTTCATCGCCGGCAGCCAGCGCATGGCCGACCTCTTCAAGCGCGTCGGCGAGGCGGGCTCGGTCTCGGGCGTGGTGATCTCGATCAATTCGCCCGGCGGCACCACCACGGGGGCCGAGGAGCTTTACCGCGGCATCCGCCAGCTCGCCGACAAGAAGCCGCTGGTCGCCTTCGTCGACGGCACGGCCGCGTCCGGCGGCTACATCACGGCCCTCGCCGCCGATCACATCGTCGCGCGCGAAACCTCCCTCGTCGGCTCGATCGGCGTGCTGTTCCAGTATCCGGACGTGTCGAAGCTGCTCGACACGGTCGGCGTGCAGGTCCAGGAGATCAAGTCGGCGCCGCTCAAGGCGGAGCCGAGCCCCTTTCATCCGACGAGCCCGGAAGCGCGCGCCGCCTTGCAGGCGGTCGTGAGCGACACCTACGACTGGTTCAAGCGTCTCGTCGCCGAGCGCCGCAAGCTCGACGAGGCGCAACTCGGCGCCGTTTCAACCGGACAGATCTTCAACGGTCGGCAGAGCGTGCCCTTGCGGCTCGTCGATCAGCTCGGCAGCGAGCGCGACGCCGTCGCCTGGCTCGAGCGCGAGCGCGGCGTTCGGCGCGATCTTCCCGTGCGCGATTGGAAACCGCGCGACGCGAGCCGCTTCGACCTATGGACCGCCGCCGCTGTCAGTGCCGATCTCCTCGGCTTTGGCGACGTTGCCTTCCGGCTTCGCCAGGGCGCCGCCGCCGCACAACTCGCGACGCTTGACGGGCTTCTCGCACTCTGGCAGCCTACTCTGGAAAAATAAGAATGACATCAAAGGGATACGCTATTCTAGCGGGATTACCCCATGATCAAGTCCGAACTCGTCCAAAAGATTGCGGAACGTAATCCGCATCTTTACCAGCGTGATGTCGAGAACATCGTCAACGCCATCCTCGACACGATCACCGAGGCGCTGGCGCGCGGCGATCGGGTCGAGCTGCGCGGCTTCGGCGCCTTCTCGGTGAAGAAGCGCGACGCGCGCACCGGACGAAACCCGCGCACGGGCGAAACCGTTGCTGTCTCCGAGAAGGTCATCCCGGTGTTCAAGACCGGCAAGGAAATGCGAGTGCGCCTCAACCACGGCAAGGATGACGACGCAAGTTTTGAGGAAGCGCCTCCGCGCATGGTCGCGGGGGCGCCGTAAGGACCGAAGCGGCGATGCTCAACTTTCTGAAAGCCCTGATCCTCCTTCCGGTTGCCGTCCTCGTCGTGCTGCTGGCGGTCGCCAACCGCGGCCCGGTGACCGTATCGCTCGATCCGTTCTCGCGTGAGGCGCCGGAGATCGCCTTTACGGTGCCGCTCTTCGCCCTGATCTTCCTCGCCGTGATGCTCGGCGTCGTCATCGGCGGGGTCGGCGCGTGGCTCGCCCAGAGCAAGCATCGGCGGGCCGAGCGTCTCTACAAGCGCGAAGCGCGGCGTCTGCGCGCCGACACGGTGCGGGCACGGCCGGTCTCCGGAAGCACCGATTTCGCGACCCTTCCGGGATCGGGCGCCTCGCGTTTCTGACAGGCTGCCGCCGATGCGCGTCGTCTCTGCCGACGAGATCGACCGCGCCCTCACCTTTCCGGCTCTCGTCGACGCGCTCGCCGCGGCCTTCCGCGCCGATATCGTCGTGCCGGGCCGCCACCATCACGATGTCGAGCGGGCCGGCGCCGGCGGGACGCTGCTGCTCATGCCGGCCTGGACCGGCGCCGGCGACCGCGACGGTTTCGTCGGCACCAAGATCGTCACCGTGTTTCCCGATAACGGCGCGCGCGGGCTGGCGATTGTCATCGGCACCTATCTCCTCATGGACGGCGCCTCGGGCGTGCCGCTCGCCGTTCTCGACGGCACGCGCCTGACCCTTTGGCGCACGGCCGCCGCCTCGGCCCTCGCAGCCCGTTACCTCGCCCGCCCGGACGCCGCCCGCATGGTCATGGTTGGGGCGGGGGCGCTCGCGCCTTGGCTCATCCGCGCGCATGGGAGCCAGCGGCCTCTTGGCGACGTCGCAATCTGGAACCGCCGCCCGGAGGCCGCCCGGCAGCTGGCCGAGGGGCTCGCGGCCGAGGGCCTGCCGATCAGAGCGGCGGAGGACCTGGAATCCGCCGTGCGCGAGGCGGACCTCGTCTCCTGCGCCACCCTTTCGACCGCGCCGCTGGTCCGGGGCGCCTGGCTGCAGCCGGGAGCGCATCTCGACCTTGTCGGCGCCTTCAAGCCGGGCATGCGCGAGGCCGACGACGAAGCCCTGCAAAGGGCGACCGTGTTTGTCGATACGGACGGCGCCCGGACGGAGGGCGGCGACGTCGCGGCGGCCCTCGTGTCCGGCGCCATCCGGGCGGACCAGGTTCGCGGGAGCCTCATCGATCTCTGCCGGAATCGCGCGACAGGCCGCGACAATCCCGGCGAGATC
>DASQKE010000017.1:0-3967 GCA_035630675.1 Allosphingosinicella sp.
TCGCCGAGAACGAGGTGCCCCTTGGCGAGCGCCAGGCGCGCATCGTCGATGGCCGATCCGATCAGCGGCGGCACCGCCACCAGATCGTCGATGGCAATTCGGATCTCGACCGCCAGTCCCGGCCTGACCTTGGCGCCGGCCGAAGGAGTCTGACCGATCACGGTGCCCGCCTTCGCGGGCTCCACCTTCTCGTGGCGCGCGCCCAGCTTCAGCCCCTGCGCCGCGATCAGCTGCGCGGCCTGAGCCTCGCGCTGGCCGATCAGCCGAACCATCGGGAAGCTGTCGTCGACCGGCGCGGTCGCGGGTTCGGCCGGCTCCGGGCAGGTGTGGGGGAGGCGGTCCAGATCGATGGTGCGGAAGATCGCCTGGCCCTTGGAAAGGGGCACGCCCTCCCGGTCCCGGAATCCCTCGCCGCCGTCGGGCAGCACCACCGACAGGATGATCGCCAGGTCTGGCGGGACCTCAATGAAAAATCCGCCCTCGCGGGTGCAGGCGAAGCCGACCCGCTTGCCCTGTGCATAAGCGATCACCGTCGCCGCTGGGATCGCAGCGCCGCCGCGCAACACCAGGCCGGAAATGCCGGCCTGACCCTCGGCGGGCGTGCCGGGCTTGACGCGGGCCCGCGCAAGCTCGGCATCGAACAGCCGGAATCGGCCGCGCGCCGCCTCCAGCGCCATCCGGCGCTCGGCCACTTCGGGATGGTCCTCACCATAGCCGGCGGCAATCCTCTCGACCTCGATCGCCATCTGCGCCTCGCGCGTCGCCACCAGTGGCGCCGTTAATGCGTAATGGGCCAGCAGCGCCTGCCGCGCGGCTTCGTCGATTTGGGCGAGGTCCTCGGCGAGCGCCTCGGGTTTCGAATCTCCGGTTTTGGCACAGCGGATCATGAGGCATGTCCTCCCGTCGTCATCTGGCTTCCCCAGCGGGTGTCGGCGTCGAGGGACTCGGCAGCGGCATAACGCTCCCACATCAGGCAATATTCGGAGTTTCTGACGCCGAATACCGACCGGTTGCCGGTAACGATGCGGGCCTGGGGCAGTCCTACCGCGTAGAGGCAGTGGGTGGTCTGGTTGTAAGCGGTCTGGTTGAAATGCGCTCTCGTCACAGCTGAGAATTGCGCGCCCTCGAAGCGTTCCTGGAGTCGGTTCTGGGTCAACCTCAGCGTCCCGGCAAGGGCGATGACGCCGCTCAGCACGAACGGAACATCATTCTCGACTTCGACCTGGTTGTTGCAGAAGGACAGGTCGTCGGCGCTGAACAAGGCGACCGCCGAGCGGGCGAATTGCGCATTGTCGCCATGCCAGCGGAGGCCGATCTGGTTGTCGTTAAAAAGCAATTCGCCACCCCGCAGCCGATCGGCGCCGTCCCGCAAGGCATAGTGGAACGTCGCGAAATCCTCCGCGACGCACAGGCCGGAGATGGAGACCGACTCGCCTCCGAATTGGCCGCCGATGCGGTCGAGAGCCGCATAGTCGGCGAGGTCGAATTGCGGGTCGAGATCGCTGAATCCGAAAGCAAGGCTCGGCGACGCCTGGGCGATGCGCCCGGCGCCGGTCAACCGGTTTCCCAGGACGATGCCCGGCCCCAGCAGGGTCGCCTTGAGCGCCCGCCCGTTGGGCGCATCGACGACATTGCCGGCGACGAGCATCGCCGGCCGGTCCGCCTCGCGCTGGGTGCGGTCGAGCCGTGTGAAGGTGGTCACGCCGCCGAGGGCCACGCCGATGATCACACCGCCCCGCGCTCCGGGAGCCAAGGCCCGCCCCTCGGCCCGGATGCCGTTGCGAACGATGAGATTGCGTTCGATCCGCACGTCTTCGGCGGTTGCGATGAAGATTCCGCAGATCGCTTCGTCGCTGTCAGAACCATTGTCGGCGATCTGATTATCCCGGATCGTGCAGTCGTTGCAGATCGACAAAGCGATCCCGCCCCAGCCGGAAAAGAGCCGCGTCAGCGGAGTCGTCCGGCCGGCTTCATTGCGCATGCAGCGCTCGATCCTGTTCTCCGAAATCTCGACCTTTTCGATGGCGATGCCGTCGCCGAGCCCGTCGCGCCCGAGCCCGGTGAAGGCGCAGGCGGAGATGCCGGAGAAGCCCATATCGCCGATGTCGTTGCGCTGGATGCGAACGTCCCGGATGAGCCCCGCCGATTCGGGCCGCAAGGGCTCGGCGACGTCGATCCCGGTCAGGTCCGTCGGAACCGGATCAGCGCGGATGCATCCGGCCGCGTCGGCGCGGATGCGCAGCCCGACATGCTCCAGCCCGCCACGGCCGTAGGCAGCGACCTTGCGGACGTTCTGCTTGGTGTATTTCGTATAATCGCCGGCCGCCGGCACATAGTCGAAGGCCCGGCCCGGCTCGGGAACATATTGGACCGAGCCGAGGGTGATGCCATGGCCGTTGCCGCCCCGGATGATATTGTCCCGGATCACGACCGCGCGCGAGCCGCCGCCGATCTGAAGGCCGCCAACCGCGAGTCGAACGCCGCGCATGCTCGACCCGAGTGCGAGCAATTGCCGTTGGCGGACCAGGGCGTCGGTGCCGATACGGCAATGCTCGATCAGCAGATCCTGACCGCTCATGAACACAGCCGCGGCCCGGCCGTCGGCGCTGTCCTCCTCGAGGCTTCCGCGCATCGCCTCGAGCGATATGCGGCACCGCCGCACGACGTGACGCTCGCCGCCGGCAATCCGCACGCCGGCAGTGCCGGCGCAGACGATCAGCAGGTCCTCCAGCACTACGCCCTCGAGCGAGCGCAGACGCGGCGAGGCGACATCCTCCGCCAGCACCGATTCGACCCCGGGCGCGGTCATGGCGAGCCGGCGGACCAGCACGTTGGTGCAATCGCGGATGGTGAGGAGCGGCGCCGCCTGCTGGCGGTCGCGCCACAGGCTGCGGGCGCCGCAGCCGGTGATGATGATGTCACGTCGGTTTTCGATCACGACGTGCTCTTGATACTCGCCCGGGTGGATACAGATTTCGCCGCCCTCGGCGGGAAGCCGGTCCACCGCTTCCTGGATCGAGGTGACGTCGCCGAAGCTGTTCCGGCCGTCGCCGACCGTGATCGTGCAGCAGCGGTTGACCTCGCACAGCGGCCGGAAGCGGTGACGGCAATCGACCACCTGCGGCGCGGTCGGGCCCGTCCAGCGCAGCAGCGCGAGCGGTGCGGCGAGCCGGCGCGGACCCGCGGGGGGGGCGCCGTCGAGCAGCGCCGCCGGCATCACCTGAGTCGGCGTGTTCGGCCGCGCCGAAACGAACCAGAAGTCTCCCGTCAGGCCAGGCGCGGAAAAGGTCATGGTGAGGCCGGTATCGCCGAGCGGGACCGGCGTGCCGACGTTCATCGGCTGATCGGCCGCATTCGCGGCTCCACCGCCGCTCCACACCCGTGCGAAGAAATAGGTGCGGCGGTCGGCGGCGTCGCGCGGGTTGAGCGCGGACTGGGCCGTCGGACCGGTGAACCAGTCGTCCCACAATTGCGGGACGTCGTCGAGCAGCTGCACGGATCGCTGATCGGGATCGTAGCCGGCGGCGACGCGAAGCAGCAGCCCCTGCGGCTCGGCCGCTTTCTCGCCATTGTCGAGCTTCGAGCCCCAGCGCAGCAATTCGATGGTCATGCCGGCGAGCGGCCAGCCGAATTCGTCATTGGGCGTCGTCAGGAATAGAAGGCGCGGCGGATTGCCGTTCGCGTCGCGGCCGACCTGCACCCGATAGAGGGGAGCGGCATTGTCGCGGCCCCACAGGAACCGGCCGGGCTGGGTCACCTGGACTCGAAACGTCTCGTTGCGCGCGCCGAGGAAGCCTTGCTGCGCGCTCGGGCGGCACAGATCTTCCAGCGGATCCAGCGTGGCGAAGCCGACCGTCAGCAAGGCGCCGGACCGGATCTCGCCGGTGTCGGGGTCGAGCGAGGCGCCGGGGAAGGCCTGAGCCGCCAAGTTATGAAACGCGGTCGTGCAGTCTTCCGCCACGTTGGG
>DASQKE010000018.1:0-4522 GCA_035630675.1 Allosphingosinicella sp.
ACGCCTCCAATATGTCGATGCCGAAGGCGCGGCAGCGCAAGGCGTCGACCATCAGCCGCGACTGCAGGTCCCTCACCCGCGCCGCGGCGACCTGGCTCTCGTTCCAGCAGCCCATCGTCGCCTCGGCCGGCACCGCGACCATCGCCATCATCGCGGCCGTGATGCACAGGCCGCTCTTCCTCGCCCGTCCCAACATTGCACGTCCCCCTCGTCCCCACAGGAGGCCGCCGCAGGCCGCGGGCGGCCAGGGCGCGAAGCTCTCACGAGTCGATTGGCGGGAAGTGAATGGACGCGGTTACGGGGACAGTTACTTTCAGATGCCGCGTCGCCGAGCGGGCCCGGCGCTTGGAAAGTAACTGTCCCCCCAAGCGCGGCGGCCGGGGGGACAGTTACTTTCACGTCGCAGCGCCATCCCACCTGCGCTGAGAATGAAAGAAACTGTCCCTAAGCCGTGCCGCTCTGGGCGGTGAGCAGGCGGGGGTCGACGCCGGCGCCGCGAAACGCCTCGGCCCAGCGCGTGTCGACGTCGCAATCGTAGAGCAAATCCTCGGTCCCGGGGGTGACGAACCAGCCGTGGCGGCCCATCTCGTTCTCGAGCTGCCCGGCGCCCCAGCCGGCATAGCCCAGGGCTGCGACCCAACGCGACGGGCCCTTCCCTTCCGCGATCGCCTTGAGGATGTCGAGCGTGGCCGAAAGCCGCCAGCGGCCGCCGACGTCGATGCTCTCCGATGCGCCCCAATCGTCCGAGTGGAGGACGAAGCCGCGCTGCGGCTCGACCGGCCCGCCGAGATGGATCGCGCGATCGGGCGCGTCGCCGGGCGCGATGTCGAGCTGCTTCAGGAGATCGTGGAAGCCGATCCTGGGGACGAGCCGGCCGAGGCCGATGCCGAGCGCGCCCTCCTCGTCGTGAACGCACATCGCGATCACCGCTTTCTCGAACCGCGGGTCGCCGATGCCGGGCATGGCGAGCAGGAACTGGCCGCTGAGGAACGGAGGCTGGTCCATCGCGCCGCTATAGAAGCAGGGCGAGGCGGCTGCTAGAGCGGCGCTGACACCCCGTATCGCGCGAAAGGATCAAGGGATGAGCATCAAAGTCGGCGACCGTCTGCCCAAGGCGAATCTGGTCAAGGCGACGCCGGACGGGCCGCAGCCGGTCGACAGCGAGGACTATTTCGCGGGCCGCCGGGTCGCTCTGTTCTCGGTCCCCGGCGCATTCACGCCGACCTGCTCCGCGCGCCACTTGCCCGGCTTCATCGAGCGGGTCGGCGAGCTCAAGGCGAAAGGCGTCGACGAGGTCGCCTGCACCGCGGTCAACGACGCCTTCGTGCTCAATGCCTGGTCGGAGCAGGCCGGCGCGCAGGACAAGGTGACCATGCTCGCCGACGGCAATGGCGATTTCGTCGAGGCGATCGGCCTCGCCGCGGATTTCGGCAAGTTCGGCATGGGCAAGCGCGGCCAGCGCTGGTCGATGATCGTCAACGACGGCGTCGTCGAGGAGCTGAACGTCGAGGAGCCGGGCGCGTTCAACGTCTCCAGCGCCGATTACATGCTTTCGCGCCTCTGAGGCCCGCGGCGGCCGCGGTCAGCGCGGCCCGAGCACGAAGTCGACGCCGACGATGGCATAGGTCTCCACCTGCGCTTCGGCCTGGGCGCTCGAGAAGCTGCGCATCGCGCGGATCAGCGCATTGCTTTCGCTGACGGTCATGCTGAGGAAGTCGAGCCCTTCGCGCTCGGTGACGTGGACCACGCGAACGATGCGCATGTTGAGCGGGGCGGCGTAGGATTCGGCGTCGGCGCGGGCGTTGGCGATCGCCTGCGCCCGGGCGGCGCGGCGCGGGCCGCTCTCGTCGATCAGCTCGTAGATCGGCCCGCCGCCGCCGAAATAATATCCTCCTGCCGCATAGCCACCGAAGCGCGCGTAAAGAGCCTGGGCTCGCGACGCATTGCGCAGTCGGACCGTCACCGTTGCGCGCCCGAAGAAGCGCGGCTGCTCGCGGCGCGGTTCGGCAGTAGGATCCGCCATATCGGCCGTATAGATGTCCGTGTCGACCGCGCTGATCGTCTCTTCGGAGACCCGGATATCGTCTGCGGTCGCGCCGGCGGCGCGCGCGGCGGCGGTCATCTCGCCGACCTTCGCCTGAAGCGCCCGGCGAGTCTCGGCCTCGGTCGTGCCCCGGGCATCGGCCGAACCGGAGACGGTCGCCAGCGTCGCGGGGCTGCGCACGTTGCCGAGACCGTTGACCGACAGGAGAACCTCTCCGGGGGCGAGCTGCGGCACGCTTGCGGGGGTATCCGCAATGGCTGCGGCCGGCGCAAAGCTGGAAATGGCCAAAGCGACCGTCAATAGGATCGTGCGCATGTTCCCCCCTGTCCTGCCGCAACTGGTGCTGCCGGGGGAGCCTAGTGCGGGCAAGCGGTGGGCGCCAGAGCAGAAGCGCTCAGCGCGGCGTCAGCGCGTAGTCGATCCACACCTGGACCTGCGTTTCGATCTCGCCCGGCTCGATCGGCGTCCCCGAGATGCGACTGCCGGAGACCACAATAGAGGGCTCGCCGCCCGCACGCGCGCTGCGTTCGCTTACGCGCAGCACGCGGGCGATGCGCATGCCGAGTGCATCGGCATATTCCTCCGCCTCGGCGCGCGCGGCGGCGACCGCGAGCCGGCGGGCCGAACGGCGCGCGGGCGCCTCGTCGGCCAGTGAAAAATAGGGTCCGGAAACCTCATTGGCGCCCGCGGCGATCAATGCGTCGATGATTGCCGTCGATCGCGCAAGGTCCCGGACGCGCACCTCGAGCTGGTTGTTGGCGACATAGCCGATGATTCTCGGTTCGCTTGTCTCGCTTCCATTCCGCTCCCGCTCGAACCGGGGGGAGATGCGCAGCCGGGAGGTGCGCACGTCGGCCTCGCTGATCCTGCCCGCGCGAAGAGCCTCGACGATGCGCCGGGCTACCGCAGCATTGGCCTCGGCCGCCTCGCGTGCAGTGCCGCCGGTCGTGACGATTCCCGCGGTGACGCGCATGACATCGGGACGCGACGCCTGCGTGCCCGTCGCATCGACTTCGAGAAGGGTCTCTCCAGGCCGGAGCTCGAGCGGCGCGTTCTGCGCGGCGACAGGAGCCGCGACGAGCGCGAGCGCCAGTGCGAGAGCGCGCGTTACCAGCCACATTGCCGGCCCCTGTTCTGCTCCCTCAGCCAGCCCTGCAGCGGCCGGAAATATTCGATCATCGCCTCGCCCGACATCTCGCGGCTGCCGGTAAACGCCTCGAGCGCGTCGGGCCACGGCCGCGACGCGCCCATTTCCAGCATCGCGTTCAGGCGCTGGCCGACCTCGCGATTACCGTAGAAGGAGCAGCGGTGGAGCGGCCCGGTCCAGCCGGCCTGACGGCAGGCGGCCTGGTAGAACTGGAACTGGAGGACGCGGGCGAGAAAATAGCGGGTGTAGGGCACGCTCGCCGGCACATGATATTTGCCGGCCGGATCGAAGTTCGCCTCGGTCCGCGCGACCGGCGGCGCGATGCCCTGATATTGGAGACGCATCCGGTCCCACGCGGCCTGATACTGGGTCTCCGGAATTTCCCCGGAGAACACGCCCCAGCGCCAGCGGTCGACGAGCAAGCCGAACGGGAGGAAGGCGATCTTGTCCAGCGCCTGGCGGAGCAGAAGGTCGCGATCCTGCTCGGCGGTCGGCAGCTGGCTGCGGTTGATGAGCCCGGTCTGGACCAGATATTCCGGCGTGATCGAGAGCGCGATCATGTCGCCGATCGCCTCGTGGAAGCCGTCGTTGGCGCTGTTCTGGTAGAGGAAGGGCTGCCGGTTGTAGGCGCGCTGGTAATAATTGTGGCCGAGCTCGTGATGGACGGTGACGAAGTCGTCGGAATTGACCCGCGTGCACATCTTGATGCGCAGGTCCTCGACATTGTCGACGTCCCAGGCGGAGGCATGGCAGACGACCTCGCGGTCGCGCGGCTGAGTGATCATCGAGCGCTGCCAGAAGGTCGCGGGCAGCGGCGCGAAGCCCAATGAGCTGAAGAAGGCCTCGCCGGTGCGCACGATCCGTTCGGGCGTGTAGTTCGCGCGAGTGAGTTGCTGCGTCAGGTCGTAGCTCGGCCGCGCCCCGCGCCGCGGCGGCGCGACGACGTCGTAGACATTGCCCCATTCCTGCGCCCACAGATTGCCGAGCAGATCGGCGCGGATCGGTCCGGTCTCGGGCTGGACCTGGTCGCCATAATGGCGGTTGAGGCCGGCACGGGTGAAGCAGTGCAGCTCCTCGTAGAGCGGGCGCACCTGGTTCCAGAGCCGCTCGGTCAAAGCCGCGAACTCGTCGGGCGGCATGTCGTAGACCGAGCGCCACATCGCGCCGGCATTGGGGAAGCCGAGCTCGCCCGCGCCCTGATTGGCGATCTGCGCCAGCCGGGTATAATCGCGCCGCATCGGCGCCCCGACATTGGTGTTCCAGCTCGTCCACATCTCCTGGAGATGCGCGGGATTGCGGACCGTGCCCATCCGCGCCTCGATCTCGTTGCC
>DASQKE010000019.1:0-11990 GCA_035630675.1 Allosphingosinicella sp.
CGCAGCCGGTACGCGCATGTCGAGGGCAGCCACTGGTAGCGCTCGACATTGCCCGCGGCGAGGCGGATGCAGTCGGGGACGTAGGTGCGGCGCGTGCGGTAGCTGGAACAGCGGCACGAATGGCGGTCGAGCAGCCGGCAGGCGACGTTGGTCGCCTGGACCGCGCCCGTGACCTCGTCCTCGATCTTGTGGAGGCAGCATTTGCCGCAGCCGTCGCACAGCGCTTCCCACTCCGTGCGGTCGAGCGCCTCGATCGGCTTCTCCCAGAAGCGCTCGGCGCTCATCGGACCCAGCGCTCCAGCGCCTCGAGCACGCCCGCAGGGCCCAAATCGTGCGGCAGGATCACGATCGGCTCGCCGGCGGGGCCATAGAGCACTGCGAGCCGGTTGTGATCGACGAGATAGGCTTGCGCCCCGGGCTCAGGCGGCCGCGCCCCGAAATAGACGCCGTGGGCGCGAGCGACGCGGCCGATCTCATCGCGGCTCCCGGTGAGCGCGATCAGGCGCGGATGGAAATCGTCGGCGAAATCGCGCAGCACGGCCGGCGTGTCGCGGGCGGGATCGGTGCTGATGAAGATCGGCTGGACGCGCGCCGCGCGCTCCGCATCGTTCTCTTCGAACTGGCGCAACGCCGCCGTGATCAACTGGAGGTCGACCGGGCAGACGTCGGGGCAGAAGGTGTAGCCGAAATAGACGATCCGGTAGTGGCCCGCGAACTGCGCGCTGCTCACCCGGCGCCCGTTCTGGTCGGTCAGGGTGAAAGCGCCGCCCATGCGCGCGTTCTGGAGCGGCGGCGGCCCCGGATCCTGCCGGCACGCGGCGAGCCCGGAGCCCGCGGCGAGGGCCAGCAGCAAGGCGAGAAGGCGCCGATCGTTCATGGCGCCGCCAGCCTTGCTTTGCTAAGGCGTTGCAATCAAGCGAAACGGACGGGGTGAAGGTGTGGACGGAATGAAGCGGCATGTGCTTCTCGGGGTGACATTAGCCGTCGTGGCGGTGCCCGCGCTCGCCCAATTTTCCGACAGCTATAATTTCCTGAAGGCGGTGCGCGAGCGCGACGGCGCCAAGGCCTCCGAGATCGTCGCCAGTCCGAGCTCGACCGCGATCAACGCGCGTGAGAATGGCAGCGGCGAGGGCGCGCTCCACATCGTGACGCGCGGCCGCGACCTCGGCTGGCTCAACTTCCTGCTCGCGCGCGGCGCGCGGCCCGACCTCCAGGACAATCAGGGCAATACGCCGCTGACCCTGGCGGCGCAGATCGGCTGGGCGGAAGGCGCCGAGCAGTTGCTCGCGCGGCGGGCGAACGTCAATCTATCCAACGGCCGCGGCGAGACGGCTTTGATCCTCGCCGTCCAGCGCCGCGACATCGTCCTCACCCGATTGCTGTTGGGCCAGGGCGCCGACCCGAACCGGACCGACAGCGTCGCCGGCCTTTCCGCGCTCGATTATGCGCGGCGCGACAGCCGCGCGGCGGCGATCCTGCGCCTGCTCCAGGCGCCGCGCCAGCGAATCATCCAGAATTACGGTCCGCCGCGCTAGGATCCGTGCTCGAATCCGAAGCCGGACAGCCCCGGATCGAGATCCCCGATCAGCCGCCGCGCCGCCCGCCGTGCGAAACGCAAAGTCTCGGCCTTGCGCCGCGCCGGCGCCAGCTTGCGCAGCGGCGCCTCGCGGACGACCGCCGCGTCATAGCGGTCGGCGACGATCAGGCCCGAAAAATCCGGCCCCCGCGCTCCGCTCTCGAAATGATCGAGCGGGAAGCCGGCCGGCACCGCCCAGAAGAAGCGGTCGCAATAATCGAGATAGTCCGGCCATTTCTGGTCGCCGAGCAGATCGGCGCGCGACACCTTGATCTCGACGATGGTGAGCATGCCTTTCGGGCAGACCGCGACCATGTCGGCACGGCGGCCGTTCGGCAGCGGCACTTCGCACAGAGCGAACAGGTCCTGGCGGAAGAAAAGCCGCGTCACGCCGCGCGCCACGTCCTGCGCGACCAGCGGCGCATCCGCGAAGCAGGCGGGCGACTCGATCGAAGTGGCCATCGGGCCAGTTAGAACGAGTCGGGAACGCGCGGCAAGAGGAGGGACAGTTACTCCGCGCTCAAGCCTGCGCAAGTCCGCGCCGGCCGGCGAGCGGAGTGACTGTCCCTACCGATAGAAGATGTGATTTCCCACGGCCGCGAGGCGCTGGAGGCGCCAGCGCGGCGAGACGTAGCGGGCGTGGAAGAACAAGGCGGTCGAAACCGGGCTGTCGGCGA
Source organism: Allosphingosinicella sp. (assembly GCA_035630675.1). Taxonomy (GTDB): domain Bacteria; phylum Pseudomonadota; class Alphaproteobacteria; order Sphingomonadales; family Sphingomonadaceae; genus Allosphingosinicella. The sequence continues at coordinate 2,254 of DASQKE010000019.1, forward strand.
CGTCGTCCAGGGCGATATGAGCGATGGCGACGGCGTTGCGCCAGCCGGCGCTGCTTTGGGGCGGGGTCGGGATGCGGCCACCGCGGACGAAGGAGAATTGGCTGCGCTGGGTGATGACGCCGCACAGGGTCGAGGCGAAGCGGCCGGAGCGGGCGCGGTTGATGATCACTTCGGCGACCGCGAGTTGGCCGGCGAGCGGCTCGCCGTTCGATTCCCAATAGATCGCGCTGGCGAGGCACTGGGCCTGCGCATCGCGCGGCGACGTGCCGGAATATTCCGCGACCAGCGCGTCCAGCGGACGGCTGCGGTCGATCGAGGGCTGCTGGGGGGCCGGCGCCGGAAAGACGATTGCCGGGGCCGTGGCGAGAATCTCGTCGGCGGCCGGCTGGGCGATCGCGCGCTCGACCACGTCCCCCAGACTTTCGAAGCCCGGCGCGAGCGCGGCTTCAGTGACCGCCGCCGCCGCGACACCGGCGTCGGCGCCGTAAGCGGGGCCGGCGATGGTGGCGGCAAGGACGAAAGCGAGCGCAGCCTTGTGGGCGGCGCGGACGTAATCGATCATCTAAACTCTAATCATGGCGGTCGGCGCTCGAAGGATGCGTGCTGCACCTCGATCGCCGCCCGACTTGCGCGGCCGCATTCCAGATATTCGGCGGCCCCCCGCTGCTCACAGAAAGTTCGTGAGGCCGGCCTGGGGTGGGCCCGGTTAACGGTCAATCAAGTTCGGCCATTTCGTCGGCGAACCGTTCGGCGGACGGGATGTCCAGTTCAATCAGCCACAGATCGGGGTCGAATCGGCGCCGCCGTTCGAGGAACCTATTAAACTCATCTTCGTTCGGCGCGCCCCGATTCCCTACGTCCTGCCACGAATAACGGCCGTCCGGCTGGACCAGGCGCTCGAGCACCATCCTGCGCTCGCCGCGCTCGGCAAGGATGACGGTGATTGCGCCGGAATCGGAGTCGCCCTTCTGGAGGACCGCGCCGAAGCCGCCGTCGCGCGCGGCAAGCCGGAGCAAAGCATTGACGAGCAGCGCGCTGCCGAGCCGCGGCTCGCTCATCCGGACGAATAGCCCGGGAGGCCGGCGAGTGGGATATGCGAGCGCATGAAGGTGCCGGTCCCGCGCGCCGCCTCTTCGCCGTCGGCATCGATCAGCCGCGCGTCGCCGACGAAGACTCGGCGCTTGCCGCTCACCCAGCGCCCTTCGGCGACGACCGGGCCGGATCGGAGCGGACGCGTGAAATTGAGGTTGAAGGCGGTGGTGAGCAGGAAGCGGTCGGTGACCATCGAGTTGCAGGCGTAGAAGGCGGCGTCGTCCATCATCTTGAAATAGAGGGTGCCGTGGGCCGCGCCGGCAGCGTGGAACTGCGCCTCGTCGACCTCGAAGCGGATGCGCGCGACGCCCTGCTCGGGAATCTCGATCGACGAGCGGAACAGGCCGTTCACCGGAGCGCGGGCGTAGAGCGATTCCAACGCGCGCAGATGCACGGCCGCGCCCGCGCGGGGCTCAGGCGGCATTGCGCGTTTCGACGCCGGCGAGAAGCGCGTAGATCGCGTCCTTCGAGCGCGCGCCGCGCAGCTTGGCGAGGATCTGGCGATCGCGGAACATGCGGCTGACCCCGGCCAGCGCCTTGAGATGATGGGCACCCGCGTCCGGCGGCGAGAGCAGGAGCACGACGAGGTCGACCGGCATGCCGTCGACCGCCTGATAATCGACCGGGGACGACAGACGGGCGAAGAAGCCGAAGACCTTCTCCAACCCCTCGATCTTGCTGTGCGGGATGGCGACGCCGCCGCCGAAGCCGGTCGATCCGATTTTCTCGCGCTGGGCAAGGGCGGCGGCGATCTTCCTCGCCGGAATGCCGGTGCGCTTCGCCGCGGCCGCGCCCAGCAGCTGGAACAAGGCCTTCTTGTTCGCCGCCTGCATCGCGCCCTCGACCGCGTCAGCTGCAATGATTTCCGAAAGGTCGTTCATCGGGTCCCTGGTGGAGGGCGCCCGCCCTCCAGATTGGAGATGGTGGAGTGCGGCGCGGCGGCCCGGGCGGGCTCGTCAGTCGCTTCTGGGTTCCACCCAGCCGATGGTCCCGTCTTGTCGTCGGTAGACCATGTTGAATTTCGCGGTCGCGCTGTTGCGGAACAGGAGCGCGTTCGTGTTGCGCAGATCGAGCAGCATGACTGCGTCCGAGACGCTGGCGTCGGGAATGTCGACTTTGGTCTCGGCGACGACCGGCGGATGGGCGGGGGCGCCATCCACCTCCTCCCCGTCCGCGTGTGGTCCGAAGACTGTGTAGGACGCGTCGGCTCCGGCCATGACCGGGGCCTCGGCACCGGCGGGTGCGACGTGGCGGTTCCTGAGGCGGCTCATATAGCGCCGAAGCTGCTTTTCGATGCGCTCGGCGGCCTGATCGAAGGCGGGGCGGGCTTCCTGCGCCTCGCCGGAGCCTTTCAGGATCACGCCCTGCATGACATGGGCGACGATGTCGCAGGTAAAGGCGTGGTCGTGCGGCCCCCTGCCGAACGTGACATGGGCGGAAAGCGCCCGCTCGAAATATTTGTCGGCGATGGCGCCGATCCGGTCCTCGACATGCTGACGCAAGGCCTCGCCGGTATCGACCCGGTGTCCGGAAACCCGGATGTCCATCCTACTCTCCAACTACGCCGCGCCGCTTAGGCGCCGTCGCGGCCATCCGTCAATCGATGCCATATGGGATCGGTAAGGCCGGTCAGAAAGGCCGCGTGTCGCAGCAGCTCCTCGTCGCTTGCCGCATGCGGCCGCGGTGGGCGCACGGTGACCGCGGCAGGCGCGGCGAACGCCATCTCGGCGGCGGCGAGATCGAGGTCCGGCGCCTCCTCGCCGGCGCCGAGCGAAAGGCCGATCTGGCGGCCGCCGGTTAGCTCGACATAGACCTGGGCGAGGAGCTGCGCGTCGATCAGGGCGCCGTGCTTGACGCGCAGGCTGCGGTCGACGCCGAAGCGGGTGCAGAGCGCGTCGAGGCTGTGCTTGGCGCCGGGGTGGCGCTGGCGGGCGATGGCCAGCGTATCGACCATCCGGCTGGTGCAGACCAGGGGACGGCCGCAATTGTTGAGCTCGTGGTTGATGAACGCGAAATCGAAGCCGGCATTGTGTGCGATCAGCGGCGAATCGCCGATGAAGGCCAGCAGCTCCTCCGCTTTCTCGCGGAATCGCGGCTTGTCCGAGAGGAAGCGGTCGTTGAGGCCGTGCACCGCCTCGGCGCCGCTCGGCATCGGCCGCTCGGGGTTGAAATAAGCGTGCCAGGTGCGGCCGGTCTCGCAGCGATTGAAGAGCTCCACGCAGCCGATCTCGACCATGCGGTCGCCGGTCAGCGGGCTGAGGCCCGTGGTTTCGGTGTCGAAGACGATTTCCCGCATCTGATTCTTATGAATCGCCGCGCCCGGTGAGACAAGCGACGATGCGGCGAACCGCTCGTCGCGTTTCGTCGAGCGACGTGCCGGTATCGATGACGAAATCAGCCCGCGCGCGCTTCTCCCGGTCGGGCAATTGGCGGGCGAGGATCGAATCGAGCTTTGCGGGCGTCATGCCCGGCCGGCCCAGCACCCGCCGGCGCTGGATCTCTTCCGGCGCGGACACGACCGCGACCTTGTCGACGTCGCGCCAGCCGCCCGCCTCGAACAGCAAGGGGATGTCGAGCAGGATGAGCGGCGCACCGGCGTGCGCCGCCACGAACGCCTCGCGCTCCCGGGCGACGGCGGGGTGGACGAGCTCCTCCAGCATCCTCAGCCTGGCCGGCTCGCCGAGCACGCGCTCTGCCAACGCACCGCGATTCACGCCCTCTTCGCCGGTCGTGCCGGGGAAATGCGCCTCGATCCGCGCCACCAGCGCGCCTTCCCGGCCCTGCAGGCGGTGGACGGCGGCGTCGGCGTCGAACACCGGCACGCCCTCCTCGGCGAACATGGCGGCGACGGTCGACTTGCCCATGCCGATCGAGCCGGTGAGGCCGAGCCGGATCGTCATGCCGGGATCAGCCCGCGTTCGCGCAGGAAGGCGAGCAGCGGCAGCAAAGGCAGTCCGAGCACCGCGAAATGGCTGCCCTCGATGCGCTCGAACAATTGCACGCCAGGACCCTCGATCCGGTAGCCGCCGACGCTCCAGCGGATCGCCTCATATTCGCGATCGAGATAGGCGTGGATGAAGGCTTCGCCGAGCGGGCGCATGGTGAGTTCGACCGTCTCGCTCTGCCAGAAGATCGTTCCGCCGTCGGCGATCACCACGGCAGCCGAATGGAGCACGTGGGTGCGGCCGCTCAACATCCGCAGCTGGGCATGAGCGTCGGCGCGCGATCGGGGCTTGGACAGCATCGTGCCGTCGTCCAGCTCGAGCGTCTGGTCGGCGCCGAGCACCAGCGCGCCGCCCGGCGCCTCGACCGACAGCGCCTTGAGCTGGGCCAGCTCCTCGGCCACTCCGCGCGCGTCGAAGCCGGCGGCCTCGAGGCCCGCCTTCGCCGCCGCTTCGTCCAGTTCCGCTTCGACCGTCTCGAACGTCACACCGGCCGCCTCGAGCATCCGCCGCCGCGCATCGCTCCTCGAGGCGAGCAGCAGCCTCATGCCTCCGCCGCCTCGTAGCGCTCGGTGCAGAGCTTGACGATCGCCAGCGCCGTCTCCTCGATCGAGCGCCGGGTGACGTCGATCACAGGCCAGCCATTGTCGGCGCAGATCCGGCGGGCGAAGGCGAGCTCGGCATCGACCGCCTCGCGGTCGACATAATCGGTCTCGGGCGCCTGGTTGAGCGAGAGCAGGCGGTTGCGCCGGATCTGGATCAGGCGGTCGGCATTGGTGGTGAGGCCGACGACCAGGGGATGCTGCAGCGAGAACAAGGCCGCCGGCGGCGGGCTTTCGGGGACGAGCGGGATGTTGGCAACCTTGAAGCCGCGATTGGCGAGATAGATGGCGGTCGGCGTCTTCGAGGTGCGCGAGACGCCGGCCAGCACGATGTCGGCTTCCTCCCAATTGTCCCAGCCGACGCCGTCGTCATGGGCGATGGTGAAGTGGATCGCGTCGACCCGCGCGAAATAAGCGGCGTCGAGCGCGTGCTGCCGGCCGGGGCGCCCCGCGGCCTCGCGTCCGAGCAAGGCGGAGAGCGCATCGACGACCGGCTCCAGCGCCGCAACCGCATGGATGCCACGGCGCCGGCTCTGCTGCTCGAGCTCGCGGCGGATGACGGAATTGACCAGGGTATAGAGGACGAGGCCCGGCCGCCGCTCGACGTCGTCGAGGACGCGCTTGAGATGGCCCTCCGAGCGCACCATCGGCCAGAGGTGGCGCTTGACCTCGACGCCTTCGAACTGGGCAAGGCAGGCGGTGGCGATGGTCTCGAGCGTCTCGCCGGTCGAATCGGAGAGCAGATGGAGGTGGAACTCGGTCACGCCGCCTCACTGTGGAAAAGCATGTGGGAATGGCTAGCGAAACCCTCTGGACCATTCCAGCGGAAGGATTCGCACCCGTAGACCGCTCTCCTGTCCACAGCCGCGCGAACAGGGGACGAAAGCCGTCCACAGCCTGTGAAAGACGGGGGCAATGACGGTTTCCGCTGGGGGTGGCTCCGCTGTGCCTGTTTGCAATTCCGGCACGAAGCAATAAACCCCGGCTTCAGCGCGCCAACTACCTACAACAATCCTCTTATATAAGACTCCTTATAAGAGAAGAGCGGAGCCCGAGCCCTTTCCGATGACCGGCGAGACCAAGCCCCTGCTCGCCGTCCTCAAGGGCGGAACGAGCGAGCGACGCCCGATCTGGCTGATGCGTCAGGCGGGCCGCTATCTGCCCGAATATCGTGCGCTGAGAGCCGAGAAGGGCGGCTTCCTGGCTCTGGTCTACGATGCCGACGCCGCGGCCGAGATCACGCTCCAGCCGATCCGCCGCTTCGGCTTCGACGGAGCGATCCTGTTCTCGGACATATTGATCGTGCCCTACGCGCTGGGCCAGGATCTCGCCTTCGAGGCCGGCGAAGGCCCGCGCCTGAGCCCGACCCTGCTCGAAGTCGATCTCGACGCCCTGAGCCCCGTCACAGCCCGCCTGGAGCCCATTTACGGGACGGTGGCGAAGGTGAAGGCCGCACTTCCGCCGGCAACGACCTTGCTCGGCTTTGCGGGCAGCCCCTGGACGGTCGCAACCTACATGGTCGCCGGCCGCGGCTCCAAGGAGCAGGCGGACGCCCGGCGGCTGGCTTATGCCGATCCCGAACGCTTTGCCGGGATCATCGAGGCGGTGGCGGCGATGACGGTCGACTATCTGTCCGGCCAGGTCGAAGCGGGAGTCGAGGCGGTGCAATTGTTCGACAGCTGGTCGGGCAGCCTGTCGCCGGCCCAGTTCGAGCGCTGGGTGATCGCTCCGACCGCACGTATCGTCAGTGCCCTCAAAGAGCGGCATCCCGATGTGCCCGTGATCGGATTTCCCAAGGGCGCCGGCGGCAAGCTCGGTGCCTATGCGCGGGAGACGCGCGTCGATGCGATCGGACTCGACGAGACGGTGGACCCGGCCTGGGCGGCGCGGGCGCTGCCGGCGGGGCTTCCCGTCCAGGGCAATCTCGACCCGCTGGCGCTGATCGCCGGCGGCGAGGCGCTTGAAGCGGCGGTCCGACGCATCATATCGGCCTTCGACGGCCGGCCGCATGTGTTCAATCTCGGCCACGGCATCCTGCCGGATACGCCAATCTCCCATGTCGAGCGCCTGCTGGAGCTCGTCCGCACATGATCTTCGACCATGACCTCAATACGGCGCTCATCGTGACCTACGAATGGATCAAGGCCGCGCACCTCATCTTCGTGATCTTCTGGATCGCGGGGCTGTTCATGCTGCCGCGCTTCTACGTCTACCATCAGGAGGCGCCGGCCGGATCGGAAGAGGAGAAGAGGTGGATCGAGCGCGAGTCGAAGCTGCGCACGATCATCATCACGCCGGCGATGCTGCTGGTCTGGGCGCTCGGCCTCACGCTCGCTTATATCGGAGGTCATTGGGACCAGACCTGGTTCCAGCTCAAGCTCGCGCTCGTGTTCGGCCTGTCGGGCTATCACGGCTGGATGATCGGCTACGGCCGCAAGCTCGCGCGCGGCGAACGGCCGCTGAGCGGCCGGACACTACGGCTGATGAACGAGATCCCCGGTGCCGCGACCGCCTTGATCGTCATCCTAGTGATAGTGAAGCCCTTCTAGGCGGAGCGCGCGGCGACGGGCTTGCGTTCCGCGTCGCTTGACTTGGCTTGGGGCGGAGCCTAATTCCGGCCTCCTCTCCTGCCTGCCGTCCGCGCGGGCAATTCAAGTCCCGCCGCCAAACTTCTCCTTCTGCTGGCGCCCAGGCTCCCATTCCCGAGAATCCCCATGCATCTCAATGATTTGAAACAAAACACCCCCGCCGAGCTGGTGGCGATGGCCGAAGAGCTCGGCATCGAAGGCGCATCGACGCTGCGCAAGCAGGAGCTGATGTTCTCGATCCTCAAGGCCCGCGCCGAGCTCGGCGAGGAGATCATGGGGATGGGCACGATCGAAGTCCTCCAGGACGGCTTCGGCTTCCTGCGCTCGCCCGATTCCAACTATCTCGCCGGTCCCGACGACATCTATGTGGCGCCCAACCAGGTCCGCAAGTTCGGCCTCAGGACCGGCGACACCGTCGAAGGCGAGATCCGCGGCCCCAAGGACGGCGAGCGCTATTTCGCGCTGGTCCGCCTGGTCTCGGTCAATTTCGACGAGCCCGACGCCGTCCGCCACCGCGTCAATTTCGACAATCTGACCCCGCTTTACCCCGACGAGAAGCTCAGCCTCGATCCGCACGATCCGACCATCAAGGACAAATCGGCGCGGGTCATCGACATCATCTCGCCGCAGGGCAAGGGCCAGCGCGCTCTGATCGTCTCGCCGCCCCGAGTCGGCAAGACCGTGCTCCTCCAGAACATCGCCCGGGCGATCACCGACAATCACCCCGAGGTGTTCCTGATCGTGCTCCTGATCGACGAGCGCCCCGAGGAAGTGACCGACATGCAGCGCTCGGTGAAGGGCGAGGTCATCTCCTCGACCTTCGACGAGCCGGCGTCCCGCCACGTCCAGGTCGCCGAGATGGTGATCGAGAAGGCGAAGCGACTGGTCGAACATAAGAAGGATGTGGTCATCCTGCTCGATTCGGTCACGCGCCTCGGCCGCGCCTACAACACGGTGGTGCCGTCGTCGGGCAAGGTGCTGACCGGCGGCGTCGACGCCAACGCCTTGCAGCGGCCAAAGCGCTTCTTCGGCGCCGCCCGCAACATCGAGGAAGGCGGCTCGCTGTCGATCATCGCCACCGCCTTGATCGACACCGGCTCGAAGATGGACGAGGTCATCTTCGAGGAGTTCAAGGGCACCGGCAATTCCGAGATCGTCCTCGACCGCAAGGTCGCCGACAAGCGCATCTTCCCGGCATTGGACGTCGGCAAGTCCGGCACCCGCAAGGAGGAATTGCTGGTCGACCCCGCGACGCTCTCCAAGATGTGGGTGCTGCGGCGCATCCTGATGCAGATGGGCACGGTCGACGCGATGCAGTTCCTGCTCGACAAGATGAAGGACTCGAAGACCAACGAGGACTTCTTCGCCTCGATGAACCAATAGCGCCAGCGGGCGCACGCTTTCTCTAGGGAATCAGAACGGTCGAGCCTGTCGTCGCGCGGGATTCGATCGCACGGTGTGCCTCGGCCGCGTCGCGGAGCGGGAAGCGGGCGCCGATCTTTACGTCCACCGCGCCGCTCCCGATCATCTCGAACAGCCGCGCCGCGGACGCGCGCATCTCGTCGGGCGTGGCCGCATAGTCCGCCAGCGTCGGGCGCGTGACGAAGATCGATCCGGCGCGGGTCAGGTCGAGCGCGCTGAACGGCGGCACCGGCCCCGACGCGTTGCCGTAGCTGACCAACAGCCCCCGCCGCGCCGCCGCGCCGAGCGAGGCCTGCCAGCTCGCCGCGCCGACCCCGTCGAGCACCACGTCGACGCCCGCGCCGCCGGTCAGTCGCCGCACCTCGTCGGCGAGCGCGTCCATCGGGCAGGAGAGCGGATGGTCTGCGCCGAGATCCCCGGCGATCCGGGCCTTCGCGGCGCTTCCGGCATGGGCGATCACCGTGGCGCCGATCGACTTCAGCCACGGCACCAGGATCGACCCGACCCCGCCGGCCGCGGCGTGGACCAGAACGGTCTGTTCGGCCTCGACCCCGGCGCAGCGCTCGATCAGATATTCGGCGGTGCACCCCTTCAGCATCGCCGCGGCTGCCTGTTCCGAGGATATGCTTTCCGGAAGTGGCACCAGCCGCTCGACCGCCACAATGCGGTGAGTCGCATAGGCGCCCAGCGGTCCCGTGAAATAGCCGATCCGGTCGCCTTCGCCAAAGCCGACGACACCGTCTCCGACCGCTTCCACGATGCTGCCGCCTCGTTGCCGAGCCCGGTGGGAAGCGTCGCGGGATAGAGGCCGGAGCGGTAATAGGTGTCGATGAAATTGAGGCCCACCGCCTCGTGCCGCACCAGCACCTCGCCGGGGCCCGGCGCGGGAATATCGATCGGCACCGTCTCCAGCACCTCGGGGCCGCCAGTCGAGCGCAGGATGCAGGCATAGGCGGCTGTCACAGGCTCCTACTCCCCAGGGTCGGCCAGACCCGGATCGTGCCGACGGCGTAGGCGATGCCGTAGACCAGCACGATCAGCCCGCTCCAAAGAGTGAAGGCGTCGACGGCCCCGCCATTGACGATGAGCGC
>DASQKE010000020.1:0-2785 GCA_035630675.1 Allosphingosinicella sp.
ATCCCCGGCGGCGCGCCCGGCCGGAAAGGCGATCCGGCAGCCCCAACATTTCCTGGATCTGCTTCCCCTCCGGCGGCCGGCGCCGCCTCCGGCCGGGGATGAAATGCCGCATTCGATGAACTGGTCCCTCGACGCGCCGTACTTTCTTGCCGCGCTCGTCTTCGGCTATTTGCTCGGCTCGATCCCGTTCGGCCTCCTCTTCACCCGCCTCGCCGGGCTCGGCGACGTGCGCAAGATCGGCTCCGGCAATATCGGCGCCACCAACGTCCTGCGCACCGGCCGCAAGGGCCTTGCCGCGGCGACGCTTCTCGCCGACGCGCTCAAGGGCACGCTCGCCGTGGCGGTCGCCTGGCAATGGGGCGCCAACACCGCGGTGCTGGCGGCTTTCGGCGCCGTTCTCGGCCACCTCTTCCCCGTTTGGCTCGGCTTCAAGGGCGGCAAGGGCGTCGCCACCTTCCTCGGCTGCCTGCTCGCGCTCAAGCCCGCGGCGGCGCTCGCCTTCGCCGTCCTATGGCTCGCGGTTGCGGCGGCGATGCGCTACTCGTCGCTCGCGGCGCTGATCGCCAGCGCGGCGACGCCGGCGGTGCTGTGGGCGATGGGCGAGCGTCAGATGGCCGAGCTGTTCGTCGTCCTCGTCGCGCTTCTCTGGTGGAAGCACCGCGAGAACATCAAACGGCTTGCGGCCGGGAGCGAAGGCCGGATCGGGCAGAAGGGATGATGGCCGGGCGCCTCAGCGACGAGGAGCGGATCGATTGGCTGCGGTTGATCCGCACCGACGGCATCGGCCCGCGCACGTTCCGCGCCCTCGTCAACCGGTTCGGCGGAGCCGCGGGCGCTCTCGAGGCGCTGCCGGGCCTCGCCGGCCGGCGCGGCCGGCCCGGCAAGCTCGCCACCCGCGCGGAGGCGGCCCGCGAGATCGAGGAAGCGTCGCGTCGCGGAATCCGCTTCATCGCGTTCGGCGAGCCGGATTATCCGCGCCCGCTGCAGGCGGTCGACACCGCGCCGCCCTTGCTCGCCTTGCGCGGCTCGGTCGCGGTTCTGAGCCGCCCGACGGTGGCGATCGTCGGCTCGCGCAACGCCTCCGCGGCGGGCCTCGCCTTCACCGAGCGACTCGCCCGCGATCTCGGCGCCGCCGGCTATGTCGTCGTCTCGGGCCTCGCGCGCGGCATCGACGCCCGCGCGCATCGGGCGGCGCTCGCCACCGGCACGGTCGCCGTTCTGGCCGGCGGTCACGAGCGCGTCTACCCGAGCGACAACGCGCCGCTGCTCGAGCAGATCGTCGCCGACGGCGGCGCCGCGATCTCCGAGATGCCGCTCGCATGGGAGCCGCGCGGCCGCGACTTCCCGCGCCGCAACCGCATCGTCTCGGGATTGTCCTACGGCGTCGTCGTGGTCGAGGCGGCGCGGCGCTCGGGGTCGCTGATCACCGCGTCCTTCGCTCTCGAGCAGGGGCGGGAGGTGTTCGCCGTGCCGGGCTCGCCGCTCGACCCGCGCGCCGAAGGCACCAACGACCTGATCCGCGGCGGCGCCACGTTATGCGGCGCGGCCGAGCACGTGACGGCCGTTCTCGCGCCGCTGATCGGAACGGAGCCCGCCGCGCCATCGCAGGCGCGCGAACCGGTCTCCCGCTCCTATGAAGAAGAGCGCTTGTGGGACGAGCTCGGTTTGTCGGACACTACGTCCGGTACCGTACCGGCTGCGGCGGAGAGCGACCCGGACGAGGGCCTCGACGATCGCACGCGCCTAGCGAGGCTCCTCGGCCCTTCGCCGGTTTCTCTTGACGAGCTGGCGCGCCAATCGGGACTGCCGATCAGGACGATCCAGACGACGCTGCTCGAGCTCGAGGTCGCCGGGCGCATCGAACGGCATGGCGGCAACGCGGTCTCGCTCGTCGACATGCCCGATCGCTGAAGCCGCGCGGGGCCCGCGACTTCGGCAACGCTCCGCTTGCACCGAGCCCGGCCGCGATCAGAGGGTTCCGAACAGCGCGATCATGATCGGCATCGTGGCGAGCGACGCCAGCGTCTGAATGGTGATGATCTCCGCCATCAAGGCGGCGTTTCCGCCCATCAGCTTGGCCAGCGCATAGGCGCCGCTGGCGGTCGGCACCGAGGCTGCGACGATCGTCACGTCGAGATCGAGTCCGCTGACGCCGGCGAGGCGCGCCAACGTCACCGCGATGACGGGCAGGAGGAACAGCTTCGCCGCGATCGAGACGAGATGCACGGCCTCGGGCTTGGCGAGGCGCCGCACGTCCAGCCCTGCGCCGACAATCAGGAGACCGGCCGCCAACGCGGCGCGGCCGAGGATCTCGATGAAGCTGCCGACGGCCTTCGGCACGGGCAGCCCGGTGGCGTTGAGGGCGAGGCCGATCGCGCAGGACCAGATGTAGGGGTTGGTGACGAAGCTGCGCAGGGTCTGCAGGCGGGTCTGCGGCGGCCCGCCCGCGTAGCGCACGAGAACGTAGAAGGCGAGGGTGTTGAGGAGCGGCACCATGGCGGCGATGGCGACGGCCATGAGGGTGACGCCGCGCGGGCCGAACAGCGTCGTCGCCACCGCCAGCCCGATGAACGTGTTCCAGCGGGTGGAGCCTTGGAACAGCGACGTGAAGCTCGGCCCGTCGAGCCCCAGCGACCGCTCGAGGACGGGCCGCAGCGCCAGCAGCGCGCCGGCGATCAGAAGGATGGCCCCGACCAGGGCGCCGCCGACCCCGAGCACCGGCACCGAGCCGAGATCGGCCCGCGCCAGGGTGTCGATGATGATGGCCGGGAAGAAGATGTAGTAG
>DASQKE010000021.1:0-6030 GCA_035630675.1 Allosphingosinicella sp.
CATTCTCGGAAACCGAGCTGCTCAAGCTCAAGGCCGAGCATCCGGGCGCTCCGGTCGCCGCGCACCCCGAATGCCCGCCGCACATCATCGACCACTCCGATCACGTCGGCTCGACGCGCTCGATCCTCGAGTTCACATTGGCCTCGCCGGCCAAAACCATCCTGATCGCCACCGAGCCGCACATCATCCACCAGATGGAGAAAGCGGCGCCGGGCAAGACCTTCATCGGCGCGCCCGGCGCGGACGGGAACTGCAATTGCAACATGTGCCCCTACATGGCGCTCAACACGATCGAGAAGCTCTACCTCGCGCTCCGGGACCTCTCCCCTCGCGTCGAGATCGAGGAAGGCATCCGCCTCGCCGCGAAGAAGTCGCTCGACCGGATGCTGGAGATGGCCGGGCGGACGGTCGGGCAGGGCGATGTCGGCCGACCGGTCTTCGCCGCCGGCTAGACCTTAGCGGGCAGCGACGTGCTTCACGTCCTTGCCGGCATTGTGGACGATGTCGCTGCCATGCCCGTGCGGCGTGACTCCGTCGTGCCGCTCGAACTCCTTGTCGAGCGCCTTGATCAGCGGCTCGGCCGCCTCGCCGCCGTTGATTCTGAGCAAAGCGTCGATCTTCGCTTCCAGCCGGTCGTCATTTTCCTTCGAGGCGGGCGAGCCGATGTAGAGGAAGTAAGCGAGGCCGACGACCTGCCAGAGCAGCTGGAGGAATTCCGACTGCCAGTTCTCGAACGTGTCGCGGCCCATTTCGGTGAGGTATTCGCCGATCTGCGGCGTCTGGCCGTGGGAAACGGCCTCATTGGCGAAGGCGTACCAGCCGAACAGCCAGTGGAGGCCGAACGAGACGAGAAAGAAGATGAGGGTGATCCACCCATAGGCGTAGCGGCGCATGCTCCGTCTCCCGGTCGGTTTCCCGGCGCCAACGTCAGGCAGGCGGCGGTTGTTTCCGCGGCAGCACCCTCCTAGGGCGCCGCGGTGTCCTTCGGCCTTTCCGATTTCGACTTGGATCGCTTCGTCCGCGAGACGCTCGCCGAGGATCTTGGCCCAGGCGGCGACGTGACGTCGCAGGCGGTGATCCCCGCCGACGCCCGTTTCCGGGGCGCGATCGCCTGTCGCGAGGAGATCGTCGTCGCCGGTCTTCCGGTCGCCGAAGCCTTCTTTCGCGCGCTGGACGCGGAGGTCGGGGCCGAGCGGCTCTGCGAGGACGGCGATCGGGTGCCCGCCGGCGCGGTGCTGATGCGCATCGCGGGCCGGGCGCGTGCTCTGCTCACCGCCGAGCGCTCCGCGCTCAACACGCTCCAGCACCTCTCCGGCATCGCCACGCTCACCCGGCGCTATGTGGACGCGATCGCGGGCACCGGCGCGGTGCTGCTCGACACGCGCAAGACGATTCCGGGCCTGCGCCTGCTTGAGAAATATGCGACCCGGATGGGCGGCGCCGAGAACCACCGCATGGGCCTGTGGGACGCGGCGATGATCAAGGACAACCATGTCGCCGTCGCCGGCGGCGTCACCGAGGCCGTGCGCCGCGCCGCCTCCGCCGGCATCGGGCGGATCATCGTCGAGGTCGACCGGCTCGACCAGATCGAGCCCGCGCTTGCGGCGGGCGCCACGCACCTTCTCCTCGACAATATGGGCACGGAGACGCTCCGGGAGGCGGTGGCCCTCGTCGCCGGCCGTGTCCCGACCGAAGCCAGCGGCGGCGTCACCCTGGAGACGATCCGCGCGAAGGCGGAGACGGGCGTGACCTACGTCTCGGTCGGCCGCATCACCCAGTCCGCACCGGCCGCCGACATCGGGCTCGATTTCACCTTGCTCTGACGCTTGCCACCACGCGCCGCGGGCTTAAGGTCGGCCGCACGTCATCCAGAGGGGGAAATCGCATGCGTCCCGCATCCATCGTCAAGTTCGAGCGCGTCGTGCTGCTCATGCTGGTCATCGGTTTCGCCAGCGCGGTCCTGGGCTGGGACGCGCTCGTTGCCGAGTCTGCGAGATATGGTATGGGTGAAAGCACGCTTATCGCGATTTATGCGGCCACGGTCGCAATCATGCTTCTTCTGCTGTGGCTGATTGCCCGCCGCGGCAGCAACGTCGCGCGGTGGATTTGGGTCGTTCTGTGTGTCGGCGGCCTGGCGGTGAGCCTGTGGGACATCGGCGCGATGTCGCGCATGGCGCTCCCCGACATGCTGATGCAGGCCGCCCAGGGGCTGCTGACGATCGTTTCGATCTGGCTGCTGTTCCGGCCCGACGCCAACGCCTGGTTCGCGCGGAGCGGCGGCGGCGAGGTCGGCGCCGGCACTCCCGACGGCGTCTAGCGCGGCAGCTCGCGCGCGACGATCTCGCCCTCGATCGTCATCGTCTCCGGATGGTGGCGGTCGAGCCAGCGCTTCAGGATCCTGAGGTTTCGGCTGTTCGAGCGGAAGGCGAGGTCGAACAGGTCGCCGACCAGCGGCACCATCCCGATCAAGGTGTCGACGCCGACATTGGCGGCCATTCGCGCCAGCTGGAATTTGGACATGCCGAGGTTGCGGCCTTCCCAGACGATCCACGCGCCCATCGCGGTGGTGACGAGATCGCCCAGCACCGGCACCAGCCCCACGATCGCATCGAGGCCGACCCGGTAGCTGGTTCCCGGGACGGTGAAGGCGCGCTCGAGCAAGGCCTCCATCGCCTCCACGCGCCTGCGCACCGATGCCGGATCGCGGCCGACCGGGAGCTCGGCCGCGATGCGCTGGAACTCGGCTTGGTCGAACTTCGGCATCGTCACCTCGCTCTTGCGATCAGCTCGCCCGGCGCGTGGCGACCGAACATGTTGCGGCGGAAGCCGGTGAGCCGGGGCGAGACCAAAGACCAACGCACGGGCGCGGCGATCGGCACGAACAGCACCGCCTGGGTGATCATCCCGTCCGCCTTGGCGAGCAAGGCTCGGCGCTCGGCAACCGAGGACGTCTCGCGCGCGGCGGCGAGCGCCGCGTCCGCCTCCGGCGAGCACAGCCGCCTTTGCTCGCAGGTGAAGTTGCGCAGATACCAGGCGGTCATCATCGCCGGGGCGACGCTGTCGACGAAGCGCAGGTCGGCGTCCGCATCGGCGGCCACGCGCTCCGCCTCGACGCCGACCGCGCGCCAGTCCCGCCGCAGCTGCGCGAAGACGAGCCGGTAGCCCGGCCCTTCCGGCATCGCGACGCGCAGGCGCAGCGGCACGTCGCCGGCGGCGGGCGCGAGGGCCCGCGCCGCTTCCTGGCGCCGGACCAGCAGAGGCGCCCCCCCCCAATCGGGCGCCGCCGGCTGCGGCACCTCCTCGAGCCCCACCGGGAGCAGGGTCGCGCGCGGGAGCAGGCCCGGCACCGCCAGCGACGCCGCGATCCCTTCACGATCGAGCGCCATCGACAGCGCGCGCCGCACTCCGGGCTCGGCGAGCCGGCCCTCCGCGCGCTGGAACACCAGCCCGAACAGGCCGGCGACGGGATCGAAATGGAGGGCGGCGTCGGGCGGATCGGCCGCGCGGGCGAACGGGAGGTCGCCGGCGGTGCCGCCCAGCACAAGGTCGGAGCCGCCGGCCAGGAACAGAGCGACCGCCGCCGCCGCCCGTTCGCCGCGAAGCGCGATCGGTGGCTCCTCGCGCGCATCCTCGTCGTCGGGGGCCGGGAGGCTGAGCAGGATGCTTCCGTCCGAGACCGGCTCGGCAGCATAGGGACCGGTGCCGCGCGTGCCGGCCAGGATCGCCAGCTCGGGCTGGGCGAGCAGCTCGAGGAAGTGAGTCCGCGGCGCCCTGAGCTCGATTTCGAGCACTTCCTCGGTCATCGCCTGGATGTCGCGCACCAAGCCAAAGATGGGCTTGAGCGGATTGCGGCTGGTGCGCGCGAGCACCGAGCGCAGCCGTGCGACGACCTGCTCCGCGGTCACCTTTCCGCCCCCCGCCCATTCGGTGCGGCGCAGGCGGAAGGTGTAGCGAAGGCCGTCGTCCGAGGCGATCCAGCTCTGCGCAAGCGCTGGCTCGATCTCGCCTGCGGCGTCGAGGCGCACCAGGCCCTGCGCGGTCGCGTCGATCAGGAAGGCGGCAGGCGGGTCGAGCGGGATGAGGTTCGGGTTGGCGATCGCCGGAGCGGCGCCGATCGCCGACACCCGCACCGGGCCGGTCTCGTCGTCGGCGCAGCCGCCGGCGAGGAGCAGCAAGGCGCCGGCGGCGAGAAGGGCGCGAATCTTCATCGTCGGGAGCGATAGCGCAGCCGGCCCGCGCCATGCGAGTGCTTAGTCCGCTTGTCCTCTGCGCGACCCGCTCCGCTCGGCCTGCCCTTTACGGCTCATTCACAAATTGCGGACTAGGACGATCCATGATCAGGAAACGCCGCGCTTTGGGCCCCGTTCGCGCGGGGGA
Organism: Allosphingosinicella sp.; assembly: GCA_035630675.1. Taxonomy (GTDB): domain Bacteria; phylum Pseudomonadota; class Alphaproteobacteria; order Sphingomonadales; family Sphingomonadaceae; genus Allosphingosinicella. The sequence goes on from DASQKE010000021.1 coordinate 4,378, forward strand.
CCTCTCGTTTCACGAGCGGCGGGCCGAGCGGCTTCCGCTCGACGAAAGCTCCGAGCTGCGCCACCGCTTCGCCGTCGAGGTCAAAGTTCGCGACCTCTCGACGCGGGGCTTCATGGCCGAGTGCGACGAATCGGTGGAAATCGGCAGCACGGTCTCGCTCGCCATTCCAGGGGTCGGCGCCGTTCAGGCGCAGGTGCGCTGGCAAATCGGCAACCGGATGGGCGGCATGTTCCTCGATCCGATCAGCCTCAGGCAGTGCGAGTGGACAGCGACGCGCGCCGAGGCCTCGCCGCTCGAGACCTGCTGACGACAAGCCGTATGCGGCGTCTCGCGACGCGAGGGATTGTGCGGCCCGTGTGTTAGCCCTACCACACAGCTGAGACTGGAGGAGCCGCAGGGATGGACGACACGCGCGAGCCGCTCGGCGGGCTGATCGAGCGGATGACGAGCCGGATCGTGAACAGCCTCGTCATCGCCGCCGGACTGATAGCGCTCGGCATCTATGCGAGCGGCCCCGGCGACATCGAGGCTCCGGACTATCAAATCGTGGCGTCATCGGACGGCCGCGTGGTCAGGCTCAACACCGATACGGGCTCGATCGTTTCGTGCGACGCCACACGCTGCACTCTCATCCTGATGCGGAGCGACGATCTCGAGCGCGTCTCGGACGATGAGCGGGAAAAAGGCCAGGCGCGCCAGCCCGCCTTGCCGCCGCCCGCCGCGGCCCCGCAGAATGGCGCAGCGCCGGCAGCGCCGGCCACGCCTCAGCCCACCCAAGCGGCTCCAGCGCCCGCGCCCGCCCAGCCGCAGCGCTGACGCCCACGGCGCGCGCCCGAGGCTGGTGCGGACGGCGGGACTCGAACCCGCACGCCCCGAGGGGCAGGAGATTTTAAGTGGAATAGGCGTTCACGTAGCCTATTGAAACAACATGATAAAATCCAGCCAAGGCTGTGTATGTGTAAGAATTTGTGTAAGACTGAGCCCCAATTTTGGCCTGCCGAAAATATTTTTTTTCAAGCGGCCGCGAGGGGATGAATTGGCTCTCTCAACCGGTCAATTAGCCCGCCAATCATGAATTGGCTAGGCTCCGGTCCCGTCCGGACCCAGAAAAGCGCCGTTCCCCGAACGGCTTAGGATTCCCCGCAACCGTCGGGCTTACCGCCCGACTTCGACCGTTTTCCCGCACTGCGCCGCCACCCATGCTGGCGGCTTCGTTTGGGCTCCGCCGGGGCGCAGATGCCGCCCCGGCTCCGGGGGTTCGCGCTGGCCTGTTCGGTCCTGGGCGCTCACCCCAAAACGCTCGAAGTCGGCCGCTTCGCTCACACGCTACCGCAGCCAATCATCACGGCGCAGATGCGCCGCGCTTCTTGGGCGGATAGCGGTGCCGACGGTTGCGGGGGAGGAACGTCCGCGTCGGGCCGCGAACGAGAATGTTGCCGAAGGCAAGGGGCCTCTAGCGAGGCCCTCCGAAGGCCACGGCCCGCGAAGGCGGGGCCGTGGCCTACTTGATTTAGCGCCGCTATCGCGGCGGGTGAAATTCGGAATTAGGAAAGGCCAAACCTCGCCAGAAGCTTGGCGTCTTCCTCCTCGATACGCGTATCAAGGTTGATAATTTGGGCGTGAAGGGCGTCGTAAGTGGCCTGCGCTTCTGAA
>DASQKE010000022.1:0-10065 GCA_035630675.1 Allosphingosinicella sp.
TATGTCCTCCTTGTGGCCGGTCCGGGGATCGACCCGGGCAAGCATTCCGCGGCCGCTGTCGAGCAGCCAGACGCCGTCAGCGCCCACGCGCGGGCTGTGCGGCATGGACAGCTGGTCGGTGACGATCCGATCGGTGCGGACGTCAATGAGGACTCCGCCCTCGTGGCGCCGATCGCGCCAGCCGTTGATGATGTCGGAGCGGCTGACCGCGGTGACATAGGCCGGCGACCCGTCCTCCATGGCCAGCCCGTTCAGATGGCAGCGATCCTCTGCCGCCAGCCGGGAGATGAAGGGCGGCTTCCAGAGCGGCCGGAAGCCGTGGGTGACGCTCATCGTCGCCAGGCAGCTGAACTTGGTGTTGACGAAGATCACTCGCCCGGCCTGGTCGATGCCGAGCTCGTGTACGTCGACGTCACCCGTCGTCTGGGCGTTGCGCGGCACGTATAGCCGGTCGAAGCGCTCGTTGGCGCGCTCGTGCGGAGCGAGGACGTTCTCAAGACGCCAGATCTGGAACAAGGCGCCGACATACAGACGCTGCAGCGAGGCGTGAACGCCCATGGCGCGGACGTAATTCTGCTGGTGGAAGGAGATCCTGCCTTCGGGCAGCCGGCCGACGAGGAACAATTGCCCGGTCTGATAGGAGGTGAAGGCCAAGCTGCAGCGGGTCCGGGCGAGCCAGCCCTCGAGCCCGCGCGAGACGCTGATCTTCGTCTCGCCGGCCGCCGGCGCCGGCGGGAGCGCCGGCGCCGCGGCCCGGGCGACCGCAGCCCCTTCGTCCGTGCCGCCGCTTGTCTTGCGCTTCGCCATTCGTCCCCCTTGAGGGAAACGCTAGAGGCTGAGCCGCCGCGACTCCAGCAGGATATCGCACGCGCCGCACGCGCCTTCCGGGGCGACCCCCGCGCTCCCGCCCGACGTCTGGAAGAGGCGGCCGAGCGGGTCGTAGACGAGCGTCGCGGTGCGGGCCCCGCTCGCGGAGACCAGGCGGTTCTCGGCGTCGTAGACGAAATTGGTCGTGCCGTCGGACGTCAGATTTCCGTTGGCGTCGTGAGCGAACGTCGCGGGGCCGGCGGTGATATATTGGTTGAGGCCGTTGACCGCGTAGCTCCGGCTCACCGCATAGGCCGTGTTCGAGACGTAGGCGTCGTTGGAGCTGGTGCGCGACACGATCTGCGGGGCCGGGTTGTAGCCGAACCCGACGCTCTGGTCGGCGCTCGTGCCGACGAGGTCGCAGAAAAGCAATTGAATCTAATCCTCGAAGATCGGCCGTCCGCGCTCATTGAGCCTCTGTAGCAATCTTCTAGCGCTCAGTACTAACGCGTCCGGGGCCACACACTCATGAATACGACTAAGTCGTGTATCCACCGTCCTCACTTCGTCGATGAAATTCCTTAATTCTTTTACAAAATCTGCTAGTGCAGCCGCCTCATCCGAAAAAACAATTTTACCTACCAATTCATCTATTTGCTCATCCATTCGATAATCGTCTAAAACGAAACCAAGTAGATTGTCGGCACCTGATGAACGAATGGGCGAGCCACGGTCATTCCAACAGACAACGTGAGAGACGTAGTCGAGTAGCTCTGCGCGTGCAGATGGACTGTCTTGCAGATCATACCAAATATTCGGATACACAAGACGTGTCATAGATCAAACCTGAATCTAGCCGGGTTGAACTGCTGAACTGGGATATGCGCGGCTGGATTGGCGCTGGGATTTGGAAAGGCCTCAGTAGGACGTACTATCTGCCCGTTAGCGCCATACACGTTGCCTGAATTGTCTCTCACGGACACATAAGGGTTCCTCTGCGCTGCATTAGGCGAGTTGGGGTTGCCTCGCATCACCCTAACAGAGCCGGGCCGGCCTGAAACTCCGCCAAATCGTATCCCCTGACGGTTGCTTGTGGCGCGTGCCACCGGAGACAGCCCGAGGCGCCGAGCCACCTGTTGTGCGGCTCGGCCAGCTCTGTACATCGGGCCAAGAGCTCTACCGGCGGGAGTCACCCCGATCCCTGCAACGATTAGATTCCTTGGCGAGGGGTCATTGATCGCTGCAGCAATATCTGACAGACCTGACAGTTCGTAGAGAGGCCCGAACGCCCTCTCGGCGGCTTCTCGATCAGCTTGGCGAATCCGTTCAGCTCGCTGAACGCTTGTGTAGCTTCCCGGGCAGTTTTCGAAGCACATCCCACTCGGGTCTTCCTCGTTGACCGGGTCGTTCGCTACATAGGCATACAGATTGACCTGATCCTCATACCCCACCGGATCGGTCTGCATAAACCGCCCCAGGGTCGGTGAATAAACCCTCGCCTTGTAGTGCCACATGCCGAGCTCGGGGATCCACATCTGGCCGGTATAGCCGAACCGGCCCTGGTTGGCGCTGTTGGGGATGCCCCAGGCGTCGTAGGCGTTGATCGCGATCGGGGTGCCGATCAAATTGATCGCCGCGATCACCGAGCCCTGATGGTCGGCGATGAGGCCGAGCCGGACCCGGCCCGTCACATGGTCGTACCAGATCAACGGATCGTCCACGCCCTCCGCGGTGCCGTGGACATAGCGGCGGTCCATGGCGCCGCTCGGCCCATATTCGCCGATCAAAGCATCGCCGTCGTAGAGGAACTGGGTCACTCCGGCCGTCCCGCCCGACGTCTGGAAGAGGCGGCCGAGCGGGTCGTAGACCAATGTGGCGTTGCGCGCGCCCGAGGCGGAGACCAGCCGGTTCTCGGCGTCGTAGACGAAGCTCGAGGAGCCGTCGGAGGTGAGGTTCCCGTTGGCGTCGTAAGCGAACGTCGCGGGGCCGGCGGACGTGTACTGGTTGAGCCCGTTCACCGCGTAGCTGCGGCTCACCGTGTAAGCGGTGTTCGAGACGTAGGCGTCGTTCGTGCCTGCGGGAAATGATCTGCGAGGCGGGGTTGTAGCCGAAGCCGAGGCTCTGGTCGCCGCTGGTTCCGTCTAGGTTGTGGACGAGGCTGGAGAGTCGGGAGATCGCATCCATATGCTCGCACTCTCTATTCCGGTTCTAATCAAGGCGCGACTCTCTCCGAGCAAATTCCCCCTCGATTGCAGTTGGCATTCGCGTTAAATATATCACGAAAGTGCATTAGTTGCTCACAGTTCAATCCTCGTTCGTATTGTAATATAAGATAGGGCAGCGGATTGAAGTCTTGCGTTCGTTGCAGGTTGGCTATTAGTTGGCCCTCGCTGATGGTCGAACCTTGCCACAATATAGCTCCGTCTCGACGGATCATTGCGCTTACGATAATCCGGTGATGCGCTGCATCTTCGCCATTTTCCAGCCAACCCGCGGGCGCACGCGAACACCGCGCCTGCGGATCAGCACACCCCGTCGCCTGAGTCCCAATATAGACCACCATCGCCATGATCAAAGCACGCATACTAAAACCCGCTCTCGCGATTGATGTCTTGTATTGACGGAGTGCCAAAGGCTCGACTTACTGCACTTCGCAGATCGGTCGCCGGAGGGTGCCATTCGTTAAAGCGAAGGTCTCTACCGAGCCTCTGCTGGTCAAAGGCGTGCTTGGCTTCATCAGCAATCATGTTTCCGCGTTCGTTTTCGGCCGAAAATCTACTAATGCTCGGCGAGCGTCTACCAACAGACCCCATATCGGATTGAAAGCTGTTATACAAAGTCGGATAGTTGCTGGGTAGGGTGATAGTCGAGGTTCTCGTTCTCTCATCATAGTCTGTGTATGCCGCCCCTGAGCTAACACGTCGCATTTCGTCGCGAGGCGCAAACCGGACGTTAATGCCGTTTCTTTGGCCCTCTCTTCCGAGCCGCTGAATGCCTTGGCGCAAGGCCGTTCTTTTGGCCTCGGACAACCGCGGGCTTCGAGACGCGGTCGCGGCACGGGCGATCGCCGCCCGAACGGCAGCGCACTGGCCGCGGCTTCCGGCACATTCGTACATGCCGGTCGGATCGGTACGGTTCACCGGATCATTCGAGACGTAGGCATACAAATTGACCTGATCGTCATATCCCACCGGGTCGGTTTGCAGGAACCGGCCCAGCGTTGGCGAGTAGACCCTCGCTTTATAGTGCCACATGCCGAGCTCCGGGATCCATGCCTGGCCGGTATAGCCGAACCGGCCCTGGTTGGCGGCATTGGGGATGCCCCAGGAGTCGTAGGCGTTGATCGCGAACGGATTGCCGAGCGAGTCGGCCAACGCGATCACCGAGCCCTGATGGTCGGTGAGCAGGGTGCGCCGGCCGTTGGCCGTATTTTCGTACCAGAACAAAGGATCGTCGGCGGCTGCGTTGGCGCCGTGGACGTAATGGCGCAGCAACGTGCCCGCCGCGTCATGCTCGGCGACCAGCGCGTCGCCGTCGTAGAGAAAGCGCTGCACCCCGGCCGCGCCGCCCGACAGCTCGAACAGGCGACCGAGCGGGTCGTAGACCAGGGCCGCGGTGCGCGCCCCGCTCGCCGAGACCAGGCGGTTCTCGGCGTCGTAGACGAAATTGGTCGAGCCGTCGGACGTCAGATTTCCGTTGGCGTCGTAAGCGAAGGTCGCCGGGCCGGCGGTGACATATTGGTTGAGGCCGTTGACCGCGTAGCTCCGGCTCACCGCATAGGCCGTGTTCGAGACGTAGGCGTCGTTGGAGCTGGTCCGCGACACGATCTGCGAGGCCGGGTTGTAGCCGAAGCCGACGCTCTGGTCGGCGCTCGTGCCGACGAGGTCCTGGTCGAGGCTCGCAAGGCGCGAGACGCCGTCATAAGTGAACGAGGTTGCGGCTCCCCAGGCGCTGTTCGACAGCCGCCGCCCGGCCGCGTCGTAGGTGAAGTTCATCAGGACGTCGCCGAAATCGTTCTGCCGCAGCACGGTCAGCCGCCCCGCCGCATCATATTCGTAGGTCATCACGGCGTCGGGATGCGCGACCCGGCTGCGCCGGCCGCCGGCATCATATTGATAGGCGATGGTGCGGCTGAGCCCGCCCATCGTCGTCAGGGTCGCGGAGGGCCGGCCGAGGCTGTCGTAATAATGGGTGACGCCCGGACCGGACCCCGAGACGAAGCGGGCGTAGAGCGGCGCCCCGGCGACGTCGTGGGCGTAATGTACGCTGTAGCCCGCCGCGCCGCTCGCCGATTGCGGGACGTTCTTCTGCGTCATCCGGTTGGTGCCGTCAAAAGCGTAGGTGAGGGTGACGCCGTCGCGCTTCCTCAGCGAGGTGCGGTTGCCGGCGAGGTCGTAGCCATATTCCTCATAGTCGTTCGGATTGACCGTCCCGGTCGCACTCGGATGCGGAAAGGTCCAGCGCGTCTGCCGCCCGTGCCCGTCATAGAGCATCTCGGCGCGATTGTTATTGGCGTCGGTGACGCTGGCGCGCCGATCGCCCGCATCGTAGGTATAAGTCGCATAATTTTGCTGCAGCGGCGTCGCGAAGGCGCGCTGGACCTGGAGCAGGCGGCTCTCGCTGTCGTAGAGGTTGCGGGTGATGCGGTCGGGGCCGGGGCGCGGTTCGGACGCGGGCTCGGGCCCGGGCACGCAGGCGTCGGCCGGGATCGCGGCGAAGTTGAGCCGGCGCGCTTCGCACACCAGGCGCCCGCGCAGGTCGAACGATCGGTCGAGGATCGTGTAGGCCGTGCCGGACGCGGAGACGGTCTCGCGCACCGGATTGCGGCGGCCGTCATAGGCGAAGTCGGTGCGGGTGACGATGGCGAGGTCGGTGCTGGTCTCGTTCGGGAGGGAGCCGGTCTCGACATAATCGACCTTGTGGTCCGCCGTGCGATAGAAGGTGCGGGTCGCCGACCTGCGGCCGTTCGCGCCCAGCGCGCCGATCTCCCAGGTCCGGCGCCCGTGGACGTCGTAGCGGTAATGGATGGTATCGCCCGTGCCCGGCAGCGGCCCGTCGGTCGAGAGCAGCCGCCCGGCCGGATCGTAGCTGTGGGTCGTGACGAGCGCCTGCGTGCCGGCGCCGTCGGTCAGCGTCTCGCTCAGCGGCAGCGGCGTCGCCCCCAGATAGGCGATCTCCCGCACCCGCTCGGCCGCGGTGCCGCAGGTCAGCTCCACGCCGTTGGCGTGGGTCAGGCAGACCCGCTCGCGGACCAGCCTGCCGCCGCTATATTGGTTGATCGTCTTGCGCCGCTGGCCGTTCTGGTCGGCTGGCTCGAGCCGGGTCAGAAGGTCGCCGGTGCCCGGGTCCCATGTATAATCGGTTTGGCGATGGAGAGCGTCGCGGGTCCAGGCCGGCCGGAAGCAAGCCGGCTGGTCGCAGAATTCGAAGCCGTTGAACTGCGCCGTCTCGACGACGTCGCCGGGATTGGCCCCCGTCCCCGCGGTGCGGCGCCGCTCGATGATGTTGCCGAGCATGTCGTAGACGACGCTCTCGGCGCTGCCGTCGTGGCGCACGATCCGGACCGGCCGGACATTGTTGTCGTATTCGTAAGTCGTGGTGCGCCCGAGCGAATCGACGATCGAGCTGATCCGCGGCCGAACGTTGAAGCCGCTGTGAACGTTGACGGTGCGCGACAATCCGAGCGGGCCGGTCACCGTGACCTGCGCGATGCGCGTCGCCATCGAATCCTGGGGCACGTAGCTGTAATTGGTTTCGACGCCGTCATTGGCGACCCGGGTCACCCAATTCTGGCGCGTCACCGAGCCGTAGGTGCGAGGCTGCGCCTCGGCGACGAAGCTGTCGGCCGCTTCGGTCGGCAGGCGCAGCGCCGTCGCATTCGTCGCGGGAGGGGTCGCGAGCGCGTTGCGGCAATCGGTGCAGGTCCAGGTGCGGCCGGCGAGATCGGTGATCGAATCGCCCGCATAGGTCAGCCGGGCGAGCGGCACCGACGGGCTGCCGGCTGCGTGGATGGTCGCCTGCGCGACCTCCGACCAGCCGGCCTGTCCGTAGACATTGCCCTGATAGGTCAGCGACAGCGTGTAGCCGGTCGTGCTGGCGACGGCGGTCGGCCGCCGCCAGACGTGGCCGTTGGCGAGCGTCACCGCATCGTAGGTGAAGCTCAATGTCTCGCCGCCCGCATATTGGATCGAGGACGCATAGAAGCTGAAGCCGCTGGCGGCGCTGGGCGGGGCCTGCGGCCCGTTCTGCAGGTCGAACGTATAGCGCCTGGCGGCGCCCACCTCGGTGTAGAGGAAGGGACCGCCGTTCGAGTGGGTGACGAGCGTGGCGCCGATCCTGCGCGGGGTCCGGCAATCCCCCGAATCGTCGCAGTCGAAATGCTCCGACGTCGTCGTGCCGGCATTGATGTCGTAGCTGGCGCGCGCGATCGTGCCGGCGACGATCTGGCCGTTCAGCATGGGCACCAGGTCCGAGAGCCGCTGGAAGCTGAGATTCGGCGCGGCCGGGATCGACAGCGTCGGCAGCCGAGTCGTCACCTGGCCCGAGAGCAGATCGACGCCGTTGGGATCGCGCTCGACGTCGAGCGGCTTGATCGTCTGCGCCTGCGCCGGCGCGACGGCGCCGATCGCCAGCAAAGCGGCGGCGCACAGGGCTCTGATGCTCAGTAACATTGCTGCGTCCCCGATACGGTGACGGTGAGCGAGCCGTTGGCGGTCGCGCCGAGCGAATCGGCCACCGTGTAGGTGATGACGTAGGTGCCGTTGGTCTCCGGCGTCTGCATGCCGACATTGGTGCCGCTTTCGACCCACGCCCAGGGCTGGTTCACTCCGGTCAGCGCAAGCGGATAATGACCCTCGGGATCGGTGTCGTTGGCGATGACGTTGACCGATCTGGTCGCGCATTTGGGCGCGCTCAGCGAATTGGGATTGGCGACCGGCGGCTGGTTCGGGGGCGGCGGCGGCGGAGGCGGCGGCGGTGGCGGGGGCGGCGGCGGCGGCGCCCCGCCGGCGCCGGCCGTATAGCTCGAGCGGTTGCCGGCCGGGTCGTAAGCGGTCCCGATGTTGAGCCCATTGTTCGGCCCGCCCGCCGTCGACACCGCGACCAGTCGTCCGAGCGCATCGTAAGTATAAGTCGTGGTGTCGCTCGCCTGCGCGGCGCCGTGGAACACGAACGCGCCCGCCGCGGCGCCCAACAGATAGGCCGATTTCCTGCTCATGTCGCTCCCCTCGCGGCAAACGCCACCCGGTCGGGCGCATCCTCCCTCGCGGAAGGACCGCACGTCCGAAGCCGTCAATAAAACCGCGACACCCCTGAAAATTCATCCGGCCGTTTGTCTTTGCGGCTGGAGTCGTGGCTGCATATCCCACGGATCCGAAAGGGCGTAAATCATTAAATTGCTTCGGAAAATTATTTCTTCGGCTGCCCGCCCCGCCACGAGTCCTTGCCCGGCGCGGGGCCGGTCCTCGGCTGAGGCCGCGGCACTTCGAGCGGGATCGGGGGCGCTAATATTCGACGGTGACGACGACGCTGTCGGAATAGCTGCCGGGGGCGGGGGACTGGGCGGCGGGGATGCGGCCGTAGACGGTGAGCGCCTGGGCCGAGCCGGCGCCGGTGCCGGCGCGGCGCGCGCCGAGCTGCGCGCTGTCGTCGCCCCAGGGGATGGCGCGCGCGGAATCCCTGAACAGCTGGTAGTCGAGGCGATTGGCCCCCGGCCCCGCCATCCGGCGGGTCGAGCCGCTCTGATTGCCGCCGCCGCCCAGCGCCACCGCATAAGGCGCGCCGTTCGAGCAATTGACCGAGACCGCGGCGGTCGAATCGACCTGGCTTCCCGAATAGGCGCCGAAGCCCAAAGTGCCGGCCGAGACCGTGCAGATCGCCGCAACCATGGAGCTGATTGTCGTCGTGGTCGTGCGCAGGATCGTGCCGCCGGTGCCGGCGCGCAGATCGATGGTCAGCGTGTCCGTATAGGGGGTGGGCGCGTAGACCGGATTCTGGGCGGCGGCGACTCGGCCGTACATCGTCACCGTCTGCGTCTGGCTGCCGGTGCTGAGGTTGAAATTGAGGTTGAGCCGGTTCGACCCGTTGCAGAAGTTCGTGGTCCGTCCGCTATTCTGGTAGATCTGGTAGTTGAGCCGGTTCGCGCCGTTGGCCATGCGCCGGGTGGTGCAGGTGCCGCCGCCGCTGACGCCGAAATTGATGTGGACGCTGGCGGCGTTGCTGCTGCCGGTGCCGGTGCATTGGATGTCGAGCGTGCCGGTGCTGTCGACCGCGGCCTTGGTCTGGGTGTTGTAGGGCGAGAAGACGACGCTGGTCGCCGTCATCGTGCAGCTGGTGATCGCCGCCTCGGCGCGGCCCGGCGCGAAGACGAGCGCGCCGAGCACCGCCGCCACGACCGCCGCGAGCGCAAAGCCGATCCTCGACAGACCCTCGGGCAACCCGTGCTCCCTCTCGACGCCCGCTCCATGGCGCGCGCCTCTCGAAGCGAGCGGTAAACGGAAGCGGTAAACAGCGCGTTAACCGGCGCTCACACCAGGCGCACCCGCGGGACCGCCACCCGCGGCCCCAGCATCAGCTCCGCCATCGCATGCACCATCGCATCCGCCCGGTCCGGCGACCGCGACCCGCGCCCCGTCCGCTCGTATCCGCCGGCGGCCGTCAGCCCGGCAAGCTCGTCCTCCAGCTCGGGAAACGAGCCCGCCAGCTTCGCCCGCCACGTCCTCGAGCAATTCGCCCCCGATCTCCTGCCGTCCCAGCCGGGTCCCCGCATAGAGCGCCGTCACCGCCGCCACTTCCGCTTCGGGCAAGGTCCAATTCTCCTCCATCCGCCCGCGCGTCACCCCTTCCTCCCCCGCCGCGGCCACCACCCGCCGCACCAAAGCCGTCGGCCTCGGCGTCGTCGTCACCACGATCCGCGGCCGAGTCCCGAGCCGCATCGTCATCTGGAGATTGTCCCACGCCTTCTCGCCGCGCCCGACCGTCGCCTGTCCTGAGCCTGTCGAAGGGGGCCATTTCCCGAGCTCGTCGCACCAGGCGAAATGGTGCTGCGGCCCGCGCAATTTCTCCGGCCGCTCCGCCGAATAGGCAAAAGCCACCGCCCCGTTCGAAAACTCCACCCGCCGCCGCGACGCCCTTTGCCCCTCCACCATGCTTCGCATGGTCCCCCTCCCCATGCTTGCGCATGGGGAGGAATTAGCGTCCGAGCAGCACCCGCGCCTGGGTGGCGAGCTGGGCGAGCATGGGGGCGGTGGTGACCGGGGC
>DASQKE010000023.1:0-2487 GCA_035630675.1 Allosphingosinicella sp.
GCTCCAACACCTCGACGCTGCCGATCACCGGCCTCGCCGCCACGAGCCAGCGTCCGCAGAATTTTATTGGCATCCACTTCTTCTCGCCGGTCGAGAAGATGCTGCTGGTCGAGGTCATCCTCGGCAAGGAGACCGGCGACAAGGCGCTGGCGACGGCCCTCGATTTCGCGCGCGCCATCAGGAAGACGCCGATCGTCGTCAACGACAGCCGCGGCTTCTTCGCCAATCGGTGCGTGCTCAACTACATCCTCGAAGGCCATCTCATGCTCATGGAGGGCGTGCCGCCGGCCATGATCGAGAACGCCGGCCGCATGGCCGGAATGCCGGTCGGACCGCTGTCGCTCAACGACGAGGTCGCCATCGATCTCGGCCTCAAGATCCTTCGGGCGACCAAGACCGAGCTCGGACCGCAATCGGTCAATCCGGAGCAAGAGAAGCTGCTGGTGGACCTCGTCGAGAAGCATGGCCGCTACGGGCGCAAGAACAAGAAGGGCTTCTACGACTATCCGGAGGGCGGCAAGAAGCGGCTCTGGCCGGGGCTCGCGGACCTGCAGCCGACCCACCTCGACCCTGACACGGTCGATTTCGCGGAGCTGAAGCCTCGCCTGCTCGTCACGCAAGCGCTTGAGGCGGCGCGCACGGTCGAGGACGGGGTCATCACCGATCCGCGCGAGGCCGATGTCGGCTCGATCCTCGGCTTCGGTTTCGCGCCGTTCACGGGCGGCGCCCTCAGCTACATCGATTTCATGGGCGCGAGGCGGTTCGTGGACCTGTGTCGCAAGCTGGAAGCGAAGCACGGGGCGCGCTTCGCGCCGAACAAGCTCCTCCTGGACATGGCGAAGAGCGGCGGCACGTTCTACGGTGCCGGGGAGGCGAGGCGAGCGGCGTAAACCTTGCAAGGAGCGCGGAGTGGCCTGCAACGGATCGGGCGCGATCTCGTTGTTAAGCTTTGCCCCGCGGCTTCGGCCTGCGGCCGGATAAAGGTTTCGACCGCATGAATCTCTGGCTCCGCCTCTTGCACCTCATCATCGCCTCGTTCGCGCGGCCGCGGCTTGATCCGATGACGGATGCGTCGTGCCTCGGCTTCCGCGTCTGGCCGCACGACCTCGACATCTCCATGCATGTCAACAACAGCCGCTATTGGGCGCTGATGGATCTCGGCCGCATCGACCTGATCATCCGCTCGGGTCTGTGGCGCGCCGTGGTGCGGCACCGCTGGGCGCCGATCGTCAATGCGGCGACGATCCGCTTCCGGCGCGAGCTGCGACTGTTCCGCCGCTTCCGGGTCGAGACGCGCATCGTCGCCTGGACGCAGACCTTCGTGGTCATGGAGCACCGGGTCGTAACGGCTGGCAGGGCCGGGCGCGACATCGTCGCGGCCGTCGCCCTCGCCAGCACCGGCCTCTACGATCGCAAGGCCAAATGCTACGTGCCGGTCGAGCGCCTGTTCGCCGAGATCGGCCTCGTCGCCCTGCCGAGCCCGGAGCCGAGTCCGGACGTCGCCGCTTTCCTGGCCACGGGGGACGTCGTCAGGCAGGCGGCGTGACGCGGTCGCGCCGGTCCTCATCCCGCCCAGGGAGGGCAAACTCGGGCGCGGCAGCGTCCGAGCCGGGCGGGGTCATGGCGCGGAGCGCCTTCTTTTTTTGAAGCGGCATGCTCCCATCCCGGTCGGCTCCGCCGACTCGGCCCCCCTGAAGGGGAGGGATGGTGTCAGGCGCCGTCGCGGAAGGCGGGCGATCCATTGACATTCCACCGTGCAGGCTGGGAATTGGGCTGAGCGCTCTGCAAAGCCAGCGCAATTGCAAGGCAACGTCCGCCCCATGTCCCGCAGCATCGACTATTACTTCTCCCTCGCCAGCCCGTGGGCCTATATCGGCCACGCGCCCTTCATGGAGATCGCGCGGCGCCACGGGCTCGCCGTCAACCACAAGCCGATTTTCCTCGGGCGCGTGTTCGCCGAGACGGGCGGGCAGCCGCTGCCGCAGCGCCATCCTGCGCGGCAGCGCTACCGGATGGTCGAGCTGCAGCGCTGGCGCGAGAAACGGGGCCTCAGCTTCAACCTGAAGCCGAAATTCTGGCCTTTCGACGTGACCCTCGCGGATCGTTTTGTCATCGCCGTCACCGCCGCCCGCAAGGACCCTGACCCTTTTCTGCGACGCGCCTTTGCCGGCATCTGGGAAGAGGAGCGCGACCTCGCCGACCCGCGCGTCGTCGCGGAACTGGCCGAGGCGGCCGGTCTCGAGTCGGCCTCGCTGATCGCAGCAGCGCGCGGCGACATGACCGAGGCCGTCTACGGTCTCAACCTCGAGAATGCGGTCGCGCATGACGTGTTCGGCTCGCCGGCCTACGTGCTCGACGGCGAGGTGTTCTGGGGCCAGGACCGGCTCGAGCTCCTCGACGACGCGCTCGCGAACGGCCGGGTACCGTATCAAGCGCTGGTTTGATCGCTTCTCCCACGCAAGTCGGGTGTTCCCGACTTGCGTGGGA
>DASQKE010000024.1:0-5626 GCA_035630675.1 Allosphingosinicella sp.
GTTTCGTCTGTCTCCGAACTTCGAGAGACTTTCAACGGTACGCTCAATTACGGATTTCGAACGAATTGAGGGGCAATACGACGTGATCGCTAAGCGAACCGATTGGGACTATGGCAAGTCAGAGGGACTGTCGAGAACCCGCCTCATTCCCGACGCGCCGGGCCGGCATGGACTTTTCTTTTACCCGACAAGAATGCGAGGGGAGACCGTTCTCTATGGCGGTGAAAAGAGCGGCCTCGTTGCAGCCAATGGAGCATTCACGAAGGTTCCGGGCATATCGACCGACAAAGAGATGCTCGATTGCCTGACGAAGATTTTCGTTTTTAATGATACCGCGTTGCGTTGGGAAAGCGTGTCACGCGAAACCACAGCGGCCGATGTTGCGATTGAGGCGCGCCCCGCGATCACATAGCGGTTGCGGCAGGGGACCCCGGTCATGAAATGACGCGCAGCAGCGTGATCCTCGCCTTGCCGAAGCGGCGCTCCGCCTCGAGGGTGAGGGCATCGGGGACGGCCATCTCCTCGCCGCTGAGTTCGACGCTGACCCAGGCGCCAGGGGCGAGCCAGCCCAAGGCGGCGATGCGGTCCAGCGCCAGCTGAGCGAGGCCGGTCCGGTAAGGCGGGTCCATCAGGACGAGGTCGCAAGGCGCGGGCAGCGGAGCGGCATGCTCCGCCGCCTGCGCGCGGATCTCGACGCGCGCCTCCGCGCCGAGCTTCGCGACGTTGCTTTTGAGCGCCGCGATCGCCTTCGCATCTTTCTCGACGAAGGTGCAGTGGGCGGCGCCGCGAGAAAGCGCTTCCAGGCCGAGCGCGCCGGTGCCGGCGAAGAGATCGGCGACTTGCAGGCCTTCGAAGCTGCCAAGGCGGCTGGCGAGCATCGAGAACAGGCCTTCTCGCGCGCGGTCGGAGGTGGGCCGGGTGGCCTGGCCGGGGGGTGCGAGCAACGGCCGGCCGCGCCAGGCGCCAGCGATAATCCTCACTTCAGCGTCTTCCTGAAGGCCACCAGATCGTGTTGGCGGACCTCGTCGACTGCGCCGGCGGGCAAATCCGCCAGCGGAAAGGGGCCGTAGGCGGTGCGGATCAGGCGCGAGACCTGTAAGCCCAGATATTCGAGGACGCGGCGGACCTCGCGATTCTTGCCCTCGCGGAGGCGCATCTCGACCCAGCCGTTGCGGCCGGTGCGGCGCTCGAGATTGGCGTCGATCGGGCCGTAGCGCATGCCTTCGATCTCGACGCCGTGGATCAGCTCCTCGAGCTGGGCCTGCGACACGTCGCCGAAGACGCGGGCGCGGTAGCTGCGCTCGACGCCGGTCGCGGGCAACTCGAGCTGGCGCTTGAGCTCGCCGTCGGTGGTGAGCAGCAGCAGGCCCTCGGTGTTGAGGTCGAGGCGCCCGACCGGCATCACCCGCGGCAGGCCGCCGGGCAGCCGGTCGTAGATGGTCGGGCGGCCCTTGGGGTCGCGCTCCGCGGTGAGCAGTCCTGCCGGCTTGTGGTAGCGGAACAGGCGCGCGGGGTCCGGCGCCTTGACCGGGCTTCCGTCGACGGTGACGCCGTGCAGCGAGGTCAGCAGCGTCGCCGGCTTCTCGATCCTGGCGCCGTTGAGGGCGATCCGGCCGTCCTCGATCATGCGCTCGATCTCGCGGCGCGAGGCGATGCCGGCGCGGGCGAGCAGCTTGGCGATCCGCTGTGGCTCGCCTTTCGCGGCGGCTCTGTGCGGCGGGCGGGGTTTGGAGGAACGGGGCGGGGGGGAACGGGGTGGGGGCAAGGGTCCTCCGGCAGTCGGATCAAGTTTCGCGCCAAAGCGAAGCGACCGCTTCGGCACCGCTGACCGACTCGCTCGTTACGCAGTCAGATCGATCATCGGGAGGCGCGCCGACTACCATGCTCTTCGGGAAACGGGAAAGGCTGATCCAACGCATCCTCGTCGTCGAGGACGAGCCGCTGGTCGCGTTCGACAACGAGCATCTGCTCGGCGAGGCGGGCTATGAGGTGGTGGCGACGGTCGACAGCCTCGAGGATGCGCGCGCGGTGATCGAGAGCGAGGAGAAGATCGACCTCGTCCTCACCGACATCAGCCTGAGCGGCGAGGGCGACGGCACCGACGTGGCGCGGATCGCGGGCGGACGGGGAATCCCCGTATTGTTCGTCAGCGGCGCCTGCCCGGAGGGCGCGCAATCGCTGGCGGTCGGCTGCCTGTCCAAGCCCTATAGCGAGAAGGTGATGAAGGCGGCGTTGGACTGCCTCGACGAGGTCCTGCAGGGCAATGAGGTCAAGAAGCTCCCGCCGCAGCTGAGCTTGTACGAGCGGGCGGCGGGGTAGGAACCACAGACCGCCCGGGCCCTGCAAACCGGGCTTCGACAAGCTCAGCCCTAGCGGAGTGGTTGAACACGACCGCTAGCCCTGAGCCTGTCGAAGAGCGATTTTCAGGTCCGGAGCGCCGCTTCGACCTGCTCGTGGAAATTGTGGATGCCGGTTTCGAGCGTGCCAATGGTGAGCGTTTCGAGGGAGCCTGAGCCGAGGCCCTCCTGCTGCAACGCCGCGGCGCGATAATCCTCGGCCTCGAACACGCCCTGATCGAGGATGCGCCAGCTCTTCTCCCAATGCTCCTCCTCCTCGGCCGTCTTCGGCGGCTCGGGGATCAGCATGAAATCCTCGACCAAAGTGCGTCCGACCGCCTGCGGCATCAGCACCATCAAATTCACATAATCCGGGCTCATGATCAGGATCGTCGCCGGGAAGAGCTGATAGGCGAAGGTGATGACCGCCCTCAGCGCCGGCCAGTCCTGGCGGTCGAGTCCGCCGACATAATCGGTGCGGCCGACCGCGGAGCGCTGGTGGATGCCGATCCGGTCGCCGGCGGTGATTCCGTCGGCGAAGAAGCGGGCGATGGTCGGGGCGTGGAGGCGCTGGACGTGATAGCTTTCGAGGAAGGCGTCCATCACCAGCTTCCAGTTCGCCGCGACGTCGTGGACGCGGCGCCGGTAGAGGTGGTGGCCCGCGAGTCCGAAGGCGTCGAACTCGGGCGCGAGCGCATCGGCGTCCGAAAAGTCCGCAGCCTCGTCCCGCGCGAACCAGATCAGCCCGCCGGCCTCCCGCGACGGCAGCTCGCGCAGGGAGTGCGCCCCCTTGTCGAGGCCGGGGAAGGTGTCGGGCCGCGGCAGCCCGGCGAGGCGGCCGTCGGTCGCATAGGTCCATGCGTGATAGGGGCAGACCAGGCGCGGCGCGCAGACCGTGTCGGCGCCCTCGACAAGGCGCGTCCCGCGGTGGCGGCAGACGTTGAAGAAGACGTGGGCGCGGCCTTCCTTGTCGCGGGTCAGCAGCAAAGGCAGGCCGAAGCCGTCGTGCGGCACCGCCATGTTCGGGCGCGGAAGCAAAGCCGAAGGCGCGATCACGGTCGGCAGCCGCGCGAAGAGGCGCTCGCGCTCGAGATCGAAGCGCGCCGGATCGATGTAGACGCTCGCCGGCACCGTCTTGGCCTCCGCGCCCTGCGTCTCGACGCCGGTCGCGATCACCCGCGCCAGCGCGAGCTGTCCCTCGGTCGGCCGCTGCCTGGTCGCCATGTCCATGGCGCGCGATGGTGCGCTTTACGCGAACGTAAGGCAAGCGCCGCTGGTCCGTTCATAGCGCTGGCAATACCGCGTTGAGCCGCTAGGTTCGCGGCCATTCGAGCAGGAGAAACGGCCCATGGCCACGACGGCAGCGAAGAAACCAGGCTGGCGCACTTTGTTCCGCTCGCTGCGCAACCCCAAGTCGGGCTTCATGGCGCTGTTCGGATTCGCTTCGGGCCTGCCGTTCGCGCTTTTCCTCGGGACGCTCTACGCCTGGTTCACGGAGGCCCAGGTGGATCTCGAGACGATGGGCGTATTCTCGCTGATCGGGCTCGCTTACTCGTTCCAATTCCTGTGGTCGCCCTTGGTCGACAAGGTCGACATCCCGTTCCTGCGCCGACTGGGGAAGCGCAAGCAGTGGATCGCGCCCGCGCAGCTCCTGCTCGGGATCATCCTCGTGACGATGAGCCTGCTCGATCCGAGGAGCTCGCTCGGGATGTTCAGTCTGCTCGCGGGCATCGGCGCCTTCACCAGCGCCACGCAGGACATCGCGATCAATGCCTGGCGCATCGACATCGCCGACGACGAGGCGACGATCGACATTCTCTCCACCGTCTACCAGATGGGCTTCCGCCTCGCCTCCCTCGTCGGCGGAGCGCTCGGCCTGATCATCGCCGCGCGGATCGGCTGGCCCCAGACCTATGTGATGTTGGGGCTGATCTTGCTGGCGATCGGCGTGGCGGGCCTGTTCGCTCCCGATCCGGAGAAGACCGGCGCCATCCTCGCCACGGGCGAGGAGATCGAAAAGCTCTACGAGCCGGGTGAGCTGCTGCCGAAGGTCCGGACCTGGGGCCTGCTCGCCGTCGGCCTGCTGTGGGCATTGGCCGTCGGCACGGTTCTCGTGTTCATGATCTGGTCGATGACCGCCCTTCCCGAGGACCGTCCCAACCCGACCGAGTTCACCGCCACTTACGGCCCGCTGATCATCCTCGCCACGATCGTCCTGCCCGCGTTCATCGCGGCCTGGCTGGTGAAGCTCCGGCGCGAGGGGCGGCACGTGATCCCGACGGAAGGCGCATCGGAAGCGCGCGCCAGCCAGGTGACGGATCACTTCTACCGCGCGCTGGTGATGCCGCTCGTCGAATTCGTCGGCCGCATGGGCTGGTCGCTGGTGCTGATCCTCGCGCTGGTGCTGACCTACCGGATCTGCGATTCGATCTGGGGCACCTTCGCCTACCCGTTCTACCTGGGCGAGCTCCAGTACACGAACGACGAGGTCGCGTTTGCGTCCAAATTCTTCGGTATCGGCGCGATCATCCTCGGGCTGGCGCTGGGCGGCTGGATGATCGTCGTGCTCGGGCGCATGTTCACGCTGACGCTCGGCGCGGCCCTGTCGGCCGCGACGAACCTGCTCTACGCCGATCTCGCCGTGGGCGGGGCGACCATGTCCGCGGTCAGCAACACGATCGGCTTCACCTGGGCGGTCGAGCAGTTCGGCGGCAGCGAGAAGCTGGCCCGGCTGATGATCACCATCGGCGGCGAGAACCTCGCGATCGGGATCGCGGGCGCGGCCTATATCGCGTGGCTCTCGTCGATCGTCGCCAAGGGCTACAGCGCCGTACAATATGCTTTGCTCGCCTCGCTGACTTTGCTCGTCGGCACGCTCGGTCGCGGCGCGCTCGGCCAGATGATCGAGGAGCGCGGATATTATTTCGTGTTCGTCTTTACCGCGCTGATCGGCGTGGTCGCGGTGGTGCTGTGCGTGCTCGAATGGATTCGCGAAGCGCGCGCCGGGCGGGCGGCGGGCGTGGTGGCGCCCGAGTTCGGTCGGCGAACCGATGCCGCCCACGTCACCGAAGGCGATACGGCGGCCTGATGCTCTTCTTCGCGGCGATCATCGGGCTCGCGATCGGCTGCATCGTCCACTGCCTGCGCAACGGGAGGAATCCCTATTGGATCCTGCCGATCCTCGTTTTCCCCTTGGTCGGCAGCCTCGCTTATCTGCTGGTCGAGGTGGCGCCGGGGCTGGGGCAGCGGCGCGGGGTCAGGATGGCCAGGACGGCGGCGGTCAAGACGAT
>DASQKE010000025.1:0-20991 GCA_035630675.1 Allosphingosinicella sp.
CGAACCCGCTGCGCCTTAGTGAAATAGGCATCGTAATAGCCGGCCGAGAGCACATAGGTGCCAATCATTATGCGCCGCTTGACCTCGGCCCCGAAACCGGCGGCGCGGGTCGCCGCGTACATTCCGTCGAGGCCGCCATCCCCCATCTCGCGCAGGCCGTAGCGCACGCCGTCGTAGCGGGCGAGGTTGGACGAGGCTTCGGCCGGCGCGATGATGTAATAGGTCGGCAGCGCATATTTGGTGTGCGGCAGCGAAACCTCGACGATCTCGGCGCCGGCCTCGCGCATGAGGTCGATGCCGCGCTGCCAGACCTGGTCGATTTCCGCGGGGACGCCCTCGACCCGATATTCCTTCGGGATGCCGATGCGCTTGCCGCGCACGTCGGCGGAGAGGTTCGCCTCCCAGCGCGGGACCGGCAGATCGAGCGAAGTCGAATCCTTCGGATCGAAGCCCGCCATCGCCTCGAGCAGGATCGCGCAATCCTTGACGTCGCGCGCCATCGGGCCCGCCTGATCGAGCGACGAGGCGAAGGCGACGACGCCCCAGCGCGAGCAGCGCCCATAGGTCGGCTTGATGCCGGCGATGCCGACGAAGGCGGCGGGCTGGCGGATCGAGCCGCCGGTGTCGGTGCCGGTGGCGCCGGGCGCCAGCCGCGCGGCGACCGCCGCCGCCGAGCCGCCCGACGATCCGCCCGGGGTCAGCGCCGCATTGCCGCCATCGCCGCGCCGCCAGGGGGAAATGACCGGGCCGTAGCCACTCGTTTCGTTGGACGAGCCCATCGCGAACTCGTCCATGTTGAGCTTTCCGAGCATCCCGGCGCCGGCGGCGAACAGATTGCCCGAGACGGTCGATTCGTAGGTCGGCGCGAAGCCTTCGAGGATGCGGCTGCCGGCGGTGGTCTGCACGCCTTCGGTCGCGAACAGGTCCTTGATCCCGAGCGGCACGCCGGAGAGCGGCCTCAGATCGCCGCGCGCGCGGGCGGTGTCGGCGGCGTCGGCCGCGGCGAGCGCGCGCTCCGGCGTTTCGACGGTGAAGGCATTGAGCCCCCGCGCCTTCTCGACCGCGGAATTGAACGCCCCGGCGACCTCGCGCGCGCTGAACGCGCCGTCGCGCACGCCGTCGCGGATCGCGGCGACGCCGAGATCGGTGAGGTCGCTCACTCGATCACCTTGGGGACCGCGAAGAAGCCGTGCTCGGCGACCGGCGCATTGGCGAGCACCTTGTCGCGAATGCCGCCATCGGTGATCTCGTCGTCGCGCAGGCGCAAGGCGTTGGGGATCACGGCGGTCATCGGCTCGACGCCGGAGACGTCGACCTCCTGCAATTGCTCGACCCAGCCGAGGATATTGTTGAGCTCGGGCGCCAGCGCCGCGACCTCGGCGTCGGTCACCGCGATGCGGGCCAGGCGGGCGATGTGGCGGACGGTGGCGGCGTCGACGGACATGGAGCTTCCTGTAGTCGGGCTGTGAACAGCCCTGGGGCGGCGGCTAGCATCCATGCTGCGCTGCATCAACGAAGACTTGCATCCCTCCGCCGGATGCGCTTTCGCCCGCCGATGCTGGCGCGGCGTTTCCTCTGGGTGGTGGCGGGACTGACCGTCCTCTTCATCGTCGGCGCGATTGCGTACAAGCTGTTCGAGCACCAGCTGATGCGCCTCGCCTTCGTCCCCAAGGTCGAGTTTCGCGAGGTGCCGATGAAGGCGGGCGCCAGCTATGCCGCCCGCGACCTCTGGATCGCCCGGCCGGACATTCCGGACAATCCCGCGCTCTGGACCCCGCCGGGCGTCCGCCGGACGGACCGGCCCCGCGCATCGGTCTTCTTCATCCATCCGACCTCCTTTCTCGAGCGCAGCGCCTGGAACGCGCCGCTCGACGACGAGGAATCGCAGCGGCGGGCGCGGCTGTTCGTGCGCAGCCAGGCGAGCGCGTTCAATTCGGTCGGCGGGATCTGGGCGCCCAAATATCGCCAGGCCGCGTTCGGCGCCTTCCTCACCACCGAGGAGAATGCGCGGCGGGCGCTCGACTTCGCCTGGCGCGACGTGAGCGCGGCGTGGGACGCGTTCCTCGCGCAGGCGCCGCGCGACCGGCCGATCCTGCTCGCCGCCCACAGCCAGGGCAGCCTCCATCTCACCCGCCTCCTCGCCGAACGCATCGCCGGCCGGCCGGAGGCAGCGCGGATCGCGGCCGCCTACGTGATCGGCTGGCCGATCTCGATGACCGCGGACCTGCCCGCGCTCGGCCTTCCCGCCTGCGAGCGGCGGGCGCAGGCCGGATGCATCCTCAGCTGGCAGAGCTTCGGCGAGCCCGCCGATCCGAGGATGGTGACCGACGCCTACGACGAATCGGCGAGCCGCACCGGCGCGCCGCGGGCGGGGACTCGGATGCTCTGCGTCAATCCGCTCACCGGCAATCGGGGCGACGAGGCCG
The DNA here is from genome assembly GCA_035630675.1 of Allosphingosinicella sp. Classification (GTDB taxonomy): domain Bacteria; phylum Pseudomonadota; class Alphaproteobacteria; order Sphingomonadales; family Sphingomonadaceae; genus Allosphingosinicella. The sequence continues at coordinate 2,427 of DASQKE010000025.1, forward strand.
GGCGCGAGGCCAATCTCGGCACCCTGTTCCCGAACGAGGATTTCAGCGAGGCCGAGTTCCGGCCGAGCGCGGTGCCGGCGCGCTGCGACGTCCGCGGCTTCCTGCTGATCGGCGAGGACTCGCCCGAGCTCGGCGGGCATGTGCTGCCCGGCAACAATTACCACGTCTACGACTACGCCTTGTTCTGGGCGAACGTTCGCGCCGACGCCGAGGCGCGGCTGGCCGCCTTCCTCGCCCGATGATGATCACTACCAGCGCCGCAGACTTTCGTGAGGCGCTCCCCGGGGGCGGGCGGCTGATGGGGCTCGATGTCGGCACCAGGACCATCGGCATCGCCTTGTGCGACGCGCAGTGGACCATCGCCACCGCGGCCGAGCTGATCCGCCGAGGCAAGTTCACCGCCGACCTCGAAAAGGTGAGGGCGCTGGCCGCGGCCCAGCAGGTGCGCGGGCTCGTCCTCGGCCTGCCGCTCAATCTCGACGGGTCCGAGAGCGCGCGCACCCAGTCGATCCGCGCCTTTGCCCGCAACCTCGCTCCGCTCGGCCTGCCGCTTTTGCTCTGGGACGAGCGCTGGTCGACCCAGGCGGTGACGCGGACCCTCATCGACGCCGACGCCAGCCGAGCGCGCCGCGCCGGCCTCGTCGACAAGATCGCCGCCGCCTACATCCTCCAGGGCGCGATCGACGCGCTGACCATGCCGCCCCCCGGCTGACGCCGTTTTCATTTTCGCAAGCGCGATCAATGCGATTCGCAAGCCCCGTCATGTTACGCATGTAGCAGCGGCTTTATCCTCGTTCCCGTCAGCAGCTCGCCGGATCGGCCGGCGGACCCTGCCTGAAGAGGATTTGTCCATGTACGCGAAGCTTGTCTCGTCCGCCCTCCTCGCCCTCGCGCCGCTCGCGGCGCTTTCCGCCCAGACGGGCGGCGAAAACGGGAGCGGCGCCGGCGAGGCCGTCCAGACCATTACCGAGCGCGCGCCGGAGTCGCAGCGGCGCGAGCGGCAGATGTGCCGGCGAATCGGTCTCACCGGCCAGCCGACCTCGATGCGCCGGGTCTGCAAGACCGCCGCGGAATGGCGGGAGATCGACGAGTCGGAATAGGTGGCCGCGGAGCGGCGGTCCGCGATTGACATTTTCCCTGGGATTTGGCACATGTGATCGGGTTACGGACGTAACAACCACGTGATTCCAAAGACTTGCAACGCGGCCCGCCGGGCGACCGGTGGGCCGTGCGCCGTCGAAGACGAGGAGTGAAGATTGGTGAAGACGCTTGGATTGTTCCTGCTTGCGCTGTCGGCCCCGGTTGCCGCTCTCGCCTCGAGTCCCGCCGCTCCCGAATCGCCTTCGACCGATCCGGCCGCCCGGCCCGTCGCCCAGCAGACCCCGGCGGCCGAGCCCGCCGAGCGACTGATCTGCCGCCGCACCGAGCATACCGGACAGCGCACCGCCAGCCGCCGCGTCTGCCGCACCGCCGCCCAGTGGCGCGCCCTCGACCGCTAGTATCGTGAACGGGCGGCGGCTTGCCGAGACCTGCCGCCGCCTGTAGCATCTGCCGGACTGCGAATGAGGGGGTGAGTTCGTGTTCCTGAAGCTTTCCGTACCGATATTCTTGCTCGCCGCGCTCGCGGCTCCGGCCGCCGCGTCCGAGCCGGCGGCGCGCCTCGATCCTTCGCGCGAAGCCCGCGATCAGTCGCCGCGCGCTGGCCGGCAGGCGCCAGCCGAACTCGTCTGCCGCAGCGTCGAGGTCGCCGGCGGGGAGCCTGCGCCGATGGTATGCATGACCGCCGACGACTGGCGCCGCTCCGAGCAATAGGCAGCCCTCGCGAGACGCCGCTGGACTGCACCCTCGGCCGGTGTTATAGCTGCATAATACACTTCCAGGAGGGACGGATGCTCAAAGTCATGAATGCCGCTTGGTTCGCCGGCGCTTCCGCGCTGGCGCTCGCCGGCTGCGCGACGACAACGACGGACTCACGGGATGCGGCAACTTCGCCCACTTCCGCGCAAGCTTCGGCACCGTCCGCGCTCGCCCGCTATTCCGCGCGCGAATTCTTCGAGACCACGGCTTATTCGCTCGCCGGCTCCGGCCGCTATGCTTTCTCGCCCGATGGCCGTTCGATCCTGATCTCGAGCGACCAGAGCGGCGTCTTCAACGCCTATCGCCTGCCGGTCGACGGCGGGGCGCCGGTCCCGCTGACCAGCTCGTCCGACAATGCGACCTTCGCGATCAGCTTCTTCCCGAACGACGAGCGCGTCCTCGTCACCTCCGATCGCGGCGGCAACGAGCTCAACCACCTCTACGTCCGCCAGGCGGACGGGACCCTGCGCGATCTGACGCCGGGCGAGCGGCTCAAGGCGCAGTTCATCGGCTGGGCGGCGGACGGCCGTACCTTCTGGGTCGCCACCAACGAGCGCAACCCGCAGATGTTCGACGTCTACGCCTATGACGCACAGACTCTGGAGCGCCGCCTGGCCTTTCAGAACGAGGGCTTTACGCCCGCCGCCGTGTCGCCGGACGGCCGCTATGTCGCTCTGGTCAAGTCGCACAGCAGCGCCAACAGCGACATCTATCTCGCGGAGCTCGGATCCACTGCGGCGCCGCGGCTGATCACCCAGCATGAGGGCAATGTCGAATACGGCCCCTACACCTTCACGCCGGACGGCCGCTCCCTGGTCTATGGCACCAACGAGCATGGCGAATGGACGCAGGCCTGGACCTACGATCTCGCCGGCGGCAACCGAGAGCGGCTGGTCGCCGCCGACTGGGACGTCCAGAATGTCGGCTATTCGCCGTCGGGCCGCTACCGCATCCATTCGCTGAACGCTGACGCCTCCACCCAAGTCACGATCACTGGCCCCAACGGGCGGACGATCGCGCTGCGCGGCGTGCCCCAGGGCGATCTCGGCGGGATTCGCTTCAATCGCGACGAGACGTCTATCGCCTTCACCGTCGCGTCGGACACCTCGCCGTCCGACATCTTCGTCGCCGACCTCGCCACCGGCCAGGCGCGCCGGCTGACCCGAGCGCTCAACCCGCGCATCGAGGAGCGCCAGCTGGTCGAGGGCCGCGTCGTCCGCTTTCCGAGCTATGACGGGACGCAGATCCCCGGCATCCTCTACCGCCCGCGCGAGGCGAGCGGATCGAGGCCGGTGCCGGCGATCGTGCTCGTCCACGGCGGCCCCGGCGGCCAGAGCCGGCGCGGCTATTCGGCCATGGTCCAGCACCTCGTCAACAACGGCTACGCCGTCTACGCGATCAACAATCGCGGCTCGTCGGGCTATGGCAAGACCTTCTATCACATGGACGACCGCAAGCATGGCGACGTCGACCTTCGCGACGTCGTCGCCTCGCGTTCCTTCCTCGAGAATATGGACTGGATCTCGGACCGCGTGGCAGTGATGGGCGGCTCCTATGGCGGCTACATGACCGCCGCGGCGCTCGCTTTCCATCCCGAGGAGTTCGACGTCGGGATCAACATCTTCGGCGTCACCAACTGGGTCCGCACCCTGCAGTCGATCCCGCCCTGGTGGGGCGCGCAGCGCGTCGCTTTGTTCGACGAGATGGGCGATCCGGCCAACGACGCGACGCGCCACCGGGCGATCTCGCCCTTGTTCCACGCGCGCAACATCCGCCGGCCCTTGCTCGTCGTCCAGGGCGCGAACGATCCGCGGGTTCTCCAGGTCGAGAGCGACGAGCTCGTCGCGGCCGCGCGCGGCAACAACGTCCCGGTCGAATATATCGTCTTCCCGGACGAGGGCCACGGCTTCCTCCGCAAGGAAAACCGCATCCGCGCATCGGACGCTTATCTCGCCTTCTTGAACCAGCACCTCAGGAGATAGCGGCGACGCATCGATGAGACCGCTCGCTCACCCCCGCCTGGTGTCGAAGATCGCCCGTCCCGCATAGTGGGCGCTCGTGCCCAGCTCCTCCTCGATCCGGATCAGCTGGTTGTATTTGGCGAGGCGGTCGGAGCGGGCGAGCGAGCCGGTCTTGATCTGCCCGCAATTGGTAGCGACGGCGAGGTCGGCGATGGTCGTGTCTTCGGTCTCGCCGGAGCGATGCGACATGACCGACGTATAGCCGGCGCGGTGGGCGGTCTCGACCGCCTCCAGCGTCTCGGTCAGCGTTCCGATCTGGTTGACTTTGATCAGGATCGAATTGGCGATGCCCTCTTTTATGCCGCGCACGAGGCGCTTGGGATTGGTCACGAACAGATCGTCGCCGACCAGCTGGACCGTGCCGCCGAGCCGCTCGGTGAGCAGCTTCCAGCCGTCCCAATCGTCCTCGGCCATGCCGTCCTCGATCGAGCGGATCGGATAGGCCGAGGCGAGCTCGGCGAGGAAGTCCACCATCTCGGCCGGCGCGAAGCTGCGCCCCTCCCCTTCCATCCTGTAGGCGCCGCCGCTGAAATATTCGGTCGCCGCGCAGTCCAGAGCCAGGACGACGTCGTCGCCGGGCGTATAGCCGGCCTGCTCGATCGACTTCATGATGAAGTCGAGCGCGTCGCGAGTCGAGGCGAGCGCCGGCGCGAAGCCGCCCTCGTCGCCGACCGCGGTCGACAGGCCGGCGTCGGCGAGGCGCTGCTTCAGCGTGTGGAAAATCTCGGAGCCGCAGCGCACCGCCTCGCACAGGCTGTCGGCGCCGACCGGCATCACCATGAATTCCTGGACGTCGATCGGGTTGTCGGCATGTTGGCCGCCGTTCAATATGTTCATCATCGGCACCGGCAGCAGGTGCGCGGCGACGCCCCCGACATAGCGGTAGAGCGGCAGGCCGCGCGCGTCGGCCGCGGCCTTGGCGACGGCGAGGCTGACGCCGAGGATCGCGTTCGCGCCGAGGCGGCTCTTGTTCTCGGTGCCGTCGAGATCGATCAGCAGGGCGTCGATCTCGGCCTGGTCCTCGGCGTCGAGGCCGACGACGACCTCGCTGATCTCGCCGCGGACGGCGTCGACGGCTTGCGACACGCCCTTGCCGAGCCAGCGGCCCGCATCGCCGTCCCTCTTCTCGACCGCTTCGTGGGCACCCGTCGACGCGCCCGACGGCACCGCGGCGCGGCCGGTCGAGCCGTCCTCGAGCAGGATTTCGACCTCGATGGTGGGATTGCCCCGGCTGTCGAGGATCTGGCGGGCGTGGACGTCGATTATGGCGGTCATCTTGTTACGGCCTCGTTCCGAACTATGTGAGAGGTGCGCGGGGGCAGGGTATCGGGGCGGCTTATCGGCGCAGCGGGAGAGACGCAACTTTCCCGAGGCGCCGGAACGGAGCCGCCGCGCGAGTGTTTCAGGAAAGCCAATCCACCCCCTCGTACAGCTTACGGAGATCAGACATGCCTCCTCGCGATCAAGACCTTCCCGAAGGCACCGACAAGGTCATAGTCGGGGCCTCCAAGACCGACACCGGCGACAGCGGCCGCACCGGCGCGACCGGCGGCGGCGGCACCTCCGGCGGCGGCGGCTTCGTCGCGCGCGGCGGCGGCAAGGACAGCGGTGCCGCGACCGGCGGCGCCATCTCGGCGGACCGGATCGTCGGACAGGTGCGCGACCAGGTGTCGAGCCTGCGCGACCAGGCGACCGAGAAAGCGCGCGGCTTCGCCGAGGGCGGCAAGGACCGCACGACGCAGTTGCTCGAGGACCTCTCCGAGATCATCCACGACGCCGCCCGCTCGATCGACGACCGGCTCGGCGATCAATATGGCGAATATGCCCACAAAGCGGGCGACGTCGTCGCCAACCTCTCCGGCAATCTTCGCGAGAAGAGCCTGGAGGATCTCGTCGAAGGCACGCGCTCGATCGTCCGCAAGAGCCCGGCGGTCACCGTCGGCACCGCGGCCCTGCTCGGCTTCGTCCTCGTGCGCCTGGTAAAGAGCGGCCTCGAGGCGAACAGCGGCGACGGCAATGGCGGCGGCAACCGTTCCGGCCGCAAGTCGGGCGGCGGAGCCTAAAAGCTTGCACGGACCGGTCGACACTCCCCAGGAGGATTCGATCGCGGACCTCGTCGGCCGGCTGGTCGACGAGGGTCGCGAGGTCGCGCGCGCGGAGGTCAATCTCTACAAGCAGATTGCGCTACGTCGCTCGGCCAGGGCGAAGAGCGGCCTCGTCCTGCTCGTCGCCGCGGGACTCCTCGCCTGGTTCGCCGGCCTGGCTTTGACCTTCGGCCTCGTGCTCGCGCTCGCGACCTTGATCGGGCCGCTGGCCGCGGGGCTGGCGCTGGCCCTCGTCATGGGCGTCGCCGCCTGGTTCCTGCTGCAAAAGGGGCTCGCCGGTATGAAGGCGCTCTCCGGCGACGAGGAAGAGCGTGCGGCGCTCCAGCGCGGCGAGGCCCTGCCATGAACGCGGCCGAGATCGAAACCGCCAAGCGTGAAGCGGATGCGGCCCGGCGCCGCTTCGACTCGACGTCGGCGGCCTTGCAGCAGCGGCTCCACCCGAAGTCGCTCGCGACCGAGGCGTGGGACGGCGTCAAGGAAATGAGCAGCGACCTCGCCGAAGGCGCGCTCGGCGCGGTGAAGCAGCGCCCGGGCGCGGTCTCGCTGGCGCTGGGCGCGGCGGTCCTGTTCCTCGCCCGCAAGCCCTTGCGCCGCGCCGTCGGCCATGCCTTCGGCCGCGAGGAAGACCAAGAAGATGACGGCCGTATCGTCACCCGGATCGACACAATCAGCGAAAATTATCACGCGGAGGCGCCTTCGATGGACCTGCCGCCAGTACGAGGAGCGAAAGATGACGGACACCAGGACGGAAACGACGGGAACGGCAACCGAAAGCGCCGGCAATCGCGAAAAGCCGCGCAGCCGCGCCGCCGAAGCCTATGAATCGACCCGCGCGCGCACCAGCGCGACCTTCGCCGGGATGCGCGAGCGCGCCGCCGACGCCGGCCGCCGCGCCGGCGAGGAGATCGAGGCCTATCCGATGGCGGCGGTCGCCGGCGGCCTCGCGCTCGGCGCCCTGGTCGCCGCGGTGCTGCCGCGGACCGAGCGCGAGGCGGAGCTGCTCGGCAGCGTCGGCACCCGCATCAACGACGCCGCCCGCGACGCGACGCGCAGCGCCGTCGACGCCGGCCGCGCCCAGGTCGAGGAGATCACCGAGAACGCCGCGACCAGGGTCGGCGAAGCCGTGATCGGCGCCGTCGCCAGCGCCACCGGCGCCTCCGGCGACAAGAGCTGAGAAAAGGGGACAGTCACTTTCCACACTCGCTTCTGCGTTCCTGACGCGGCTCGCGAGGAAAGTGACTGTCCCCCTCGGCACCCGAGGAAAGTGACTGTCCCCCTCGGCACCTCCCCTAAGGCCCACCCCATGAGCAAGCTTCACCTCGTCTTCGGAGGCCGGGTCACCGATCCGCAGGGCCTCGACTTCGACATGGCGACGATCGACCTCGTCGGCCTCTACCCGGATTATGCCAGCGCCCTGGACGCCTGGCGTGCCCACGCCCAGCGCACCGTCGACGATGCCGAGATGAAATATGTCGTCGTCCACCTCCACCGCCTGCTCGAGCCGGAGCTGAGCGCAGGCTGAGCCGCGCGGCCGGCGCGCTCAGCGGCCGAGCAGGTGATCGACGAGCTGGCCGAGCGCTCGGAAGCCCGCGATCGCCATGCCGCTTTTCTCCCCGCCGACCGAGGCCGGCACGAGCGCCCGCGTGAAGCCGAGCTTGGCGGCTTCCTTGAGCCGCAAGGCGCCGTGCGCGACCGGGCGGAGCTCGCCCGACAAGGCGACCTCGCCGAACGCCACCGTCTCGGGCGGCACCGGCCGCTCGGCGAGCGCCGAGACCAAGGCCGCGGCGACGGCGAGGTCGGCGGCCGGGTCGCCGATCCGATAGCCGCCGGCGACGTTGAGATAGACCTCCGCGGTCGAGAAGCTGAGCCCGCAACGCGCCTCCAGCACCGCCAGGATCATCGCCAGCCTTCCTGAATCCCAGCCGACCACGGCCCGCCGCGGAGTCGCCCCGCTGGCGAGGCGGACGGTCAGCGCCTGGATCTCGACCAAAACCGGCCGCGTGCCCTCCAGCGCGGGAAAGACGACCGCGCCCGGGACCGCCTCGCCGCGCTCGGTCAGGAACAGAGCCGAGGGGTTGGCGACCTCGGTCAGCCCCTCCTCGGCCATGGCGAAGACGCCGATCTCGTCGGTGCCGCCGTACCGGTTCTTGGCCGCCCGCAGGATCCGATACTGGTGGCTGCGCTCGCCCTCGAACGACAGCACCGTGTCGACCATATGTTCTAGAACACGCGGCCCCGCGATCGAGCCGTCCTTGGTGACGTGGCCGACGAGGACGACGGCCGCGCCGGTCTCCTTGGCGTAGCGGATCAGTTCGTGGGCCGAGGCGCGGACCTGGCTCACCGTCCCCGGCGCGCCCTCGATCAGGTCCGAATGCATGGTCTGGATGGAATCGATCACCAGCAAGGCGGGCGGGGCGCCTTCGCCGAGCGTCGTCAAAATGTCGCGCACCGAGGTGGCGGCGGCGAGCCGGAGCGGCGCCGCGCCGAGACCGAGACGGCGCGCGCGCAGCCGCACCTGATCGGTCGCTTCCTCCCCGGATATATAAGCGACGGCAAGGCCTTGCACGGCGATCTTCGCTGCCGCCTGGAGGAGCAAGGTCGATTTGCCGATCCCGGGATCGCCGCCGATCAGGGTCGCGGAGCCGGCGACGAGGCCGCCGCCCACCGCCCGGTCGAGCTCGGCGATGCCGGTCGACATCCGCTCCGGCAGCGGCACTTCGGCGTCGAGGCCGACGAGCTGGATGGCACGCCCGCCGCCGCGCAGATTGTGCCGCGCCGCGAACGGCGTCACCACCGCGCCGGCATCCTCGACGAGCGTGTTCCAGTCCGAGCAATCGGGGCACTGCCCCACCCACCGGCTCTGCACCGATCCGCAGGCCTGACAGATGTAGCGTGTCCGCGGCTTTGCCATGGCGGCACGATAGCGAATGAAACGGGAACACGGAAGCCCGCGGTTCCTCCCCGTCGCGAGATGGGAGGAATTTTGGAACTCCCCCACTCCCCTCGCATTCCCCCTTCGGGCATAGCCGAGTGGAGAGTCACCTTGTTCATCCAGATCTACGCCGACAACCAGGTCGAGAGCGACGCCGAGCGGAACTCGAGGCTCGAGGAGCAGATCCGCCAGCGCCTGGCGCGGTTCGAGGACCGGATCACCGACATCGAAGTCCATGTGTCGGACGTCAACGGATCCAAGGGCGGCCACGGCGAGCGGCGCGCGACGCTCGAGGCGCGAGTCAACGGCATTCCGCCGATCGCCGTCGCAGACGAAGGCGCCAACGTCGACCGCGCCGTGATCGGCGCCGCCAAGAAGGCCGTGCGCGCGCTCGACCACCAGCTCGGCAAGCTCTCCGGCCGCCGGGTTGGTTAGGGACAGTTACTTTCACGCGCGACGGCCGCTAAGCGCGCACGGCAGCATGGAAAGTAACTGTCCCCAGTGAACTGTCCCCAATGATCCGCGTCGCCAGCTACAACATGCGCAAGGCGATCGGCACCGACCGGCGGCGGCGGCCGGAGCGGACGCTCGACGTGCTGAACGAGCTCGACGCGCACGTCATCGCGCTCCAGGAAGCGGATCGCCGCTTCGGCTCGCGCGCCAGCGCCCTCCCGTTTCAGCTGATCGAGCAGCATAGCGACTACAAGCCGGTGCCGCTCGACGGCCGCGCCGGCAGCATCGGCTGGCACGGCAATGCCTTGCTGGTGAAGAAGGACGTCGAGCTGCTCGCGCGCGCCCTCGTCCACCTCCCTTCGCTGGAGCCGCGCGGGGCGGTGCTCGCCGACGTCCGCATCGACGGCCGGGAGGTCCGCGTCGTCGGCATGCATCTCGATCTGTCCGGCCTGTGGCGGCGGCGGCAGGCGGCCACGATCCTGTCGCACCTCGACGCGCGCCCCGGCGATCCGCCGACGGTGCTGATGGGCGACCTCAACGAATGGAGCGTGCGGGGCGGTTGCCTGCGCGATTTCGGGGCCCGTCACGTATTCGCCGATTGCGGCCTCAGCTTCCACGCCCGCCGTCCGATCGCCCAGCTCGACCGGATCATGGTCTCCCCGGACCTCGAAGTGGTCGCGAGCGGCGCCCATCATTCGCCGGCCGCGCGCAAGGCCTCCGATCACCTCCCGATCTGGGCGGAGCTGCGGGCGGTCTAAATGGGGTGAAGATCGCGCACCACCCCGCTAGCCCTGAGCCTGTCGAAGGGCGGATTTCAACGCTCCGACCCGGGCTTCGACAGGCTCAGCCCTGGCGCACCGGTGATGGCGTCACGCCTGCCCCCCTAAGGCCCCGTGCTCTCGATCCCGTTTTCCGGAACCTCGACCGGCGTGACCGGCGCCCCCTCGCGGCTGTCGAGCTGGAGCCAGTCGTGGAAGGGCAGGCCGTAAAGCATGTCCATCACCTCGAACTCGAGCCCGCCCGGCTGCGCCGCCGAGCTGTTCCACAAGGCGACGACGCCGGTCCTGCGCGCCGGATCGAACAGGATCAGCGAGCGGTAGCCGCGCACGCCGCCGCGATGGCCGACGACCCGGCGACCGGCATAATCGTAGATCCGCCAGCCGAGGCCGTAATAGGCATTGCCGATCCGCTCCGCCTGGCGCCGGCGGCGGCGGTTCTCGCCGGGAGTCGCGGCGCGCGGCTCCTGGATGGTCTCGAGCACCTGCTGGGGCAGGACGTCCGGCGCGAGGCCCATCTGCGCCCGCATCCACAGCGCCAGGTCCTTGATCGAGCTGTTGACCCCGCCCGCCGCCGGCACCCGGTAATAGGCCTCGGCGACCTCGACCGGGCGGCCGTTGCGGCCGCCGGCATGCGGTCGCGCCCAGCTCGGCGAGCCGATCAGGCCGGCGCGGGTCATGCTCGCCGAGGTCATTCCGAGCGGCGCGAACAGCCGGTCGCGCACCACCTCGCGATAGGGCAGGCCGGTGACGCGCTCGACGATCTCGGTCGCGGCGTCGTAGGCGACGTTCTGGTATGCGTGGCACTGGCCGGGCGGGCAGATCAGGTGCAGGCTCGACAAGGTCGCGCGCAGCCAGCGCGGATCGTAACCGTCCTCGAGCTTCGAATCCTGGGCGTGGCTGAACAGGCCGAGGCGGTGCGTCAGCACGTCCGAGACGGTCGCCCTCTCCTCGGCGCCGCGGGGGAGCCGGAGCGAGCTCGCCCAGCGGTTGATCGGATCGAACAAAGCCAGCCGCCGCTCGTGCGCGAGCAAGGCGACCATGTCGCCGGCGACGCCCTTCGACAAGGACGCCCAGCGAAACACGGTGTCGACGGTCACCTGCTCCTCGCGGTCCGACGCGGTCGTGCCATAGCCCTGGAGGAAGCGGATCTCGCCATCTTCGATGATCCCGACCGCGAGGCCGACCATATTCGGCTTTTCGATCAGCCGACGCAGCCGTTCGTCGATCCGCGCATAATCGATGACGCTGCGCCCGTCCGGCGAGTCGCCGACCGCGGTCTCGAAGCCGTTGCGCGCGCCGACTTGTTCGGGCCGCTCGGCCGCCGGCTCGCCGCCGCTGACGAAGCGCGCCTTCGTCGCCGCCCAATAGGCGCCGAGCAGTCCCAACAGGACGAGGAGAATGAGGGCGAGACGCCGGGCGGGCACTGGCGGACTGAATCCCACGACGCTAACTGCTTGAAACGGGTGCGGCTTCTAACCTGACAAACTTTCGAAAGATAGGCGCGCTCGACAGGAGCGGCGGGCGCTGGCAGGCTCGGCCGCGATGCACGAAAAGGAGCTGCGCCTCGCCCTCATCTGCTATGGCGGCGTCAGCCTCGCCGTCTACATGCACGGCATCACCCGCGAGATCTGGCACCTAGCGCGGGCGAGCCAGGCCTTTCACGGCGGCAGCCCCGCCGAGAGCCCGACCGAAGCGGTCTATCGCGATCTGATCGCCCGCGCGTCGGAGGGGAGCAAAATCTCCGTCAGAGTACTGGTCGACATATTGGCGGGCGCGAGCGCGGGCGGGATCAACGCCATCTTTCTCGCCGACGCGATCGCCTCGGGAAGCTCGCTCGAGCCCCTGACCGCGCTCTGGCTCGACGGCGCCGACGTCGAGCGGCTGATCGATCCGGAAGGGAGCTCGCTTTCGCGCTTCGCCAAGGCCGCGGCTTTGCCCTTCGCGTGGGCGCTCTCCGGACGCGGCCAGGGCGAGCGCGGCGACGATGCCGCCGAGCGCGCCGAGGTGCGGGCGAAGGTCGCGAGCTTCGTTCGGGCGCGCTGGTTCGCGCCGCCGTTCGGAGGCGCCGGTTTCACCACATTGCTGCTCGACGCGATCGAGGCGATGAAGCGCGAAGGCACGGGCACCCCGCTGTTGCCCCCGGGCCATCCGCTCGATCTTTCTGTGACCGTGACCGATTTCCACGGCTTCCCGCAAAAGCTGCGCCTCAACTCGCCGCCCGAAGTGCTCGAGACCGAGCACCGCCTCACCTTGTCGTTCCGAGCGATCGGCGGCGGGCGCTTCGCCGAAATCCCCGATCTCATCTTCGCGGCCCGGGCGACGGCGAGCTTCCCCGGCGCCTTCCCGCCGTTCACTGTGGCCGAGCTCGACACGGTACTCGAAGGGCGCGGCACGGCCTGGCCGGGACGCGCGGCGTTCCTCGCCCGCGCCTTTCCACGCCACACGCCTGCCCAGGCCGAGCGGACGGTGCTGATAGACGGCTCGATCCTCGCCAACGCCCCGTTCCGCCCGGCGATCGCGGCGCTGGCGAACCGGCCGGCCCGGCGCGAGGTCGACCGGCGCTTCGTCTATGTCGACCCCAAGCCGGGCCTGCGGTCGGTCCGGCTCGGTGCCGGCGGCGAGGCCGCGGCGCCGGGCTTCTTCGCGACCATCTTCGGCGCGCTCTCCGACATTCCGCGCGAGCAGCCGATCCGCGACAATCTCGAGGCGATCGAGGCGCGCTCGGCGCGGATCCGGCGGATGAACCGGATCCTCGAGGCGATCCGTCCGCAGGTCGAGGACGCGATCGACCGCGCCTTCGGCGGCGGCTTCTTCGTCCGGGCGCCGACCGCAGAGCGGCTGCAGGCCTGGCGGACGCGGGCGCACGGGCTCGCCGCGCGGCAGGCGGGCTTCGCCTATGCGGCCTATGGCCAGCTCAAGCTCGCCCGCGTCGTTGAGGACACGATCCTGCACCTCTGCCGCGCGGCCGACGTGGAGCCGGACAGTGGCCTGCGAAAACGAGTCTGGCAGGCGGTGCGGGAGGCGGGGATCGCTACGGACGCCGCTTTCACCGCCAAGGGCGCGACCAAGGCAGCGATCCGCTTCCTCGGCCGCTTCGACGTCGGCTTCCGCATCCGCCGCCTGCGCTTCCTCGCGCGCTCGCTCCATGCCCGGGGCGACGAGCGGCCCGAGCTGCGCGCCATGCTCGACGATCTCATCGCCCGCTACCGCATCGGCGCGGCTGCACCGCTCGCCGGCCTTCCGATCGAAGACGCCCCCGCCGCGCTCGACACGCTCGCGACGACCCTCGATCTGGCCGCGCTCGACGAGGCCGCCGACGCTCGGCTCGCCGCGGCGCTGGCGGCGCTGCCGCGCGCGCAGCGCAAGCCGCTGATCGTCGCCTATCTCGGCTTTCCCTTCTACGACATCGCGACCTTCCCCTTGCTGCAGGAGGACGGGCGCGACGAATATGATCCGGTAAAGGTCGACAGGATCTCGCCGGACGACGCGGTCGCGATCCGCTCCGGCGGCGCCGCCGCAACCCTGAAGGGCGTCCGGTTCAACAGCTTCGGCGCCTTCTTCAGCCGCGCCTGGCGGGAGAATGATTATCTGTGGGGCCGCCTCCACGGCGCCGACCGGCTGGTCGACATCCTGCTCTCGACCATGCCCGGCCACGGCGTCGACGCCGCCGCGGCGAAGCGCGAGGCGTTCCGCGCCGTCCTCGCCGAGGAGAAAGCGCGGCTGACCGGGATCGCGCCTTTGATCGAGGCGCTCAGCCAAGAGATCGGCTGAGGCTGGACGCGCGCGCCGATTTCGGGGAGGAAGAAGCCATGCAGTTCCTGAAAACCCTGTTCTGGGTCGTGCTCGCCATCGTCCTCGTCCTGTTCGCCAAGGCGAACTGGGCGCAGGTCACGGTCAATCTGTGGGGCGGGCTGCAGATGGACGTGAAACTGCCGGTGCTCGTCCTGTTCGCCTTCCTCGTCGGCTTCGTCCCGACCTTCCTGGTCTATCGCGGGCGGGTCTGGGGCCTGAAGCGAAGGCTCGAAAACGCTCAGCCGGTAACGGTCGCGAACACGCCCGGCGGCCTCGCTCCGGCCGCCCCGCCGCGGCGCGAGGAGGAAAGGATCGCGACCGACTCCAAAGTCTGGCCCGCATGAGCGGCAGCCCGATCTACGTCGCCATCGATACGCCCGACCTCGAACGTGCCAAAGCAATTGCCGAACGCGTCCGCCGCCATGTCGGCGGGATCAAGCTCGGCCTCGAATTCTTCTGCGCGAACGGGCGCGCCGGCGTTCGCGAGATGGCCGATCTGCACCTTCCGATCTTCCTCGACCTGAAGCTCCACGACATTCCCAATACGGTCGGCAAGGCGATCCAGGCGCTGCGGCCGCTCGAGCCGGCGATCCTCACCGTCCACGCCGCCGGCGGGCGCTCGATGATGGAGGATGCCAAGGCTGCCGCGCCCACGGGCACGAAGGTAGTCGGCGTGACCGTCCTTACCAGCCTCGACGGCGAGGATCTGCGTGGGATTGGCGTCGCGGGCGACCCCCACGCGCAGGTCGAGCGGCTGACCGCCCTTTCCCGCGAGGCGGGGCTCGACGGCGTCGTCTGCTCGGGTGCCGAGGTGCGCGCCGCGCACAAGATGTGGCCCGAGGGATTCTTCGTCGTCCCCGGCGTCCGCCCGGCCGGCGGACCCAGCGCCGACCAGAAACGGGTGGTGACGCCGCGCACCGCATTGGATGCCGGCGCCTCGGTGCTGGTCATCGGCCGCCCGATCACCGAGGCCGACGATCCCGACCAGGCGGCAAGAGATATCGAGGCGACGCTCTGAGAGGGGACAGTCACTTTTCCGCACGATGGTGACAGTTCTACGCCGAGGTGCGCAAAAGTGACTGTCCCGTCCTAGACACCCTCTCCCCCCAGTCCTATCCGCTCCCCAAGGAGACCCGCCATGTCCTGGCTGAACCGCGTCCGCAACTCGATCCCGTTCCTGCCCAAAAGGGAGACGCCCGAAAATCTCTGGCACAAGTGCCGCGAGTGCGATGCGATGGTGTTCACCAAGGAGTGGGAGGAGAATCTCAACGTCTGCCCGCGCTGCGGCCATCACGCCCGGATCGGTCCGCGCGTACGCTTCGACCAGGTGCTCGACCCCGGTTTCTCGATCCTGCCGCCGACGCCGGTGCGCGAGGATCCGCTCAAGTTCCGCGATTCCAAGCGCTACGTCGATCGCCTCCGCGCCGCCCGCCAGCAGACCGGCGAACCCGACGCTTTGATGAACGCCCGCGGCACGATCGACGGCCGGCGCGCGGTCGTCGGCGTCCAGGACTTCGCCTTCATGGGCGGATCGATGGGTTTGGGCGTCGGCGCCGCCTTCGTCGCCGGAGCGCGGGCCGCGATCGGGGACCGCTCGGCCTATCTGATCTTCACCGCGGCCGGCGGCGCGCGCATGCAGGAAGGCATATTGTCGCTGATGCAGATGCCGCGGACCACGGTCGCGATCGCCGAGCTCAAAGAGGCCGGCCTGCCTTATATCGTCGTGCTCACCGATCCGACCACCGGCGGCGTCACCGCCTCGTACGCGATGCTGGGCGACGTCCATCTCGCCGAGCCGGGCGCTTTGATCGGCTTCGCCGGCCAGCGCGTCATCGAATCGACGATCCGCGAGAAGCTGCCCGAGGGCTTCCAGCGCGCCGAATATCTCCTCGAGCACGGCATGGTCGACATGGTCGTGCCTCGCGCCGAGCTGAAGCCGCGCCTGGCTCTGCTGCTCGATTACCTGACGCCGGAGCGAAAGGCGGCGGCGTGAGGCTCCTCCCCATCGCGCAGCGATGGGGAGGGGGACCACCCGCAGGGTGGGGGAGGGGTTTTGGCACAGGCCGAGTCAGTTACCCCTTCACCATGCTTCGCATGGTCCCCCTCCCCATGCTCTGCATGGGGAGGAATCATGGCTGACCACGCGGTCTCCGATCACCCCGCCGTTCAGGCGCAGCTCGATCGGCTGGCGGCGATCGCGCCGGGCGGCGACGTGCTCGGGCTCGAGCGGATCGCCGAGCTGCTCGCCCGGCTCGGCCATCCGGAGCGGCTCCTGCCCCCATTGCTCCACGTCGCCGGCACCAACGGCAAGGGCTCCACCTGCGCCTTCCTGCGCGCCGCTATCGAGGCGGCGGGTCTCAAGGCGCACGTCTACACCAGCCCGCACCTCGTCCGCTTCAACGAACGCATCCGCATCGCCGGCACTCTGATCGACGACGAGCCGCTGGCCGGGCTGCTCGCCGAGACGCTCGACGCGGCCGACCGGATGGAGATCAGCTTCTTCGAGGCCACGACCGCAGCCGCTTTCCTCGCTTTTTCGCGGGCGCCGGCCGACGCCTGCATCGTCGAGGTCGGCCTCGGCGGACGGCTCGACGCGACCAACGTCGTCACTGCGCCGGCGGCGTGCGGGATCGCCCAGCTCGGCCTCGATCATCAGGCGTTCCTCGGCGACCGGATCGAGCAGGTCGCGGCCGAGAAAGCGGGCATCGCCAAGCAAGGCGTGCCGCTCGTCACCGACCGCTATCCGCCGGCGATCGCCGACCGGATCGGCGAAGCGGCGACGAAGGCAGGCGCGCTCTGGCTGCCGCGCGGCGGCGCATGGGACGCGGCGGTCGACAAGGACCAGCTCTGTTATCGCGACGAAGGCGGCCGCATCGAGCTTCCTCTGCCGCGCCTGCGCGGAGTCCACCAGGCGATGAACGCAGCCCTCGCCATCGCCATGCTCCGCCACCAGAGTGCGCTGCGCGTGCCGGAAGCGGCGCTCAAGGCGGCGATGGGCTGGGCGGACTGGCCGGCGCGGCTGCAGCGCCTCGCCGCCGGGCCGCTCCACGCTTTGCTGCCGAGGGAGGCCGAGCTGTGGCTCGACGGCGGCCACAATCCCGCCGCCGCACGCGCCGTCGCCGATTTCTTCAGGGTCCAGGTCCCCGCCGACCGCCCGTTCCACATCGTCTTCGGCCTGCTCGCGAACAAGGAGGTCGCCGGGGTCCTGAAGCCGTTCCAGGGGCGGTCCGTCACCTTCCACCCGGTGCCTGTCGCCGCGCACGAGCACCACGCCCCGGCCGCGCTCGCCCGATCGGCGAAGGAGAGCGGGCTCAGCGCCGTCCCGGCGGCCGGAGTGGAGGAGGCGCTCGGCTGGATCGCCCGCCACGCCGACCGCGCCCGCCCGCCGATCGTGCTCATCTTCGGCTCGCTCTACCTCGCCGGCGAGGTGTTAAGGAAGAACGAGCAGGTGCCTGCCTAATTGCTCCCTGCCGCGCAGCGGTGCGGAGAGGACCAGCCGAAGGCTGGTGGAGGGGTCATGGCGCAGGCCCAGCCCGTTACCCCTCCACCATGCTGCGCATGGTCCCCCTCCCCATCGTTCCGATGGGGAGGAACTAGAACCCCCTCCCCCTGAGCTCCGCCAGCGTCCGCTCGGCCCAGTCGTACATGTCGCGGTCGCGCTGGCGCTCATATTTGTCGACTCTCCGCGCCCGCCTCTCCGCTTCGGCGAGCGGCGCCACCGCCTCCGCCTCCTTCCCCTGCCCGAGCAGCAAGGCGGCCTGCCGGCACTGCGCCTCCCCGCCCGGCATGCGCTCGCCGATCTCGGCGAGGAGCGCGATCGCCGCCTCGTCCTCGCCGCATTCCGCGAGCGCGCGGGCGAGCAGGAGCCTGCCGCGATCCTCCTCGGCGGCGCTGCGCGTCTCGGGCAGAGTCTCGGCCAGCCGCCGCGCCTCGGCCGCATTGCCGGCCTCGAGATTGGCGCGGGCGAGCTTGATCTGGGTCGCGCGGTCGCCGTGCGGCGCCTTGGCCAGCGCTTCCTTGTAGTGAAGCAGGGCCTCGCCCCATTTGAGCTGGTCGGCGAACGCATCGCCCATCGCGATCCGGTTGGCGGCGGTGTCTGCCGTCTCGAGCGCGTCGCGGGCGGCGCGGACCTCGCGCTCGGGATCGATCGTCTTGACCGCCGCCGTCCTGGCCATCCTGACCCCGCGCCGCTGCCCCAGCCCCGGCGCCACCTCGACCAGCAGATAAGCGAGGCTGCCGACCAAGGGGAAAACCAGGATCGGCAGGATCCAATAGGGGTTCCTCCCGCTGCGCAGGCAATGGACGATGCAGCCGATCGCGAGCCCGATGATCGCCGCGAAGAACAGCATCAGGCCGCCGTATCGCCTTCGGTGGCATGCGCCGCGTTGCTCGCCAGGACTGGGTCGGGCGCCACCACGCCCGACGCCCGCCCGGCGCGCGCTTCGCGAATCCATTCGAGCACGCACAGCACCACCGCGACCACGCCGATCAAAGCGGTGAAGACGAACACGAAATAATATCCGCGCTCCTCGATCATCTGGCCGAGCGCGCCGCGACCGAGCGTGCCGACGAGCAAAGTCAGCGAGGCGAGCAAAGCATATTGTACGGCGCTGTAGCCCTTGGCGA
>DASQKE010000026.1:0-2336 GCA_035630675.1 Allosphingosinicella sp.
CGTCGACCGTCCCGACGCCCTGATCTCCGATACTAAACCGCTTCGTCGGCGTTCCCGCCGCTTCCGCTGCCACGATCTGTATCGACGCCTTCCCAGGAGCATCCGCTTCGGCCCGTTGCGGTGGAGGTCCGGTTCGATCCATAGCGGACGTTCACCCACACGGCCGGATTGGAGCGCGCCGACGCCGGTGCCGATCGGCGGGTGAAGTCTCACCGGTGAACTTTTCACGCTGTTGCGAAACCGAAGCGGGCGCCAAGCGCTATCTGTTCCATGGCCGTTTCGAGTCAGCGTTGGTGGACCGTCCAGCATGGTCCTGGGCCGGTCGTCGCGACCGCCATCCACGACGGCCACGAGCTGCGCCCGGAGGTCGCCGCTTCGGTCTCGCTCGACGATGCCGGGCGGCTCCGCGAGGAGGATCCGTTCACCGGCGAGGCCGTGCGCGATGTGCCGGCGCATATCGTCATTCATCGCTCGCGGTTCGAGTTCGACCTCAACCGCGGCGCCGACGGCGCCGTCTACTCGACCCCCGAGCAATGCTGGGGCCTCGAGCTATGGAAGCCGGGCGCGCCGGACGAGGCGCTGGCGCGCCGCTCGCTGGCGATCCACGCCGAATATTATCGCATGCTCGGCCAGCTGCTCGACGGCATTGCCGAGCGGCATGAGCGCTTTCTGCTGATCGACCTGCACAGTTACAACCATCGCCGCGACGGCCCGGATGCGCCCCCGACTCCGCAGGCGGAGGCGCCCGACATCAACATCGGGACCTTCTCGATGCCGCGCGAGCAATGGTCGTTCCTGGTCGATCCACTGATCGATGCCATGAGAAGGTTCGACTTCAATGGTCGCCGGCTCGACGTGCGCGAGAACGTCGCCTTCCAGGGCAAAGGCGAGCAGACCCGCTTCGTCCATGCGCGCTACCCCGACGCCGGCTGCGCGATCGCCTTCGAGTTCAAGAAATTCTACATGGACGAATGGACCGGGGCGCCCGACCGGGCTGAGCTGGCTGTGATGCGGGCGCTGATCGGACAGGTCGCGCGCACCGGCGCCGAGATACTTGCGCGATGAGAAGCGTAGCGATCCGGCCCTCGCCGCGTACGTTCGCGCCGGAGTTCGGCCCGCGCGGCGAGCTTCGCCAGAAGATCGGGGAAAGCGGCCGCGCCCATCTCGACCGCTGGCTGCCGTTCCTCGTCCTCCACCGCGCAGCGGACCCGGCTGGCAGCCTCGCCCGGCGGGTCGCGCTCAACAGCCCCGGCTATCTGATCTGGTCGCCCGAGGAGGATGAGGAGGCAGCCGAGGCGCTGCGGGCGATCGGCGCCGCGCTTCGCGATCGGCTCGGCCCCATCCTGCTGATCCTCGTCGAGGATGCGCCCTGGCGCAAGCTGCAGGCCGACGCGCCCGAGCTGCCGCCGTTCCTCGTACGGATCGGCATGGAGCGCGGCGGCGAGGCCGCTTCGCGCGCGCTCGACGCGCTGGCCGAGGCGTGCGGCGAGGTCGAAATCGACCTTCGCCGCGCCACTGTCGATACTGCGGCGCCCGTGCCGAATGCCGAAGTCGACGTTGCGGAGCCTCTCCTGGGCGACGCCGACCGGCTGAGGATGACGATCCCGCCGATCTACCGCGGCCCGGACGGCCGGCCCTATCCGCGGCTGACCCACGATTTGGCGGTCGCGCTGGGCGACGCTTTGCTCCGTGCCGCCGCCGCCTTCATGCACGCCGGCCCCGACGGCGCGCTGCCCCATTATCGCGCGCTCGGCCGCAGCGCGTTCCTCGCGGCCGCGCTCAATGCCGACAAGAAGCTCGACGCGATCGCCCGAAGCTACGATTTCCTGCTGTCGCTGACGCCGATCAACGCGGCCGAGGCGATGCATCAGTTCCTCGAAGGGCAGGCGGAGAGGGCGCCGCAGTTCTGCTACCGGCCGCTGACCGTCGATCCCGACGTCGCCAAGCGCGACCTCTACGAGATCGACCTGGCCCTGCTCGAGGACCCGACGCTCGAGCGGCTGCTGTGCGCGAAACGGCGCGAGCTCGACTACCAGCTGACGATGCTCGCGACGCGCAACACGCCGGGGTTCCGGCCGGCGTCGCAGCTGCTCTACGGCGCGGTGGATCCGCTGCTGCTCGGCGATGCGCTGACGATCCTCGCCGCGAGCGGGGCCGAGGCGCCGCCCGACGGCGGTTCGGTCGGCGCCGAGGAGATCGCCGCCGCCGGGCGCGCGCTGATCGAACGCTACCGGCGCGCCGACGCAAGCTTCGACTGCACGGTCGAGGTGCGCGACGACGTCTCCGGATTGCTCGTCTCCGGCCACAAGCTGATGGTCGCGCGCGACAGCCGGGTG
>DASQKE010000027.1:0-25170 GCA_035630675.1 Allosphingosinicella sp.
CTTTTCTGCTCGTCCGTGCCCTTGACCAGGATCGAGGCGACCGCGCCCTGGGTCAGGCCGTGATACATTTCGAACGCCTGGTTGGCGCTCAGCAGATATTCGCTGACCGCCGTGCCGACGACCTGCGGCAGGCCCTGGCCGCCAAACTCCTCGGGCGCGGACAAGGTCGTCCAGCCGCCCGCGACGAACTTGTCCCATGCCTCCTTGAAGCCGGGCGGGGTGGTGACCGAGCCGTCGTCATGGCGCACGCAGCCATGCTCGTCGCCGATCCGGTTGAGCGGGTGCAGGACCTCGGCGGCGAAGCGCCCGCCCTCGGTCAGGATCGCCTCGATCATGTCGCTGGTCGCGTTCTCGAACCCGGGAAGGTTCGAATAACGCTCAATGCCGAGCACCGACTCGAGGATGTAGCGCGTCTCGCGGACGGGGGCGGTGTAGCTCGGCATCTTCGTTCCTCTGGATCGGTTATCTAGGAGCCTTGGCCTCGAACTCCTCGAGCGTTCCGACGAAGCGCTCGAGCTCGGCGACGGTAGCGTCGATGTCGACGCGCTGCTTCTTCAACAGGTCGATCCGAGCCCGACACTTCTCCTTGGTCACGCGGCGCTGGGAGGCGCGATTGTCGCCAAGATCGTAAAGATCGATCATTTCGCGAATTTCGGCCAGGCTGAAGCCGACCCTTTTGCCGCGAAGGATCCAGGCGAGCCGCGCGCGGTCGCGCCAGCTGTAGATGCGCGACAGGCCCTGGCGGGCGGGAGCGATCAGGCCCTCGTCCTCGTAGAAGCGAAGCGCCCGCGGCGTGACCGCGAACTCCTCGCACAGATCGGTGATGGTGTAGGTCTGGGTGCTCGCGTCGTGATGATGGAAATCGGCGTGGAGAGCGGAGCCCGGCATGGCCGCGGCCTAGTTTACGTTCACGTCAACGTCAAGGAGGAGGCGGAAAGCAGGTTCGGACTTGCCGTCGGCCGCCGCAGAGGGAATTATGAGCGCGGGATCAGGGGGGAATGGAATGACGTTGAACAGAATGAGCGCCCTTTGGGCGCGGACGGCATTGGTCTGGTTCGTGCTGGCGGTGTGCCTCGGCCTCTTCATGGGAATCACCCAACGCTTCGAGTTCGCCCCTTCCCACGCCCATATCGGCGTGCTCGGCTGGCTGTCGTCGGGCGTTTTCGCCTTCCTTTACGCCGTCGCCCGGGAAGGGCGGCCGGGACGCGGGCCGTTCTTCCATTGGGCGGCCTATAATATCGGCGTGGCGGCGATGACGGGCGGCCTGTTCGGCGGGCTTGGCCTCGGAAGGGAAGCGATGATGGCGGTCGTCCCGGCCGGGGCGATCCTGATCGTCCTTTCGGTGCTGTGGGCGACGGTCACGCTGTGGCCGCGGCTGAGGCCGGGCGCGGACTGAGGCTCAGCGAGCGCCGGCGCAGAGGCGGTCGCCGACCAGATCCTCGGCGCGCAGGGCGTCGTCGGCGGTGCCGCCGGTCTTGTCGAAGCTGGCGCCGGCGAAGCGGGCGCCGCGGCTGCAATAATAAGAGCAGCCGGCGGGGAGCGTCGCGGGGAAGGTGACGCGCGTGCCTTCGACCCGCGCCTCGATCGTGCACGCTTCGTCGCCCGACATGGCGAGCCGCAGCGCGTCGCCCTGGCGGACCGCGGCGCCGGCGCCGCTGCACCCTTCCGAGCCCGCGCCCCAGACGACGAGGCCGAAGCGCGCCTCGCGACCGGCGCGCTCGATCACGCACATCTGGTTGCGCCGCCCCGCGGTTCCGCCCTCGTAGAGGCCGGTGAGGCTCGCGGTCTGGACCGGGGGCGTAGCGGGGGCGGAAGCGGCGGGTGCGTCCGACGCGGCGGTTCCGGCTCCGGTGGAGTTGGCGCCATTGTTGGTCATGCTGTCCTGGGCGCCGCAGGCGCACAGGAGCAAAGGCAGGAACGAGAAGCCTCTTCTCATTTCAGGCATGACAACCCGTATCGGCCTGCAAAGGTTCAGTCGGACCCCGCCATAAGGCGAGCCGTTCCTTTATCCACACGAATCTGCCGCCCGCCGGGGCGACACGCGCCCGCCCTCATCCTATAGCGGCGGTGGCGATCAGCGGTGGTGATCGGCGGGAGCGGAGCAAGCGATTTCATGCTGACCACCAATCCTTTCGATCATGATCTCCACGGTGACAAGCTGCGCGAGGAATGCGGCGTGTTCGGCCTGTGGGCTGCCGATACCGCCTCGGCGATCGTCGCTCTGGGCCTCCACGCGCTGCAGCATCGCGGCCAGGAGGCGGCCGGCATCACCAGCTGGGACGGCAAGACCTTCCACAGCCACCGCGGCATGGGCCATGTCGCCGCCAATTTCGGCAATGACGAGGTCATCCGCCGCCTGGCCGGGCGCGCCGCGATCGGGCACGTCCGCTATTCGACCACCGGCGAGACGGCGCTGCGCAACGTCCAGCCCCTGTTCGCCGAGCTCTCATCCGGGGGCTTCGCGATCGCGCACAACGGCAACATCTCGAACTCGCTCCGCCTGCGCCGCGAGCTCAACCGCCGGGGCTCGATCTTCCAGTCGACCTCCGACACCGAGGTCATCATCCACCTCGTCGCGACCTCCAGCTATCGGACCTTGCTCGACCGCTTCATCGACGCGCTGAAACAGGTCGAAGGCGCCTACAGCCTCGTCTGCCTGACCGCCGAGGGCATGATCGCCTGCCGCGACCCGCTCGGCATCAGGCCGCTGGTCATGGGCCGGCTCGGCGACGCCTACATCTTCGCGTCCGAGACGGTGGCGCTCGACGTGGTCGGAGCGACCTATATCCGAGGCGTCGAGCCGGGCGAGATCGTGATCGTCTCGGAGAACGGCGTGCGCTCGCACCGCCCGTTCGCGGCGCAGCGGCCGCGGCCCTGCATCTTCGAGCACATCTATTTCTCGCGGCCGGACAGCGTCCTCGACGGCGCCTCGGTCTATACCGTGCGCAAGGCGATCGGCGCCGAGCTCGCGCGCGAGAATGCGGTCGAGGCGGACTATGTCGTGCCGGTGCCCGATTCGGGCGTGCCCGCCGCGATCGGCTACGCGCAGCAGAGCGGCATTCCGTTCGAGCTCGGCATCATCCGCTCCCATTATGTCGGCCGGACGTTCATCCAGCCTTCGGATCAGGTCCGCCATCTCGGCGTGAAGCTGAAGCACAATGCCAATTCGGCTCTGATCCAGGGCAAAAGCATCGTCCTCGTCGACGATTCGATCGTGCGCGGGACGACCAGCCTCAAGATCGTGCAGATGCTGCGCGAAGCGGGCGCGCGCGAGGTCCATATGCGAATCGCGAGCCCGCCGACGCGCCACAGCTGTTTCTACGGCGTCGACACGCCCGAGCGGAACAAGCTGCTCGCGGCGCAGATGAGCGTCTCCGAGATGAACGGCTACATCAAGGCGGACAGCCTCGCCTTCGTCTCGATCGACGGCCTCTACCGGGCGCTCGGCGAGGAGATGCGCGACGAGGCCCAGCCGCAGCATTGCGACGCCTGCTTCACCGGCGATTACCCCACCCGCCTCACCGACCATGAGGCGCAGGAACCCGTCGACCAGCTCGCCTTGCTGCACGAGCGCTACGCCTAGCCAAGAGGGCCGAGCGCTCGTAGTGCCCGCCCCACTGTCCGTTCGTCCCGAGCGAAGTCGAGGGGCGTGGCACCGAGTCCGAGCTTGCGCCCCTCGACTACGCTCGGGACGAACGAAGGTTGGGTCATGAGCGATAGATTTCTCGACGGCCGTCTCGCCCTCGTTACCGGCGCGAGCCGGGGTATCGGCGCGGCGACGGCCGAGGCGCTGGCGGGGGCGGGGGCGCATGTCGTGCTCACGGCGCGCACGGCGGCGGACCTGGAGGCGGTCGAAGAGCGCATCCACACCGCCGGCGGCAGCGCGACGATCGCGCCGCTCGACCTCATTGACGGCGACAGCATCGCCAGGCTGGCGACGGCGATCGGCGGCCGCTGGGACGCGCTCGACGTCCTCGTGCTCAACGCCGCGACGCTCGGCAGCCTCGCCGCGGTGCCGGCGATCGACGGCAAGGAGTTCAACCGCGTCCTGACGCTCAATGTGGTGGCGCAGCAGGCGCTGATCGCCGCCTTCGATCCGCTGCTCCGCCTGAGCGAGGCCGGGCGGCTGGTCGCGATCACCTCCAGCGTCGCCCGGCGCCCCCGCGCTTATTGGGGCGCCTATGCAGCCTCCAAGGCTGCGCTCGAGAGCCTGGTCCTGTCCTATGCCGACGAGGTCCGCAACGCGACGCCGATCCGCGCCGCGATCGTCAATCCCGGCCCGACCGCCACCGTAATGCGCACCCGCGCCTTTCCGGGCGAGGACCCGGCGGCGCTGAAGCCGCCGAGCGCGGTGGCGGACGCGATCGCGGAGCTGTTGAAAGGCGGTTTCGAGACCGGGCACAGGCTGGACGTTCCAGGCTAGCTGTTCAGACCCGCCGTGCCGCCCTAGCATGCGGCCGTCATGCGCTTCATCCTTGCCCTGATGACGATGGTTCTCGCCGCTGCGATGCCGGGGCAGGCCGCCGCGCATTTTGATTATTACTGGCGCCACGAGCTGGTCCGTCTGACGCCGGTCCAGGCGGAGCGCGTCGCGGAGCTGGTGCGGCGCCTGACCGCGCCGGGCCTGCGCGCCGCGCCGCCGGAGCTTGCCCGCGCAGTCGCTTTGCACGGCGATTGCGCCCTCGCCGAACGGCTGTTGCTGCTGCCGCTCCCCGCGCCCCTTCCGTCCACCGCCGTCTATTTCAACCTCTACCCCGCGGTCAGCGGCCCCGACCGGGCCTGCGCGGAGCGGGTGATCGCGCGGATCGAAGCCACGCCGGGCGGCCTTGGCCGTCCGGGTCTGGAGCCCTCCATTCTCTATCAGGCCGGGAGCCTGTGGCGCCGGATCGGGGAGGAGGAAAAGGCTCGCGCCGCGATCGATCGGGCCGAACTCATGTATGACGCCTGGGAGGCCGAGCATCCGGACGACGTCTGGAGCTGCCACGGCGGCCATTGCCTCAGCAGCCGCTGGTACGCGCGTCTCGAAGGGCTGCGGCTGCTCCACGCCACGCCGATGTGGCGAGCCGAGCTGCGGCGGCTGGCCGGGCTCGCCGCCGCCGGCCTCGAGATCGGTGGCCGGGAGCCTGAAGTCCGTGTCGGTCAAAGGGTGTTCGAGACCCTGGTGCAGGAGGCCGCGACGCATGACGAGGAGGCGGTAGGGCTGAGCCTGGTCGCAGGAACCCCCTACGGCGACGCCCGCGCTTATCATGCGGCGCGAATGCATGCGCTGCTGGCGGAAGGCAAAGTGGCCGAAGCGATCGCCTTGCTGCCGCGCGCCGGGCGGGCGTTCGACGGCGGCGATCCGCGCGTCATCGCCGCGCATTTCGAGGCCTTCGCCGCGGTGCCCGGCTTTTACGAGCGTTTCGGCCTCCACCGCTTCAACGAAGCCTCCATGGAAATCGTCCGCGCCCTCATGGAGCGCGGCGATTTCGAACATGCAGCGGTCGTGGTGGCCGCCGCGCGCGGCAGCGTCGCGGGCGCCGGGTTCCGTCCGCTGGGCTATGCGGCGATGGAGGGGCTGGCCGCCTTCCTCGACGACCCGCGCGCGCCCGTCGCCCGCCTCGTCGCGACCCGTGTCGGCAGACGCAGCCGCGAGAGCGAGCTTGCCGAGCTCGCTTTGTTCCAGGCGTCGCGCGGGGACTGGCGCGGTTTCGAGGCCGCGTTTGCGGAGGTGCGGCACGATTCGGTTCGCGCCCGCGTCCGCGCCGAGCTTCCCTGTCGGGCTGCGTCCGCCGGCGAGGCGGCGGCGTTCCGCGGTATCAGGCGCGCCGGGACCCTCCGGCCCGGGCGCGACACGGAGGATGAACGCTTGGGCTGGCGCGGCTATGTCTATCAATCGTTCCTCTGTCTGCTGCGCCGTGGCCACGGCGACGCCGCAATTGCGTACGCGCAGGCGATCGGCCCCGTCCGGCTGAAGCTCGACATCGCGTCCGGCCTCCCGATCTGGACCACACTGGCCGAGCCGGCGCGCATCCGCCGCCGGCTCGCCGACCTCGCACTCGCCCATGCCGAGCGGCACGATCTCTGGCAGGAGTCCGCGATCGAGCCTCTCGCGCTCGATTATGAGCGGCTCGGCGACTATCGTCAGGCCGACCGGATCGTCGCGCGCGTGCCAGACGCCGAAGAGCGCGGCCGGCTGCTCGTCAGGCTGATCGAGAGCTACATGCCGGAGCCGGAGCGCTAGCGGTTCGTCAGCGCGGCTTCCGCCTGGCCAGCAGGGCCCGGTAGACCGAGACGTTGAAGGCGGCGCCGGTGATGCCGGTATGCTCGGTCGGCACCCGCGTCTCGTCGGGGATGCCCAGCGCGGCGGCGAGGTTGGTGCCGCCGAGCTGCCGCAGGCCCAGGGCCCAGGCCATGGAGGGGATGTCGAGCACCTGATAATGGTACAGGTCGCGCCACTCCTGACCCTGCCGGCGAAGCAAGGCGGTGAGAAAGGCCTGATCGAACCAGACGTTGTAAGCGGTGAAGAGCACCGTCCGGCCGGCCCTCATCTCGTCATGGAAGGCACGGATCCGGCGCACCGCCTCGGCTTCGCCGATCGCGCCTTCCCGACGCCACAAAGCGGGGTCGAAACCGTTGACGTTGCGGGCACCCGCGTCGATCCGGTCGGGGTGCGGGGGCATGATTCGCAGGTCCAGCCGGCCGATCTCGGCGCCCTCGAGATCGGTGTAGATCATGCCGATCGAGACCATTTCGTGGAAAGCCGGATCGAGGCCGGTCGTCTCGATGTCGACATGGGCGAGGATGTGGCGGTCGGGGGCGACGTCCGGTGACTGCGCCGTTGCGGCCGCAGCGAGATTGAACGCGGCGAGGATCAGCAGAATTCGGCGCAGCATCAATGCCGCTCCTTGACGCTGGTGAAGCGGATGGCCGGCCAGTCCTGCTCGGTCCGGCTGAGCTCCCAGGCGTTGCGCAGCAGCAGGACCGGGGCCCCGTCGCCGTCCTCGGCCATGGACGAGCGCAAAGTCTCCTGCAGGCGTTTCAGCTCCGCCGGATCGTCGGCGCCGACCCAGCGGGCGACTTCGTAGGGACTGGCCTCGAAGCCGACCGGAAGGCCGTATTCCGCCTCCATCCGAGTCGCCAGCACGTCGAGCTGGAGCGCGCCGACGACGCCGACGATCCAGTTCGAGCCGATCGCCGGCTTGAAGATGCGGATCACGCCCTCCTCGGCGAGATCCTCGAGGCCCTTCCTGAGCTGCTTCGACTTCATCGGGTCGCCGAGCCTGACCCGGCGCAGGATTTCGGGCGCGAAGTCGGGCAGGCCGGTGAAGGCGATCTCGCCGCGCTCGGAGAGGGTGTCGCCGACCCTCAGCGTGCCGTGATTGGGGATGCCGACGATGTCGCCGGGGCGGGCGAGCTCGGCCAGCTCGCGGTCGCGGGCGAAGAAGGTGATCGGGTTCTGGATCGAGATCGCCTTGCCGGCGCGGGCATTGACGAGCTTCATGCCGCGCTTGAGCGAGCCCGAGCAGATTCGCATGAAGGCGATGCGGTCGCGATGATTGGGGTCCATGTTGGCCTGGACCTTGAAGATGAAGCCCGAGACCCGCGGCTCGTCCGGCCCGACCGGTCCGCCGCGCGCCGGCTGCGCGCCCGGCGGCGGCGCGAACCGCCCGAGGCCGTCGAGCAGGGCGTCGACCCCGAACTGGCGCAGCGCGCTGCCGAAGAAGACCGGCGTCAGGTCGCCGTTGAGGAAAGCGGCGAGGTCCCATTCCGGATAGGCCATTTGCGCTAGCTCGGCTTCCTCGCGCAGCCGCCCGGCCGCGTCCGCGGGCAGCGCCGAGTCGAGCGCCGGATCGTCGAGCCCGTCGATCTCGACCGCGCTTCGGTCGGCGAGCAGCAGCCGCTGCCGCTCCAGATCGTAGAGGCCGTGAAACTCGCCGCCCATGCCGACCGGCCAGTTCAGCGGGCAGACGTCGAGCTGCAGCGTCTCGGCGATCTCGTCGAGGAGGGCGAAGGGCGACAGGCCCTCGCGATCGACCTTGTTGATGAAGGTGACGATCGGGATGTTGCGGAGGCGGCAGACCTCGAACAGCTTCCTCGTCTGCGCCTCGATGCCCTTGGCGGCGTCGATCACCATGATCGCGCTGTCGACCGCGGTCAGCGTCCGGTACGTGTCTTCGGAGAAATCCTGGTGGCCCGGCGTGTCGAGCAGGTTGAACAGGATTCCGTCCTTCTCGAACGTCATCACCGAGGAGGTGACCGAGATGCCGCGCTGCTGCTCGATCGCCATCCAGTCGGAACGGGCGCGGCGACGGTCGCCGCGCGCGCGAACCTCCCCCGCCTCGTGGATCGCCCCGGCCGAAAAAAGCAATTTCTCGGTGAGCGTGGTCTTACCCGCGTCCGGATGCGAGATGATCGCGAACGTCCGCCGCTCGGCCGTGGCGAGCACGAAGCCTTCGTCGCGGGCGAGGGCAGTGGCGATCATCGTCGTAAGCTCCAGCGGGCGCGGCGGCAGACCGCGCTCCGATCATCCGGGTGTCTTAGGGGTGGGGCGCACATAGGGAATTTCGCCCGCCCCCGCCAGCCCTGAGCCTGTCGAAGGGCGGGTTGCAGCCGCCTGCGCCTTTCGAAACCGGGCTTCGACGGGCTCAGCCCTGGCGGAGCGAGGGGTTGAAAGTGGGTGATCGGTCCGGATCGGCTCTAAGCTTGCAGGACGTGGGCACCCACGGGAAGCTGGTCCCGTGCATGCAGTGACCGCCGTTGCCCGTCATACGCTTCGTCACGTGATCGACTTCGCGCTGCCCCCGCGTTGTCCCGGGTGCGGGGTCATCGTGCAGGAGGAACACAGCTTCTGCCTTGAGTGCTGGTCGGGCCTGGTCTTCCTCGGCGAGCCCTGCTGCGCGCGCTGCGGGCTGCCGTTCGAGCATGACGGGGGCGGGGCGGAGGCCCAGTGCGGGGCGTGCATGGCCGATCCGCCGCGCTTCGATGCGGCGCGGGCGGCGGTCGCTTATGGTGACGTCCCGCGGAAGGTGGCGCTGAAGCTCAAATATGGCGGACGCCCGGGCGTCGCCGAGACGATGGCGCGGCTGATGGCGCGGCACCTGCCGGCGGGTGGGGGAGGGGCCTTGCTGGCGCCGGTGCCGCTGCATCGCTGGCGGATCTGGAAGCGCGGCTACAATCAGGCGGCCCTGATCGCGGCGGCGCTGGCGCGGCGCAGCGGCGCGCCGCTCGCCCTCGATCTGCTCGAGCGGACCAAGGCGACGCCCTATCTTCGCGGCATGGGCCCGCGCGAGCGGGCGGCGACCGTCCGCGCTGCCTTTCGCGTCGCGGCGCGGCGGCGCGAGATGCTCGCCGGACGCGACGTGATCCTGGTCGACGACGTCTTCACCAGCGGCGCCACCGCCGGCGCCTGCGCCGCCGCGCTCAAGCGGGCGGGGGCGGGGAGCGTGACCCTGGTCTCCTGGGCTCGGGTGGTGCGCGGCGGCGATTATTGAGGCCCGATATAACGGCGCCAGGCCCAGCGCTGCCACGCGTCGGGATCCTCATCGCGCCCGGTTTGGCAGCCCCAGGAGAAATGGGAGCAGTCGAACCACCAGCGCGTCCGCCCCGCCGCCGCGCTCGTGGAGAAGCGCTGGTGGAGGAGCGTGTGGGCAGCCTGCGACCAGCGGCCGTGCCCGCCCTGGCGCTGGCAGCCGTAGCGCGTGGCGCGGACGGCGAAGGCGAGCGCCTCGTCCTGCCCGTCGCGCGGACCGGACCCGCGCCAGGCGATTGCGCGCTCGGCGAGGAATTGCGGCGCGCTCGGGATCGCCGCCAATGCGTCCAGTTCGTCCAGGTCGCGCGACCGCCACAGGAAGCTGGCGCCGAGCAACGGGCGCAGCCCCGCCGGCGCGCCCGCGACCGGGAGCGGGTCGCGCCGCCAGGAGCGCTCCTCGTCGGGCGCGAAGAAGCTGTCGTACATCGCGCCCGCGGCGCTGAGCTCGTGGCGCTGGGGCTGCCACGCGCACCACCAATTATTGTCGCTATGCTCGTACGTATCGATCGCCGTCAGGCCCAGATTGCCACGATGAAGATCCGGTTCCACCGGCAGTTCGCGCTGGTTCTCGGCGAGCAGGATGTTGAGGCCGGGCGAGCGCAGCACGTCGAGCACCAAGGCGCGGCTGTTGCGGCGGGCGCCGGCTCGGCTCGTCCAGGCGGAGGTGATCTCCGGGTTGAGGCCTCGCATCAGCCGGTCGAGCTCCAGCGGAATGCGCCGCTGAAGTGCGTAAAGCCGAGTCCAGGCGACCCGCGCGAACCGGGCGCGGATCGGGCGCGGCAAATCCTCGCGGGCGGCGAGCCGGGCGAGCGCGCCGGTCGAGAGCAGGTTGAGCAGCTCCTGGCCGCGTTGCGGCTGGGCGGCGATCTCGGCGGCGAGCCGGTCCTCGTCCTCGGCGAGGAGAAGGAGGATGGGGGCCGACGCGCCGTACCAAATCTGGCCGCGCGGATCGGTGCGGTCGCGCAGCAGCCGCGCCTCGGCGATGCGGCCGCGCGCGACCAGATATTGGAGCATGTCGTAGAGCAGTTCGCGATGGTGGCGGCCGTCCCGCCACGGCCAGGCCTCGACCCGCGCCAGCGCCGCGTGGAACGCCGCGTCGCGCTCTTCTCCCGGCCCGGCATGGTTGGCGGCGAGGGCGCGGCGGACCTGGTGGTAGAAAAGGATCGCGACCGCGGCGAGGCGCCGGTCGGTCGGCTCGGCCTGCGCCGCGCGGACGAGAGCGTCGAGCCCGGCCCAAGCCTCCGGCCGGTAGAAATCGTCGAGCGAGTCGCGGACCAGCGACCAGGCTTCGCCGCCGCCCTCGCGCTCGGCCTGCCGGTCGACAAACTCCTTGATGCGGTGCCATCCTTCGCCGGAGCGCTCGTCGCCCCATGGCCGGCGCTCGCTCTCCGGCACCGGGACGAGCAGGAAGGCGGCCAGCGGGCGGGTGCGCGCCTCGGCGGCGAGAGCGCGGCTCGCCGGGGCGTCGGCGGGGGCAGTGCCGCGCAGCCACCAGTCGGGGGCGTCGTACAGTCGGTGCAAATCCCGGACGTCGGTCGCTGCCCGGGCGTAGCGGTCGGCCTTGGCGGGCTCGCGCTCGATCCTGCCGATCGGAGTCTCGAGGGCGTCGAGCACGGCATCGACATGGGCCGCGCGGGTCGGAGCGTCGCGCATGTGCCAGCCGAGGAAGCCGATCAGCGCCTGGGCGAGGGGGTGGACGCTGGCCAGTGCGGGATCGGCGAGGATCGCCTGGGCGTCGGCGAGCGCGCGCCGGGCGCGGGTGTCGCGGTCCCCGGTCGGCGCCTCGTCCCGCGTCCAGTCGTAAAATTCCCGGTCGCTGACGTGGAGCGCGGCGACCATGTAGCGCGCGACCGGAGCGTGCGGCGAGGCGGTGCGCGCGATCGCCGCGAACGCCCGCTGTGCGCCCGCATCGCCGCGATAGAAGAGCAGGGAGGCGGCCTGGTAGGCACGGTCGTCGCGCTGGAGGCCGGCGATCGCGGGATCGCCGATCGCGAGAGGCGGCGGCAGCGGCAGCGGCGACGGCGGCTGGCGGTCCGTCCGCCAGTGCTCGTGTTGGCAGTGGGTGAACACGGCGCGCTGGGCGCGCAGCCACTGGCGCACATAGGGATGGTCCCGCCCGAGCCGGGCGATCCGCGCTTCCGCGACACTCAGGGCATAGTCGATCCGGCACCTGCCTTCGGTCGGCGACCAATATTCCCTCTCCATCCCCTCCTGATCGGGCAGCATCGCTGCCAGCAGCGCCCGGCGCGGCGCGGGAACGTTGTAGCTCGAGTCGTCGTATGCGATCCGGTAATCAGGGTCGCCGAGGCCGGCCAGCGCCCGGTAGGTACCGGGCGACCGGGAGTCGAAGCGGTAACGGTCGATCCGCTCGGCGACCTGCGCAGGCGTCATGGGCGCGGGCGCCTGGGCGAACGCCCCGGTCGCGAGGAGCCCCAGCCAGCCGGTGAACAGCGCTCGGATCGTCATGCCACCTCCGGTCCGCAGCTTCGCATTCCCGCTCGCGGGGCGCCAGCGTAGCTCCCTGCACGTTCCCGCCGCTTTCCGTTTGCCGGAGCGTGAAGCTTGCGCCAATGTGCGGATTTGTACGGGTAAGGAGACGCGAGTGGGCGTGCAGGCCGGCGTTTCGGAGCAATTGTCCGAGCGCATCCGCGAGGAGCTGGGGCGGCGGCGGCTGACCCGGCAATGGCTCGCGGACAAGGCCATGGTCAGCCTGTCGACGCTGGAGAAGGGCCTCGCCGGACAGCGGCCGTTCACCACCGCGACCCTCGCCCGGATCGAGGCGGCGCTGGGGATCGCGCTCAGGCCGCGTCCCGCGCCCGATCGCCCCGCCGGCATCGCGCCCGAGGAGCTCGGCGCTTATGCCCGCGCCGCGGTGCGCTGGCTCGAGGGCGATTATCTGACGATCCGGCCGGCCTTCGGGATCGAGCGCGCGCTCTACGCCTTTCGTACCAGCATCGCCTGGGACGACGAGGTCTCCCACCTCGTTTTCCGCGAGGGCGAGCGCGCCGACCCCGCTTATGCCCAGCGCGGCGACCTCGCGCTCCCGCACCAGTCGGGCCACATCTATCTGGTGACGCGCGAGAGCGGCCAGTTTCGGCTCGCCGTGCTCGGCCGGCCGACCATCGCCGGCACGCTCTACGGGCTGCTGACCACCTTGCAGGCGCCGGGAGGCTCGCGGCTGCTGCCGGTTTCCTGCCCGATCGCTTTGCTCCCGCTCGCCGCCGGCGCGCCGCCCCCCTTCGGCGTCCACCGCCCCGGCGACGAGGCCTTCGACCGGCTCGCGGCGTCGCTGGCCGAGGTCGAGGCGGAGGGCTATGCGCGCTTGCTCTGCGCCCCGGCACGTTAGGGCGATGCGGGCGTTGTTGAAGCGGTTGACATGGCGCAGGCGGGTGCGCACCGCGCGCTCGTCCGCACCGCTGAGGAGCAGAAAGATGGCCCGCGTCGAGATCTACACCAAGTTCATGTGCCCCTATTGCGCGCGGGCCAGGAAGCTCCTTGAGACCAAAGGCGTCGATTATGAGGAGACCGACATCAGCATGGATGCGGGCAAGCGCGAGGAGATGATCCAGCGCGCCGACGGCCGCACCACCGTGCCGCAGATCTTCATCGACGGCCGCCATGTCGGCGGCTCCGACGACCTTGCGGAGCTGGAGCGGACGGGCCGTCTCGACCCGCTGCTCGAAGCCGGATGAGGATCGCGCTCTATCAGGCGCGAACCGGGATCGATCCGGCGGCGAACGCGGCCGATCTCGTCGGCGCCGTCCGAGAGGCCGCGGCGGGCGGCGCGGCGATGCTGTTCACGCCCGAGATGAGCGGTCTGCTCGACCAGGATCGCGCGCGGGCCTCGAAGCACCTCCGCGACGAAGCGGACGACCCGGTGCTCGCCGCCGTTCGCGAGACCGCGCGTGAGACCGGCATCTGGGTTCATCTCGGCTCGCTCGCTCTGCTTGGAGGAGAGGGGGGTCGGCTGGTCAATCGCGGCTTCGTCATCGACGAGGCGGGGGCCGTGCGCGCGCGCTACGAGAAGATCCACCTGTTCGACGTCGATCTCGCCACCGGCGAGAGCTGGCGCGAGTCCGCCGCTTACGCGCCCGGCGCGCGCGCGGTCGTGACCGGGACGCCGATCGGGCGCCTTGGCCTCTCGATCTGCTACGATCTGCGCTTCGCCGGCCTGTTCGCCGCCCTGAGCGGGGCCGGCGCGACCGCTCTGTCGATCCCCGCCGCATTCACCGTGCCGACCGGCGAGGCCCATTGGCACGTGCTGATCCGCGCCCGCGCGATCGAGAGCGCCTGCTTCGCGGTCGCCGCCGCCCAGTGCGGCCTCCACGAGGATGGACGGCGCACCTACGGCCATTCGCTGGTCGCCGATCCCTGGGGCCGCGTGCTGCTCGACATGGGCAGCGCCGAGCGCGCGCTCGGCTTCGCGGAGCTCGACCTCGCCCAGACGGATGAGGTGCGCGCGCGCCTCCCCGCGCTTCGCCACCGCCGCTCATTCGCCCCGCCGGAGGCTGTTTCTTGATCATCTTCGATCTCAAATGTGCGCCGCAAGGCCATGTTTTCGAAGGGTGGTTCGGCTCTTCGGCCGATTATGAGGCGCAGCAGGCTCGCGGGCTCGTCTCCTGCCCTATGTGCGGCTCGCTCGAGATTGCAAAGGCGGCGATGGCACCCGCAATCGGCGCCAAGGGCAATCGCTCTGCACCGGTCTCCGGCGATACCGAGCGCATCAAGCAGGGCCTCGCCGCGCTCGCCGCCGAGCAGAAGAAGATGCTCGCCACCTCGGAGCATGTCGGGGACCGCTTCGCCGACGAGGCCCGCGCCATCCATCTCGGCGACGCCGAAGCGCGCTCCATTCACGGCCGCGCCAGCCGCGCCGAGGCCGAAAGCCTGGTCGAGGACGGCGTGCCGGTCGCGCCCTTGCCGTTTCCATTGATCGCGCCCGGCGAGGAGAATTGACCGCGCTCCGCCCGCATCCTAGTTCGCAAAACGCGCGGCCCCGTAGCTCAGCAGGATAGAGCAACTGATTCCTAATCAGTAGGTCACAGGTTCGAATCCTGTCGGGGTCACCAACATTTCAATAACTTAGCGGTGTTGCCGGTCTCTCCGAAGACCCTGAATTCCGACCACATTGCGGCGGCTTGCAAGCCCCGTTTTCGCGAAGCTTGGACGGCACGATGTCCCCGAGCATTGTGAGAGACTCGCGGCGCGGATAGGCTTGGCGCCGATGGCACGCATCGGAACCGGCACCGTCGCGGAGGCGCTTCGCCTTGGACAGCGCATGCTGAGCCGCGAGCCGGAGGTCGCGGCGCTCCAGGCGCGGGAAATCCTTCGCGTCGATTCCGCCAATGCCGACGCATTCCGCCTGCTGGGCGCGGCATTGCGGCGCAGCGGCGACGCCGAAGGTGCCGAACGGGCCGAGCTCGACTCGATCTCGGCCTCGATCGGGGATCCCGTGCTGATCAAAGCCGCGGAGGCGCTGCTCGACAACCAGCTCGCCGTCGCCGAACCTCTGCTCCGCACCAGGCTCAAGGAAAAGCCGACCGACGTGGCCGCGATCAGGATGATGGCCGAGCTCGCGGGTCGGCTGGGCCGCTACGTCGATGCCGAGAATTTGCTGCGCCGCGCACTCGAGCTGGCACCGGCCTTTGGCCCGGCGCGCGCGAATCTGGCGACAATCCTCTACAAGCAGAACCGGCCGGCCGAGGCCATTTCCGAGCTCGACCGCCTGCAGGGCAGGGACGGCGAGGCGCATCGCAACCTCAAGGCGGCGGCTCTAGGCCGGCTCGGCGCGTTCGACGAGGCGATCGGCCTTTACGAGACGGTGCTGGCGCGGACGCCCGGGCAGCCGAAGGTCTGGATGAGCCTCGGCCATCTCCTGAAAACGGTCGGGCGGCGCGACGACAGCATCGCCGCCTATCGCCGCGCCGTCGCGATGGCGCCGGGCCTCGGGGAAGGCTGGTGGAGCCTCGCGAACCTCAAGACCTTTCGTTTCACCGCGAAGGACATCGCCGCGATGGAGGCGGCCTTGTCGTCGCCGGGCCTCGACCCCAGCGACCGCTTCCACCTCCATTTCGCGCTCGGCAAAGCGCATGAGGATGCGGCCGATACCAAACGAGCCTTTTCTCATTATGAGGTCGGCAACAGGCTGAGGCGCGCCGAGCTGGATTACGACCCAGCCGAGATCACTCGGTTCGTCGCGCGCAGCATCGCGTTGTTCACGCCCGAATTCCTGGCCGCCCGCGCGGGCTGGGGCTGCCCGGCCGCCGACCCGATCTTCGTTCTGGGCATGCCGCGCGCCGGCTCGACGCTGATCGAACAGATTCTCGCCTCCCACCCGCTCGTGGAAGGGACGATGGAGCTTCCCGACATCCCCGCTCTGGCGAAGCGGCTCAACGGCCGCAGGCTGAGGAGCGACCCGTCCCGCTACCCCGAAATGCTGGCCGACTTGGCCCCCGACGCGCTTCGCGCGTTCGGCGAGGAGTATCTCCGGGGGACGCGGGTGCAGCGCAAGACCGAGCGGCCTTTTTTCATCGACAAGATGCCGAACAATTGGGCGCATGTCGGCCTCATCGGCCTGATCCTTCCCAATGCCCGCATCGTCGATGCGAGGCGGCATCCGCTGGCCTGCGGTTTTTCCAACTTCAAGCAGCATTTCGCGAGCGGCCAGGGCTTCTCCTACGACCTCGAGGATATCGGCCATTATTATCGCGACTATGCCGCATTGATGACTCACTTCGACCGGGTCCAGCCCGGCCGCGTTCACCGCGTCGTCCACGAAGCGCTGGTCGAGGCGCCCGAGGCCGAGATACGCCGCCTGCTCGATTTCCTCCACCTCCCCTTCGACGCCGCTTGCCTCGCTTTCCACGAAACCGAGCGGGCGGTGCGCACCGCCAGCTCCGAGCAGGTCCGCCGACCGATCAATCGCGAGGGGCTGGAGAAGTGGCGCGACTTCGAGCCGAATCTTGAGCCGCTGAAGCGCGCTTTGGGGCCGGCTCTCGCAGACTGGCGCTGAATAAGCCGTGGGTAATCAAAGACACCGGCGTTGATTTCGTTGCGCTTCTAAAATCATTTGACGCGGGCGCCAAAGCGGCGGCACCTTGTCATGCAAATGGTGGGGAGGTTTGTGATGATCCGGCCCATTTCCAGAAGCGTCGTGGCGGGTCTGTTCGCATCGACAACCATATGCGGCAGCGGCGCCGCTCTGGCACAGGAGGCGCCCGCCGCGCCGCCGCGTCAGTCCGAGGACGAGCCGATCGTCGTCACAGCGCAGCGACGGACGGAGAATCTGCAGGACGTTCCCATCGCCATCACTGCGATGAACACCGAGACGCTGGACGAGCTCCAGATCGACGATGTCGAGGATTATGCGCGGTTCGTCCCCAGCATCTCGGTCCGCTCTCTCGGCCCCGGCTTCACGAACGTTTATTTCCGCGGAGTCAATTCGGGGGAGAACGCCAACCACAGCGCCTCGCTGCCGAGCGTCGGCACCTATCTGGACGAGCAACCGATCACGACGATCAGCGGTGCTCTCGACATTCACGTATTCGACATCGCGCGGGTCGAAGCGCTGGCCGGGCCGCAGGGCACGCTCTACGGCGCCTCGTCCCAGGCCGGAACCGTGCGGATCATCACCAACCCGCCCGACCCAAGCCGATTCTACGGCGCCGCCAGTGCCGAGCTGAACAGCGTCGCCCATGGCGGGTTCGGCTATACGGGCGAAGCGTTCGTCAACGCCCCCCTTTCCGACAATGCCGCCTTCCGCTTGGTCGGCTGGTACCGCCACGACGCCGGCTATATCGACAACATCGCGGCGACTCTCAATTTTCCGACATCGGGAATCAGCTTCTCCAACGCCGATCTGGTCGAGGAGGATTATAACGACGTCGACACCTACGGCGCGCGCGCCGCGCTGCGGATCGAGCTGGACGACAATTGGACGGTGACTCCGCAGATCATGGGGCAGCGCCAGATCGCCAACGGCTCCTTCGCCCAGGAACGGGGGCTCGACCCGCTGCAGACCGCGCAGTTCAACGCCGAGCGGACCAACGACCGCTGGGTCCAGGCCGCGCTCACCATCCAGGGCAGGATCGGCAGCTTCGACCTCACTTATTCCGGAGCATACCTCGCCCGCGAGATCGATGGGCGGTCGGATTATGTCGACTATGCCTATTTCTACGACGCTTTGGCCGGCTACGGCGCCTATTTCTACGACAATGCCGGCGATCTGGTGAATCCGAACCAGTATATCGTGTTCGACGACCGCTTCCGCCGACAGAGCCATGAGCTGCGCCTCGCCTCGGAGGCCAGCCGCCCCGTGAGGCTGCTCGCCGGCGCCTTCTACCAGCGCCAGCAGCACGATATCGAGCA
The DNA here is from genome assembly GCA_035630675.1 of Allosphingosinicella sp. GTDB lineage: Bacteria > Pseudomonadota > Alphaproteobacteria > Sphingomonadales > Sphingomonadaceae > Allosphingosinicella. Next base: position 17,876 of record DASQKE010000027.1, read on the forward strand.
GAATTACATCATCGACGACATTGCCGACACCCTCACCGTCCCTGGCACGGACAGCAATATCTGGCTCACCCAGCAATTGCGTGTCGACCGCGACTACGCCCTGTTCGGGGAGCTCGCATGGGACATCGTGCCGCAGCTGACCCTGACCGGCGGCGGCCGGATCTACCATTACAACAATTCGCTGGTGGGCTTCTTCGGCTACAGCGCCGGCTATTCGAGCCGCACCGGTGTCGCCGCCTGCTTCGCACCGGCGGTGGTCGAGGGCTCGCCCTGCACCAATCTCGACAAGGCGACCTCCGACACCGGCTTCATCCACCGCCTCAACCTTACCTACCGGTTCACCGACGACCATCTCGTCTATGCGACCTGGTCGCGCGGGTTCAGGCCGGGCGGCATCAACCGGCGCGGCACGCTGCCTCCTTACGGAGCGGATTTCATCAACAATTACGAGCTCGGCTTCAAGACTCAGTGGATGGACCGTCGCCTGACCGTCAACGGATCGATCTACCAGCTCAATTGGGACAATATCCAATTGTCCTTTCTCGGCGCGAACGGCCTCACCGAAATCAGGAACGCCGGCAACGCCCGGATTAGAGGCGCCGAGATCGACGTTTCGGCGCGGCCGGCTCAAGGTCTCAGCATCAGTCTCGGCGCCTCCTACAACGATGCCGAGATCACGGAGGATTTCTGCCTCATCGCCAATTCCGAATTCGATTGTACGACGCCCGGCGCAGCAGGCGAACCGAACGCGCTGCTTGCCCCCGCCGGAACGCGCCTGCCGATCACCGCACGATTCAAGGGCAATGCTCGAATCCGCTACGAATTCCCAGTCGGAACGATGCGCGGGCACGTCCAGGCCGCGGCTTCGTACGAAGGCCGCCGCACCCGCGACCTGCGGCTCGTCCAGCGCGCAATCTATGGCGATCTTCCAAGCTTCGGCATCGTCGACCTCAATGCCGGCGTGGAGACTGACGGCTGGTCGTTCCAGATCTTCGCGCGCAACCTCCTGGATCGGCGCGGCAGGCTCGGCAGCGGGATCCAGTGCAACGAGCTCGTCTGCGGCGATCCGACCGGCGCCACCGCGATCGGCCCGAGAATCTACGACTTCGTCAGTCAGCCGCGAACGATCGGAGTCCGGCTGGGCCTGAACTTCTAGAGTATGCGCCTTCCCGTGTCGGCAAGGCAACACGTATTTACGCGGCGACGGCCGGCGTCCGGGCGGGGCGGCGGTAGCGGTCGCGGATGGCGCGCAAAGCGGGCCGCTCCACCCGGAAAGTGACGGCGGCGGCAAGCGCCAGCACGGTGCCGAGCGTCAGCAGGACCGCCACCGTCGCATTCACGCCCGCAGCGTCGAGGCTCAGTAGCAGCGCGTAGCCGATGAACTGATGCAGCAGATAGAGGCTGTAGGAAATTGCTCCGAGCCAGACCAAGGGCGCGGCGCGCAGCAGCCGCACGCCGCGCAACGCGACCAGCAGCAAAGCGGCCGCGCTCAGCGCGGCCACGACAAGGTGCGCGCCGCCGTCGCAGGCGGCGACCGTGGCCAATGCGGCCGCGACGACGAGCCAGGCAGGCCGCGCGTTCGGGCGGGACTTGAGCCGGAACGCCGCGATACCGAGCGCGAAGAAGGGGATATGCTCCTGGACGAGCAGCGCGCCGAGCAGCCAGGACGGTTCGACGCCGACCACGACCGGGGCAAAGGTCCAGATCCACCTCAGCGCCAACCAGGCGAGCAGCACCGTCTCGATCCTCCCCAGCAGGCGCAGCTGCCACAAAGCCGCCATCGCCAGATAGAAGGCCAGCTCGACCGACAGCGTCCAATAGACGCCGTCGACCGAAGGCAGGCCGACGAAACCCTGCATCATGGTGAAATTGGCGGCCGTGTCGGCGGGCGAGAGCGCGAGCTCGCTCATCCCGGCGAGCGCCACCGCGGCGCTCGTCAGCAGGATCGCCGTCCAGTAAGCGGGATAAAGCCGCGACGCCCGCGAGACCGCGAAATCGAGCAGCGAAGCGGTCCGATCGAGCGTCATGAAGATGACGAAGCCGCTGATCCCGAAGAAGAGCTGGACCCCGTAATGGCCCCAGGGGACGGCAATGAAAGGTGCGGCGCCCTGGCCGTAAAGCTCGCCGAAGCGGACGGTGTAATGGAACAGAACGACGGCGAGCGCCGCGAGGCCGCGCAGCGCGTCGAGATCGGTGATCCGCGTCGCCGCCGCCGGTGTGGATTCGATCGTCACCGGCTCCGTCTAGGGTGTCGGCCTTAAATCCTGGTTGCCGCGCAGCGCGTCGAGCCACAGGGCCACCGCCCGACGCTGGCCGCTGCGCGCGAAATGACAGCGTTCGTGGCGGTCCGCCGGGCCGATCAGGTCGAGATCGGGACCCGGGCGCGCCCAGTTGCGGCTGGCGATCATGCTGTCTTGCGCTGCACGGACGGCGGGGCTGAACGCGTCGCCGCAACGGCCGACGCGAGCGATGTAGACCGGCGCACCGCTCGCGCGATGCAGCGGCTCGAGGGCGGCGCGGAGGCGCCGTTCATAGTCCGCGCCGGCAGTCCCGAGGATCGCGTCCGCCTCGCCCTGGACCCAGAGGATGCGGGTGACGGTCAGGCCGCGCCTTGCAAGCGCATCGATCCGCGCGAGTGCGCGGCGATGAAGCTCTCCGCCCGGCTGCCAGTCGGCGATCGACGTGGCAGAGAGCGCCGTCACTGTGATCAGCACTCGCGCCGCGCGTCGTTCGGAAACCCAAGCCTGCGCCAGCGGCGTCCACAGCGACCCGCCATCGCCGTCGGCCCCGGGCAGCGGATCGCGGGCGGTTCTGCAGCGCCGGCCGTCGTACGCGCCGACCGCGGCAACGGCTTTGCCGCGGTCCTGCGTGAAATTGGCCGCATTGGACTGGCCGAGCCCCAGCCAGACTTCGTTGCCCGGCGCGGCGAATGCCTGGCAGCCGGATTCGTCCGGCGGTCGCAGGAGCAGTGAAGCCGCGACGAGACCGATGATCAAAACGCCCGCGAAGACGGCGGCGGCAAGGCGGCTGTGCAGAACGCGCTCGGGCACGGATCCTCCTTTCGACCGTCTCCGCCGCATTGCAAAATATCGGCGACGGTGTCACGCGGCGGCGATGACCGACTCTTCTCCCAAGGACGGCAACCTGGTCTCGCCGGAGCCGCCGACCGCCGTGCCCGACGAAGTCCGGGAAGCGGTCCGCACCCTGATCCGCTGGGCCGGCGACGATCCCGACCGCGAGGGGCTGCGCGACACGCCGCGGCGCGTCGCCCGCGCCTGGCGCGAATATGCGAGCGGCTATGCGGAGGACCCGGCCCTCCATCTCAGCCGCACCTTCGAGGAGGTCGGCGGCTATGACGAGATCGTGCTGCTGAAGGACATTCCGTTCCAGTCGCATTGCGAGCATCATCTCGCGCCGATCATCGGCAAGGCGGCGATCGCCTATCTGCCGGGCGACCGGGTGGTCGGCATTTCGAAGCTGGCGCGCGTGCTCCACGGCTACGCGCGGCGCCTGCAGGTCCAGGAGCGCCTGACCGCCCAGGTCGCTGATTGCGTCTGGCAGCATCTGAAGCCGCAGGGCGTCGCCGTCGTCGTCGAGGCGAGCCACGCCTGCATGACCGCGCGCGGCGTCACCACGCCCGGCGTGATGATGACCACCAGCCGGATGATGGGCACCTTCCGCCGGGACGAGCGCAGCCGCCGCGAAGTGCTCGCCTTGATGGGCTATTGATGCGGAGCAGGCGCCGCCTCGCCGTCCTGTGCTGCCTGCTCGCTCTCGCGAGCTGCGGCGGCGACGAGCCTGAGCTCAACAACCAGCAGCTGGCCGAGACCATCGAGAATGTGGCCGTCGCCCGCGACGAGCCGAAGGAAAAGGGCCCGGCGGCCCCTGTCCTGATCGCGCTGAGCCGCGAGGAGATCGGCACCGCGCTGGCGGGCGGACCGGGCTGCGAATTCTCTCAGCGTGGCGGTGTGCTGTTCGTCTCGGTCGCGCAGGGCTCGCTGGCCAAGGTCGGCGGGGGGCTCGTCCACGCCTTGCCGAACGGCCCGACCGGACCGACCGGGGGTTTCTGGGCGAGCGAGCGCTACGCCATCAGCGTCGGCCGACTCGCCGATCCCGACGCCGCGGTCGAGGCGACGACAAGCTGGCCCGCCAGTCTGGTCCTGACCGACCGCCGCCAATCGGAAAACAACGTCCTCGAGCTCGAGGGCACATGGAGCTGCCCAGCCTGAAGCTCAGCGCGGCGGGAGGCGGAGGAGGCCGACGCGGTCGGCGTGCATTTCGGTGAACCACATCGCGCCGTCGGCGGCGATGATGCGGTGCATCACCGTCTGCCGGCTCGGGACCGGATGGAAGGCGAAATGCGCGGGAGTGAGGCCTGCCGGCCCGGCCCGCAGCGCGTCGGCGTCGATCCGGACGAGATGGTCGGCCGGCGGCGGCCCGGGCAGCGGATTGTTGATGTCCGCATATTGCTGGACCCAGAGATTGCCGTCGGCGTCGAAGGCGAGCCCGGCGAGGATGGCGTTGGGCTGCATGCGCGGGACCGGGAACTCGACGATGTTGCCGTCCCGGTCGATCCGCCCGATCTTGCTGCCCGCCTCCTCGCTGAACCACATCGCGCCGTCCGGCCCCGGCACGATCGCGATCGGGCGGCTGTTGGGCGTCGGGATGCGGAATTCGGTGATCGCACCGTCCGGGGTCACCCGCGCGATCTGGTTGCCGAGCAGCTCGGTCACCCACATGTTCCCGTCCGGCCCGGCCCGGATGTAGATCGGCACGCTGCCGACGGTCGGCAGCTGGAAGTGCGCGACCCGCCCGGACGGGCTGAGGCGCCCGATCGTGCCGGTAGTCTTGCCGGTGAACCAGATCGTCCGGCGATCCGGCCCGATGCCGAGACCGTGCGGCCGGGTGTTGAGCGGCTGGGCGCAGCCGCGGCAATGGACCCGCACGTCGTGCTCGGCGAGGGTCCGGCCGGTCGCCGGATCGACGGCGCGGATGCGGCCGAGGAATTCGAGCGTCACCCAGAGCCGGCCCTCGCCGTCGAAGTCGAGGCCGTGCGGCCCGCTCCCGGCGGGGGTCAGCTGGAGGCGCATCGTCCCGTCGGGCCGGACGCGGGCGAGCGAGTCCCAATTCTGTCCGCTGATCCAGAACTCCCGCCGCCGCTCGTCATAGACGATCTCGTGGGTCGAGCCGGCCTGGCGCGAAGGATCGACGCAGCCGTCCCCGTGATGGCCGCAATGGAGCGGGCGGCCCGTTTTGCCGGCCGGCGCCCAGGGAATGGGATATTCGATCGGCACCGGCGCCTGCGCTGCCACGGCCGCCGAAAGAGCGACGCCCAGAAAGGCGGCGAGCCGGAACCTCTTGATCATGTCGATGTACCCCCCGGCACCGGGTATAGCAGCTTGCGCGCGAGAGGGGCAGCCGCCCTCAGCGGGGGCGCTTGGGTCCGCCGCCGCGGCCGGCCGGGCTGCCGCCCGGGCCGTCGCGCCGCGGCGGGCGCGGACCGTGCGGGCGATCGGGGCGATGGGGCCTGTCCGGCCGATGGGGGCGGTCCGGTCGGTGCGGCCGGTCGGGGCGCGGCGGCTGGACGCTGTCGGCGGGCGCGACGGTATAGCCTTCCTTCATCAGCCGTCCGAAGCCCGCGCGCGCGCTCGCCGCGATCGCCGCCTGGAGCTCGGGCGCGAGGTCGGCGAACGTGGTGTTGGCGTGGATCGCGTTGAGGTCGCGCAGCAGATTGTTGGGCAGGCCCTTCGACGCCGCCTTCAGCGCCATCACCGCGTCGATGACGGCGGCGAAGGCGATCTCCTGCATCAGCTCGTTGGCGGATTTTTTCATGCGCGCTTGTAACGCAGCGGCGCGGGCTTTGTCGCCGACCGATTAGCCGCAGTTGCGGACGTAGCTGCCCGGCGCCGGCTCGAGCACGTCCAGCGCGCCGTCGCCGGGGACGCGGGCGGGAACCTTGTCGGCCTTCCCGCCTTGGCTCAGCCAGCTCTGCCAGTGCGGCCACCAGCTGCCTTCATTCCTCGTCGCGCCCTCGAACCAGTCGGTGGCAGTCTCGGGAAGCGCGTCGCCGGTCCAAAAACCGTGCTTGTTGGCCGACGGCGGGTTGATCACGCCGGCATTGTGACCCGAGCCGCCGAGCAGGAACGCGATTTCGCCGCCGAACAGGCGCGCGCCGTCATAGGTTGCTTCCCAGGCGCTGACATGGTCGTCCTTGAGGCTGATCGCGAGCAAGGGCGTCTTCACCGCGCCGAGGTCGAGCGGGACGCCGTCGAGAACGACGCCGCCCGGGTCCTTCAGCTTATTGTCGCGCAGCAATTGCTGGGCGTAGCTCAACAGGAAGGCGCGCGGGATGTGGGCGCCGTCGGCGAACCAATAGAGGATGTCGGAAGGCGGCGCCTCCTTGTCCATCAGATAATGGTTCACCACCGACGACCAGATGAGGTCGTTGGCGCGCACCGCCGAGAACAGGGCCTGGAGGTCCTGCGCGGCCATGAAGCCCTTGTGGGTGAGGTGGCGCTCCATCGCCCGGATCTGCTCGGGCTCGGAGAAGGTCGACCATTGGCCGAGGCTGGTGAAGTCGAACAGCGAGCCGATGGTGGTCGCCGAGGCGACGCGCGCGCCTTCGCCTTTGGCGGCGAGGTAAGCCAGCGTCATGCCCACCAGGGTGCCGCCCATGCAGAAGCCGAACAAATCGGCCTCGCGCTCGCCGGTCGCCTGCTCGATCGCATCGAGCGCGGCGACGGGGCCGAGCTTGATATAGTCCGCCATGTCCATGTCGGCGAGCTCGGGCCCGGGATTGACCCATGAGATGACGAAGACATTGTGGCCCTGCTCGACCAGCCAGCGGATCAGGCTCGATTTCGGCTGGAGGTCGAGGAGGTAATATTTGTTGACCAAGGGCGGGACGTAGAGGACCGGCTTGCGCCACACCTCCTGCGTCGTCGGCGCATATTGGATGAGCTGCATCAACTCGTTCTGAAAGACGACGCTGCCCGGTGTCGCGGCGATGGTGACGCCGAGCTCGAACTCCTCGCCGGTCCGGCGCCGGACGATGCCGGGCGCTTCGGCGGCGTCGGCGAGCAGATTGGCGAGCCCCGAGAGCAGGCTGATCGAGCCGGTGTCGATCGCTCGGCGGATCGCCTCGGGGTTGGTGAAGGCGAAATTGGCCGGCGAGATCGCGTTCAGATATTGGCGGGTGAAGAACTCGACCTTGGTGCGGGTCGCCTCGTCGAGTCCCTCCGCCTTCTCGATCATTTCGACCGAGCGCTCGGCGGTGAGCAGATAGGCCTGCTTCA
>DASQKE010000028.1:0-8887 GCA_035630675.1 Allosphingosinicella sp.
CGGCCCGCGCCGTCACGGTCCGAGGCTCCCGTCCCGTCGCCGCTCCGCCGAACACCACCGGAATGACATATTTGACGATCTCGGCCGGTTGGTCGGTGTGGTTGTAGATGTTTATCTCGGTGGCATAGGAGCCCGGCCGCACCGGCGCGCAGGCGCAGTCGCACGCAGGCTGCGTGCCGCAGACGAACTTCACCGCATAGCTAAACGCCTGGCTTGCCTGACAGGCGATCTGATAGTCGTTGTTGGACCCATCCCGCACACCGTTTGGAGCGGCGCCGACGCTGAGCGGCGCCAGGCTGGTCGTCCCGATCTTGAAATCGCCGGTCGCCACGAGGTCGAAGCCATCGAGGGCCGGGTCGAGCCCCGCGATGGCGGCGGGATCGATGTCGAAGCAATGACTCGTTCCGCTCGTCAGGACAGGGCTGGTCTGCGTGTCCACGACCGCCCCGTTCTGTAGTATTTCCAGCTTGATCTCGAGGGTGCCCGTCTGCGTCGCGCCGGGGCGCCCCGCGGTCGGAAGTGTATAATCGAAACACAATTTGCCCTTTCCGCAACCGGAGCTGGCACCGGCGTCGAAGTTGAAGTCGCCGGTAGGCGAACCAGCGCAGGTGCCGCAGAAATTGTCGATATAGGCATAGCCCCAATGTCCGCCCTGGCCGCAATCCGCGGTGACGAATTCCACCGTCACCTGCTTGCCGACCTGGGCGCTGAGGTTGATCTGCGCGCAGGTCCAGTCCTTGTAGACGATGATTTCCCCGCTGGTGGTGGCCTGGAAGAAGGGGTTCGTCCGATCGGCCACGACCTTGTCGATACCGCCGCCAAGGTCGGCCGCGCCGGGGATGACCGCTCCGGTCGAAGTGTCGGTCACGCGAACCCAGAAATAGGGCTGGTCCGAGGGAGGATGAGACTGAGGGTCCGGATTCTGCAGGACCATCGCATACCAGAACTTGATGATCTTTTGCGCGGATGTGACGACGAAGGTCTTCGACAGCAGGTCGACGCCAAATCCATTCACTGCGTTGCCGATTCGCACCGCGCCGTTCGAGCCCGGCGCGGTCTGCGGGATGGTGACCTTGGAATCCGTCCCGGCGGGAACCCATGTCTGATGCGAGGTGCCAAGGGTGTCCGCGCCCTCGAAAATGCCCCCGGTGAAGTTGACAAATGGGTCCGGGCTCCCGGCGGCCGCCATCTGCTGGAGCGTCCCGTAGGCGCCCTGCCATTCGTTGAGGTCGATGGCGGTCTCGAAGTCCCCGCCGCCGCATGGAGTCATAGTCGCGAGCCCGCGCCGGTAGGGCAGCGCCGCCCCGGCCGCGAGAGCAGCCTGCCGCTGCACCTCGGTCCGGTCGAGCGACTGGAACTGTGCGAACGAAACTTCGGGATTGCTGATTTGCGCGAAGCGCGCTCTCGCGGCCGTCTCGGCCTCCTTGGGCGACGGCGTCTTGCTGGGCATCGGAGCCTCCTTCGAACGAGGGACAGTCCAGAACGCCAGGCGGCCGAGCCACTGGAAGACAACGTCCAGGACTGTGGACAGCCGCATGGCCCAATTCCGTGTGCTGATTGCGGTCTGCCCCAATGTTCCGCCGGACGGGCCGCAAACAAGTTACAGGAGATTACTTGATGGCGCCCGCGTACTGCGCGACTCGACACTTGACGCACATTAAGCGAAATGTTCAAGACAAACAATAAAAAACTGGCGGGTCCGAAACGATTATCGCTGAGGACCTAGAGAATGCGAATTGCCGGTTAGGTTGCGGATGGCTGTCCGGGATCCTAGGTGGCGTGGGGATGCAACGCTCTTCGGTCGATCTGCTCGATGTCCTCGCCTTCGTCCGGGTGGCCGAGACGGGCGCCTTCAGCCGCGCGGCCGAGCGCATGGGGATGTCGAAGTCGATCGTCAGCCGCCGTGTGGCGCGGCTCGAGCGCCAATTGGGCGCGAGGCTCCTCACCCGCAGCGCCACCGGCGCCCGGCCGACCGTGACCGGCGAGGCCTATTTCGCCCGCGCCGCCAACATCCTCGCCGAGCTCGAGGCGGCGCGCGAGGTGGTGGCGGACGCGGTCACCCAGATCGCGGGGCCGATCCGGATCGCCGGGCCGCTCTCGTTCGGCACCCAATATCTCGCGCCGGCGCTCGCGGACTTCGCGAAGCTGCACCCGAAGGTGGAGCTCGACATCGCGTTCGAGGACCGGAAAGTGGACCTCGTCGCCGGCGGCTTCGATCTCGCGGTCCGGCTCGGCAACCTCGAGGATTCCGCGCTGATCGCCAGGACGATCGCGCCGCTCCGCGCCCTCGTCCTGGCCGCCCCTTCTTATCTCGACGCGCGCGGCCGGCCCGCGCATCCGCGCGACCTCAACCAGCACGATTTGCTTCTCTACGCCAACGCCGGACCGTCCGAACAATGGCGCTTTCGCATCGCCGGGGGCTGGGAGCAGGTCCGCGTCCGCCCCCGGCTCCGGACCGACAATGGCGAGATGCTGCGCGCCGCTGCGGTCGCCGGGCTCGGCATCTGCATCCTGCCGAGCTTCATCGCCGCGCCGGCGATCGAGGACGGGACCTGCGAAGTGATCCTGCGCGATTATCCGCTCGAAGAAGGCGGCGTCCATGTCGTCATGCCGCCCGGCCGCGCCACCACCGCCCGCGTCCGCGCCTTGGTCGATTTCCTCGCCGCGCGCTTCGGCCCGGAGCCGGACTGGGACCCCTGCTGGATGCGCGATCGGTAAACTAGCTCGACTTGCGCGCTGGATCCCAGTAAACTTTCGGAGACAGAAAGGGGCGCCGTATGAAGATACCGGCCTGTCGGCTGACAGTCCTGTTCTTGGGGTCGCTTACCTCGCTGCTGGCGCCCCAAGCGCAAGGGCAAACCATTGACGCTGCGATTTCTGAACTGCGCTCAGCCGCAAATGCATCCGCTGCACCACCTTCCAGACCATCTCCTCCCGCGCCTGCGAACGAGTCGCTAGGTGCGATGACACGGCCAGTCACGATCTCAGGCGAATACGGCACTTATTACAGATACTATTATTTGAATAACAGATCTGATCGTATAGCAGTTCTAACTACACGGCTCGAAGAACTAATCGGCGAACGGACGGACCAGCCACCGCAGACCTACATAATTGGAGTACAGCGAAATGCGGAGCTGCTCCGCACGGCTGCGGGAACGACAGACGCCCGCGAGCGGGAAAGCCTGCTCGAAGCGGTCGAAGGTGACCTGGAAACGCGCGTTATCCACCTCGCCGCGGAGCCTGCTGGCTATCAGGTCCAACTCAGCGTCGTAACGCAGCGGGATGGGCGTACGGTGAACGGATATCGTGTGGGGCTCGTCCCTTATCGCTGGAGAGGTGGAACCCCGAACTTCCTGCGGTCGGAATCAAGTCCCGCACGCGACAGCGTAGATCCGGGCCGGTATGAGTTCGTCTTCGTGCACGGGACCGCCGAAACGAGGTTGGGTCCGTACCGGGTCGGAATTACCGGCAGTCCCTCGGAGAGCTTTTTCGTAACGGTGCCCTGAGAGCACATGATGAAATTCAAGGGGCAAGAACTGTGGCTGGGGTTCGCACAGATTGCGGTATGGCTGCTTGGCCTTGTCGCTCCCTTCGTAGCGGAGCCGCCTGCGCTGTCCCCGTCGGCCGGTAGTGACAGCTGGGCGCCTCTTGCGCAGTTTCTGGTCACATTCGGGATCGGCCTGTTCTGGATCGGCGCTCGTTGTCTTAAGCTGCGGGTGTGGGTTCTTTCTCTGCTTGCCGTTTCCTCGGTGGTGGGAGGGCTCGTCGCGTTGTCGGACTACCGCGCGAAATCGCTCAATTGGTCCTGCGAATATGCCCGTCGCGGAAGACTCGTCGTCGGCTGGAGCATGCTGCCCGACGCGGCCGCTTACTCTCGCAGGGAGAGGAGCACTTGTGCCGAGCTAATTGAAGACTCGGGCGGGAAAACTGAAACCATCTGGCCCCGCGATCAGCTTATCTTCCGTCACGAGCGACTAGGTTGGTTTTACACGTTGACGGTCGTTCTGCTTGCTTCGGCAGCGTTCCTCGTGCTGGAGGCGATACGGCAGCCGCGACGGCGATCTGGTGGGAAAACCAAGCGGCCGGGGCTAGACGCACGATAGAGTTCCGCTAGTTACGCGGCAGCATCGAAGGACCAGCCGCGCCATGAAGCTTCGCCTCCCGCTCGCCACCCTGCTCCTCGCCACCGCCGCCTGCTCCGCGACCCAGCAGCAGGGCGCCGACGCCACGGCCGCCGCCCCCGCCACCGCCCAAGCCGAGGAAGCGCGGCTCAACGCCTTTCTCGATGCGGCGTTCGAGGAGGCGATCGCGACCAACCCGCAATTCCTGACCACCCTCGGGTCGAAGCGGCTCTACCACCGGCTCAACGACTTTACCGACGCCGCTCGCCAGCAGCAGCTCGCGCTCTCCGAGGCGCAGCTCGTGCGCCTGCGCGCCGAGTTCGATCCGGCGCGGCTGACCCCCGCCGGCCGCCTCAGCTTCCGGATGTTCGAGGAGCAGGTCGAGAACAATCGCAATAATTTCGCTTGGCGCTGGCACGGCTTCCCGGCGACCACCAACGGCAGCCCGATGGGCTCGATCCCGGTCTTCCTGATCAACAACCACCGCATCGACACGGTCGAGGACGCCGACGCCTATGTCTCGCGGCTGCGCGAGGTCGAGCGGGTGATGAACGAGATATCGGCCAACATGCGCCGGCAGACCGAGATGGGCATCGTCCCGCCGCGCTTCAATTTCACGCCGGTGCGCGCCGATGCGCGCCGCGTCCTCACCGGCGCGCCGTTCGGCGACGGAAACGACAGCGCCGTCTTTGCCGATTTCAAGGCCAAGGTCGGCCGCCTCCAGGCCGACGACGCGGTAAAGGCGCGCTTGATCGCCGATGCCCGCGCCGCGCTCACCGGCCCCTTCCGCCGCGGCTATGCGACCATGCTCGAGACTCTGGACGCGATCGAGCCGCGCGCGACCGCCAACAACGGCGCCTGGAGCCTGCCGCAGGGCGCCGATTATTATTCCAACCGCATCCAGAATTCGACGACCACCGATCTCACCGCCGACCAGATCCACCAGATCGGCCTCCAGCAGGTGGCCCGCATCCACGGCGAGATGGAGCGGATCAAGAGCCGCGTCGGCTTCTCCGGCACGCTCCGCCAGTTTTTCGACCACATCAACAGCGGCCAGCAGTTCAAATATCCGAACACCGACGAAGGCCGGCAGCAATATCTCGCCGACGCGCGCCGCTTCATCGCCCAGGTGATGGCGGCGGCGCCGCGCTTCTTCCGCCGCCTGCCGCGCGCGCCGCTCGAGGTCCGCGCGGTCGAGACCTGGCGCCAGGAGACGGCGGCGGTCGCCTTCTACAACAGCCCGTCGGCGGACGGCTCGCGGCCGGGCATCTATTACGTCAACCTCGCCGACATGAACCAGGTCCTGCGGCCGCAGACCGAGGCGATCTCCTATCATGAGGGGGCGCCGGGCCATCACTTCCAGATCGCGCTCGCGCAGGAGCTGCCCAACGTCCCGAAATTCCGCCGCTTCGGCGGCTACGGCGCCTATTCGGAAGGCTGGGGCCTCTATTCGGAGCAGCTCGGCCAGGAAATGGGCTTTTACCAGGATCCCTATTCGCTGTTCGGCATGCATTCGACCGCGCTCTGGCGCGCGATCCGGCTCGTCGTCGATACCGGCATCCACTCGCAGCGCTGGACCCGCGAGCGGGCGATCGACTATTTCCGGGAGAACGGCCTGCTCTCCGAGCGCGACGCGGCCAAGGAGGTGGAGCGCTACTTCAACAATCCGGGCCAGGCGACCAGCTACATGATCGGGCAGTTGAGAATCCTCGAGCTGCGCGACCGCGCGCGCCAGGTTCTCGGCGATCGTTTCGACATCCGCGACTTCCATGCGGTGGTGCTCGAAAACGGCGCCGTCCCGCTCGACATCCTCGGCGAGCTGGTCGACGAGTGGATCGCCCGCGAAGCGAGGATGTGATGGCCGATACACCGCCAGACCGCCTGTCGATCAACCCGAAGAGCCCGCATTTCGAGCGCGACGTGCTGCAGCGCGGCGTCGGCATCCGCTTCAAGGACCGGGAGCGCACCGACGTCGAGGAATATTGCATGAGCGAGGGCTGGATCCGGGTCGCCGCCGGCAAGGCCCTCGACCGCCACGGCCAGCCGATCACGATCAAGCTCTCCGGGCCCGTCGAAGCCTGGTATTACGATCAGGCCGGCGCGACCGACGGTGAAAACGGTCCGGAAAGCGCCGAAGAAGCCGGCTCCGAATAGGCGGCCGCTCCGGCACATCCCGGGCAAACTAATCGCACGCTGCCGCGTTGGCGCGCGATGAGGATCGCGACCTTCAACGTCAACGGCGTCAACGGACGCCTCGCCTTGCTGCTCGACTGGCTGGGCGAAGCGCAGCCGGACGTCGTCTGCCTCCAGGAGCTCAAGGCGCCGCAGGAGAAGTTTCCGCAACAGGCGATCGCCAAGGCCGGCTATGGCGCGATCTGGCAGGGGCAGAGCCGCTGGAACGGCGTCGCCATCCTCGCCAAGGGCCGCGACCCGGTCGAGACGCGCCGCCGCCTCCCCGGCGAGGAGGAGGACGAGCAGGCGCGCTATATCGAAGCGGCCGTGGACGGCGTTCTGATCGGCTGCCTCTACGCGCCCAACGGCAATCCGATCGGCACGGCCAAGTTCGACTACAAGCTGGGCTGGCTGGAGCGGCTGATCGATCATGCCGGTGAGCTGCGCGACGTCGATTGCCCGGTCGTCCTCGCCGGCGACTATAACGTCATTCCCGAGGACAAGGACGCGTACAAGCCCGAGCGCTGGCTCGACGACGCCTTGTTCCAGCCCGAGCCGCGGGCGCTCTACCGGCGCCTGCTTGGCCAGGGCTGGACCGACGCCGTCCGCCATCTCCACCCGGACGAGACCATCTTCACCTTCTGGGACTATTGGCGCAACGCCTTCGCCCGCAACGCCGGCATCCGCATCGACCATTTCCTGCTCAACGCGCAGGCGCTCGCCCGCCTCGAAGCAGCCGGCGTCGACAAGGATGCCCGCGCCCGCCAGGGCGCCAGCGACCACGCCCCGGTTTGGCTCGACCTCGCAAACGGCTAGGCGCGCTGCAAGCGCACCTCGACCGTGGCGGGCGCACCCAGAGTCAGCACGGGGTAGGATTGGGTCGAGATCAGGTCGCCGCTCTCGATTTCACCGGTGCCGTGACAGTCGAGGTGCACCCGCACCGAATAACGTGCTTTCGGGTCCACCGTGCCGACGGGAACCTCGAAGGGAATCGTGGCACCCGGCGGCAAGGGGCCGGCGAGCGCGATTTCGACCTCTCCGGCGGTGGCGGCGGCGGCATCGGCGCGGCTGACGTCCTCGATACGCACGCGCAACAGATGCGCTCCGGCCGGGACGGCATCCGGCAGGATCGCCTGTCCCTTCACGCTCGCCTGCGCACCGCCCAAAAGCCCTACCCGTTCAAGATGGCGTAGCGGGCCTCGAAATTCACTGAAACGTTGGTCACGTTCCTCACCTCGATCCACCACTTCACCAGATTGGCCGCCTGCCGTGTCGTCTGAACCTTCCACTCGATCTGGGCGGGCCCGTCGACGGCCGGCCCCGTCGGCACCATCATCCATACGACATTGTGCGCGGGATTCCAGCTGTGCGTGAACCACCGACGGGTCTGGCCGGAGGCAATGCTCCCATTGAACTGCACTCCGAAGCGCATCTCAGCTCTCCTCGTGGTCAGAGGCGTAGGTCAGCCCGGCGCCGCCGTCGGCAGCCTCCCCGCCGAATGAAGCATCTCCGGCGGCCGTCCCACTGTCTGCAGACGCTTCCGCCTTGGCGATCGCGTCGCGCAGCCAGTCCGGGGGTCCCCCGGCGTCCTGCTCGCCCGAAGTGCTGGAGCTCGCGGCGAATGAGACTCCATCGCCCGCCGCGCCGCCGTCTTCGGCTTCGGGAACCGGCGACGATTGCCCATGTCCCTGCGGCACGATCGACAATTGCGCCGCATCGGGCCCGCGCTCATCCGTTTCGATCACGATCCGAACCACGGCTGCCTCCTCGAGCCTGTCACGAAAAATTGCGGCTCCAGCCCAGCACTTCGTACCGTGCCTCGAACGAGACCGGCTGGCCGCTCAGATTCTTCACCGTCAGGAAATATTTGACCAGCGCGTCGGCCTGGCGGGTGATCCGCACCGTCAGCTCGAGCTGTGCGGGCCCGTCCACCGGCGGCGCCGTCGGCACGACCGTCCAGACGACGAACCAGTGAGACGGCCAGCTGTGCGTGAACGAGGTGCTGGTCCCGTTCGCCGGCACATTTCCCGAAAATTGGGTGCCGCGCCACGAGCGCGAGGGCTCGAGCTGGGGGTACATGGCGCGCACCGCGGCGATGTCGCCGGGGCTGAGGCCGCTTCTCTGCCCGATCGCCTGACCGCCGAGCGGCACGATGGTCGCCTGGCCGTTGCGGGTGAACGCGGTCCCGCCATAATGCATGATCGAGCCGAAATCATAGGCTCCGATATCGTCGCCGTCGGTGATGTGCTGGTTGAAATTATGCTCGCGGCCTTGCTGAATGTTGGCCCAGACGATTCTGACGTTGCGATCGCGGTCTTCGCGGCTCTGCTCGTGCCACAGGCCGACCGCGTGGCCGATCTCGTGCACCGCGGCGCCGAAGCCGCAGCCGGCGCCGAGCGAGATCACCTGCATTCCGCCCTGCATGCCGACCGACGACCAGCAGCCGTCGCGGGCCTCGAACGAGATCCAGTTGAGATGATCGCCCTGATTGGCAGTCGTGCGCTCGACGAAACGGATGTTCGTATTCGCCTCCCAATGGGCGATGGCCTGGAGGACGAGCGGGCGCAGCGCCGCCGTGCTGACCCAGGGCA
>DASQKE010000029.1:0-2736 GCA_035630675.1 Allosphingosinicella sp.
GCAGGCGTAATGTGATCCGGGGAGGGCAGCCACCCTCCCCGTCATTCCCGCGAAAGCGGGAATCCATCCGGCGTCTTAACCGACACGAACGGCGACTGGACTCCCGCTTTCGCGGGAGTGAGGTTATCGGGGCTCTCTCTAACCTGAGGGGGCTGGGATGGTGAGTGCGACATGGCGCGAACGGCGGCTCCGCTGGATCGCGGTGGCCCTCATCCTCATCCTGGCGCTGGGCGCCGGCCTTTGGGCAGTCAGCCGGGCGCGCTGCTTCGCTCTGGTCGGCGAGATGATCTGCCGGGTCGAGACCGACAAGCAGATGGTCGCCCTGACCTTCGACGACGGACCCACCGATCAGGGCGTCGAGATTGCGCTTGCTGCGCTCCGCGCCCGAGGCGCCCGAGCCACTTTCTTCCTGATCGGCCGCGAGGTCGGGGAGCGGCCGCACCTCGTCCGGCGCATCGTCGCCGAGGGCCATGAGGTCGCCAATCACAGCCTCGACCACAAGGTCATGGTCGGCCGGTCCGCCGGATTCTACGACAGGGAGATAGGCGAGACCCACCGCCGGCTCATCGCCGCGGGCGCACCGCCGCCGACCCTCTTCCGGCCGCCTTACGGGAAGAAGCTCTGGGGGCTTCCGGCGGCGGCTCGAAGGCACGGCTACAAGATGGTGATGATCGACGTCGAGGAGCCCCTCGTCGATGATCCGCGAGCCTATGCCGGGCGCATGGTCGGCGAAGCGAAGCCGGGATCGATCCTGCTCATGCACCTCATGTACCGCTCAAATCGTACCGCGCGCGAGGCGTTGCCCCTGGTGATCGAGGGCCTGCAGGCACGCGGCTTCAGGATCGTACCGGTCGGCGAACTGCTCGCCGTCGGGCGCCGGGACGGACTTCCTGCCGCCCCGGTCCAGCGCTAGGGGGGAAGGACAGGGAGGACCCGCAATGTCGCAGACGCTCACCTTCTACACCAACCCCATGTCGCGCGGGCGGATCGTCCGCTGGATGCTGGAGGAGGTCGGCCATCCCTACGAGACGGTGGTTCTCGACTACGGCACGACGATGAAGGCGCCCGACTATCTCGCCATCAACCCGATGGGCAAGGTGCCGGCGATCAAGCATGGCGACACGGTGGTGACCGAGGGCGCCGCGATTTGCGCCTATCTCGCCGACGCCTTCCCGGACGCCGGGCTGGCACCGCCGCCGGGCAACCCGCGCCGCGGACCCTATTATCGCTGGCTGTTCTTCGCCGCCGGTCCGGTCGAGGCGGCGGTGACGGCCAAGTCGCTCGGCCTGCTCGCCCCCGCCGACAAGAAGGCGATGACGGGCTATGGCAGCTTCGAGGAGACGATCGACGCGCTCGAGCGCTGCATCGGTTCCGGACCCTATATCTGCGGCGACCAATTCACCGCCGCCGACGTTTATGTCGGCTCGCAGATCGGCTGGGGCATGATGTTCAACTCGATCGACAAGCGCCCGGCCTTCGTCGAATATTTCGAACGGATCGGCAGCCGTCCCGCCGCGGTCCGGGCGCGCGAGCTGGACGATGCGCTTATGCCCGAGCAATCCCGTCCCGAATCCCAGGAGCCCTGACCATGGACAACCTCCGCGCCGCCGCCATCGCTCTCTACGACCGCTACACCCACGAAGGCCTGGACCGCCGGGCTTTCATGGCGGAGCTGACCCGGATCGCCGGAAGCGCCGCGGCCGCTTCCGCCCTCCTCGCGGGCATCGCCGCCGATCCTGCCGCCGCGGCCGTCGTCCCGGATACGGACCGCCGTATCCGCACGCGGCGGATGAGCTGGCCGGTCGGTGGCGGGCGGACGATGAAAGGCTATCAGGCCGAGCCGCGCGACCCGTCCGCTCCGCTCGGCTCGGTGCTCGTCATCCACGAGAATCGCGGCCTCAACGCCCACACCGAGGATGTTGCGCGTCGGCTCGCCGTCGCCGGCTACCGGGCGGTCGCGGCGGACTTCCTGTCGCCCGTCGGCGGCACCCCGGCAGATCAGGATGCCGCGCGCGAGGCGATCGGCAAGCTCGACCTGGGCGCGACGGCCGCGGACGCGGTCGCTACCCTGCGCCTCATGAAATCCCTGCCCGGGAGCAACGGCAAGGCGGGGGTGGTCGGCTTCTGCTGGGGCGGGGGAATGGTCAACCGGGTGGCGCTGGCGGCAGGGGCGGTGCTCGACGCGGGCGTGTCCTTCTACGGCCCCGCCCCCGACCCGGCGCTCGCGGCGCAGGTCCAGGCGCCGCTCCAGCTCCATTATGCCGGGCTCGACGAGCGCGTGAACAAGACCGGCTTCCCCGGGCGCGACGCCCTCGCCGCCGCCGGCAAGACGGTCGACGCGCACGTCTACCCGAACGTCAATCACGCCTTCCACAACGACACGTCGGCCGAACGCTACGACGCCGCCGCGGCGAAGCTCGCCTGGCAGCGCACGCTCGATTTCTTCGGAAGGCACTTGGCTTAGCCGCATCGAGCGACAGCTCGATTTCGCTGTGCGAGCCTGATTTTGAACGCGACGACGCGACGACGCGACGATTCCGCGAAGCGGACCAGATCAGTGCATCGTCGGGAACGCCCTGTTAGCAGAGCGCTCCGCGCTCGTTGCGTCGTCGCGTCGTTGCGATGAATCCGTCGGCCAGAACCGCCGACCGAGGCCAAACGCGGATGGCTCAGGTCATCCTCAAAAAAAAGGCCCGGCGTTGCCGCCGGGCCTTCATTGGTTTGAGCTCCTGAAGC
>DASQKE010000030.1:0-18881 GCA_035630675.1 Allosphingosinicella sp.
GAGGCATATGAAGGGCCGGACGATGCTCCGCGCTGAGGGTTCCGTCTTGATCGTGCAGACGACCAGCCTCCGTTCGTCCCGAGCGAAGTCGAGGGGCGTGGGCACTGAGTCCGAGCGTGCGCCCCTCGACTACGCTCGGGACGAACGAGTTCGGTTGTTTGCATGATTCTGGTGGAATCAGACGTTTCGGGAGAGTGGGACTGTCGCGGCGACTGGCCCGCGCTTGCCGATCGCACCGTCAGAGCGGCGGTCGCGGCGAGCGGCTTTTCGAAGCTGAGCGCGAGCGAAACGGCGTTCGAGGTTTCGGTCAAATTCGCTTCCGATGACGAGGTTCGGGCGCTGAACGCCGCCTGGCGGGCGAAGGACGAGCCGACCAACGTCCTCTCCTTCCCGATGATCGAGCCGGCTCTGATCGGCACCATCGCCGGGGGCGGCGGCGGCGGCGAGGCTTTGCTCGGCGACGTGATCCTCGCTTTCGGCGTCTGCGCGCGCGAGGCGGCGGAAAAGGGGGTCGAAATCGAGACCCACGCCGCCCATCTCATCGTTCACGGAACGCTGCATCTGCTCGGCTACGATCACGAGACCGGGGATGCCGACGCCGAGACGATGGAGAAGATCGAGCGGCACGCGCTCGCCGCCATCGGAATTTCCGATCCCTATCCAGCCGAAGAGGTGCAAACCTAAAACGATGGCCGACGAAACCAACAGCGCCGCCCCCGAAAATGGAGGCAGTTTCTGGCGGGGGCTCAGGACCTTCCTGTTCGGCGACGACGGCGAGACGACGCTGCGCGACCAGATCGAGGAGGTGATCGAAAGCCGCGAGGGCGAGCGGCCCGCGGTCGGCGACCTGACCCATGTCGAGCGCCAGATGCTGAAGAATCTGCTCCATTTCGGCGAGCGCACCGCCGACGATCTCGCGGTGCCGCGCGGCGAGATCGTCGCCGTCCCGTCGAGCATCGGCTTCGATGCCTTGGTCGCGGCCTTCGCCGAGGCCGGGCACAGCCGGCTGCCGGTCTATGAAGGCAGCCTCGACAAGGTTGTCGGCATGATCCACCTCAAGGACGTGTTCGCGCTCCAGGTCGGCGACGCCGAGCCGCCCGACGACATCTCGATCCTCTACCGGACGCCGCTTTACGTGCCCGAATCGATGGGCGTGCTCGACCTGCTGGCGCGGATGCGGGCCGAGCGCGTCCACCTCGCCATCGTCGTCGACGAGTTCGGCGGCACCGAGGGGCTGGTGACCATCGAGGACGTCGTCGAGGAGATCGTCGGCGACATCGAGGACGAGCATGACTAGGAGCCCGAAGGCATGCTGATCCCGCTCGAGGGCGGCATGTGGGACGCCGACGCGCGCGCCGAGCTCGAGGACGTTGCCGAGACCGTCGACGCGCGGCTGGGCGTCGTCGAGGAGGATGTCGACACTTTGGGCGGCCTCGCTCTGGTCCTCTTCGGCCACGTCCCGCAGCCGGGCGAGATCGTCGAGCATCCGTCAGGCTGGAAGCTGGAGGTGACCGAAGGCGATGCGAGGCGCGTCAACCGCCTGCGGCTGCACGCCCCGGAGGAGATGGCGCTCGGGGATTGAACCGAAGGGCCGCTAACCGATCATGTCGATGATCTGGGGCAGCGCTCCCGCGAAGGTGGTTGCGCCGAGGCCGATCACGATCTTCAGAATCTGGAGAGGTCCCTGGAACGCTTCCGGCAGCTTGGTCTCTCCCGCTTTGTCTCGAGAGCTCGCGCCGACCTTGAGCGAAAGGATCGCTGCGGCGGGCATATAGAAAGCGGTGAGCATCACGCTGAATGTGGAGCCGTAATAAGCGAGCATCGCATTGACGTGGTCGGCATAGGGTGCCGGATCGATCAGTGCGTATTGCGGCCATCGCAAAAAGGCACCGATGAAAAGCAGGCTCGAGCCGAGCAGCAAGGCTCCGAGGTACAGGCACGTATTGAGCCTGGTCGACTGGAGCTCCCAGTGCGCAAGATCCGGGCGCTCCGCCTCGGCGGCGTTGCCTAGCTCAGCAATTATGCCGGCGCCGTCCGTGCCCTTGGCGTCGCCATCCTTGCGGGTCTCTCCATCCGCTCCGCCCGCGTTTCCGCCAACGCGCGGATTTGCAAGGCAGCAGATGGCGCCGACCACCAACCCGGAAAAAGCCAGGACGATGAGCGCGTATTGGAGGTCGGCAAGGTTGTGGGCGCTGATGAAGCGCTCGAGCCCGTGCCTCCGCGCGAACCCGCGAAAGTCTTCGCGCGCCATTGCCGGGTGCGAGCAACTCTTTGCGAACCGCAGCCGCTCGACGGCAATACCGGCCGCCTGGCCGGGGCTCGCGCCCGGGCCTGCCGCCCCTGTCCGCCCACCCTGCGCGTCGCGGAGGCTTTTCAGCTCCTCGGCACGCGCCTGAGTGCTGTCGTCCGGCGAATAAACGGACGCGATGCAGAATAAAGTGCGGCCCGCATAGACTTCGGCCGAGCGTACATAGCCTTCGGTCGAGACCTCCGCGCCGACAGCGAGGGCGACAAAGGTGACGCCCGCCAGGAGCCAATCGGTCCAGCTGAGGCCGCGAAGCAAGAATAAAAAGAGCGCTATGGCCGCGCCGGCCGCGCCGATGACGATCATGAAGGCCGCAAGGACGCTGATCCGTGCGGCCCCTTCGGCCGGAACGCTGAACTCGGCCATCCTCATGGGTCGTACGTCGAACGGCTCCGCAAAATTGACCAGGAGGAAGACGCTCGCGAGCAGGACGGCCGCCGGCAGAAAAGCGATGAGAAAATAGGAAGGCTCGATCGTCGCTTTACGTAGAAACGTCATGTGCCTGCGACCCCGCGGCCCTTCGAGTAACAGAGAGGATAAGACTAGGCAAAGCGCGAAATCGCCGCAAAGATGATCCATGGATTTCGAGCATATCCGCCTGGAGCACAGCCCCGCGGGCTTCGCGACGGTGACCATCGCGCGGCCCGACCGGCTCAATGCGCTGAGCGGGCAGACGGTGGACGAGCTTCGCGCGGCGGTCGAGGCGGTGGCCGCGTCTGACGCGCGCTGCCTGCTCCTGACCGGCGAGGGGCGCGGCTTTTCGAGCGGGGCGGACCTCGCGGGCGAGGGCGGGTTGCCGGATGATGTCGGCGCATCGCTCGAGAAGCATTTCAACCCTTTGATCGAGGCCGTGTTCGCACTCGATGTTCCGGTGGTGGCGGCGGTCAACGGGCCGTGCGCGGGCGCCGGCTGCTCGCTGGCGCTCTCGGCCGACATCGTGATCGCCGCCCGCTCGGCCTATTTCCTGCAGGCGTTCGTCAATATCGGCCTGATCCCCGACGCCGGCGCGACCTGGCTGCTGCCGCGACTCGCCGGCCGCGCGCGGGCGATGGAGATGATGCTGCTCGGCGAGCGCGTGCCGGCCGAGAAGGCGCTGGAATGGGGCCTGGTGTCGCGCGTGGTGGAGGATGAGGAGCTGGCGGCGGAGGGGGTGGCGCTGGCCACGAACCTCGCTCGCGGCCCGACGCGCGCCCTCGGCCTCATCCGCAAGCTCGCCCGCGACGCGGAGCAGCTGCCGCTCTCGGAGGCGCTTGGCGCCGAGCGCGCGGCCCAGCGCGAAGCAGGCCGGACGCAGGATTTCCGTTCGGCCGTGATGGCCTTTCTCGAGAAGCGCCAGCCTCGCTTCGAGGGGCGCTAGCGCAGAGCCGTCATCGCGGCCGTCGCCGGGATGACGGTCTTGCCCCACTTGACGAAAACCCGCCGCGCGGCCCCGCGCCGGATTCGTCGACCCGGGGGTGTGGTTCGTCGAGAGATTTCAACGTTCGCCGAACGAGCGCGCGCGGTCGTCGATTCGCGCGCGCCGCGCCCGCCCGCCCGGAGCACAAGGGCTTCAGGGGAAGGGCGTCACCCCCGGAGCCCAACCCCGAGACGGCCGCATCCCGGCCACGACAGGAGAAAAAAGATGTCGCCTCGCCCGCTCCTCGTCGCCGTCGCAGCCGTGGCTGTGGCGCTCGGCGCGACCACAATGACCGTCGGCCCCGCTTATGCGGCTTCGGCCGGCGTGCTCGTCCGGCACAACGAATTGAACCTCGCTTCCGCCGCCGGCCGCGCCGTCCTCGACGCTCGGATCGAACGCGCCGCCCGCATCGTCTGCGGCACCGCCTTGAACATCGAGCTCGACATCGCCGCCGAGATCGCCGCCTGCCGTGCAGCAACCGTCGCGGCCGCCCGGCAGCAGCTGCGCGCTGCGCGCGGCGATCATGCAGTTCTCCGCGTGGTCGGACCCTAGGCGCGGGCTCCAGCTGGAGGCGGCGGCATCCCCTGGCCGTCGCCTCCTTTTTTTCTCAGTCCCGCCGTCCGAACGGGACGATCCTGTTGCCGGCATCGTGGCCGATGTCGGCGCGGCCGAGCCAGGGGATGCCGGAGCGCCCGCACCAGAAGCGGACCACCTCTTCCTCGGTCTCGCCGAAATCGGGGTCGTTGACCGGCACCTCGCTGCAGCGGCCGAGGCGAATGCCGGCGGCGCGGCGGACCTCGGGGTTCGACGTGATGTGGAACATCGCCCGGTCGGTCCGGTACATGTGCTCGCAGACGTCCTCGAGCAGGAGGACGTGGCCGGTGAGATCGGGCTGCAGCGGTGTTCCGATCATGTGGGCGAAGACGGTGACGTTGAACGCGGCGGCGGGGCGTCCGTCGAGCCCCGGCTCGAGCGTCTCCGGTGCGCGGCGGGTCAGCCAGGCGAGCGCTCGCTCGACCGCCGCCTCGCCGCCCTTGCGGGCGATGTCGCCTACCATCGGGCCGTGGGCGACGGTGCCGGCGCCGGCGGAATAGAGGCCGGCGAGGAGGTAGCCTGCGTCGCTGTAGCCGAGCCAGGTCTTGGCGCGGGCGGCGGGGCCGAGCCCGGCGAGCACCTCCTCGGCGATCCGGCACGAGCCGTAGCCGCCGCGCGCGAACCAGATCGCGTCGACGTCGGGATCGTTCGCGGCCTCCAGGAACGCGGCCGCCCGCTGGCGGTCGGTGCCGGCGAAATGGTTGTGGCGGAGAAAGCATTGCGGGTGGAAATCGAGCGCCGCCCCGGGGAAGCGCTCGGCCGCCAGCGCGGCGACCCGCATGGCGTTCGCTTCGCTTATGGGTGTCGACGGCGCGACGACCTGGATGCGCATGCGCTCTTCCGTTTGAAATGCCTGCGCGGGACCAATAGGGCGGCGCGATGGAGAGCGGCAAACCCTATTTCTTCTGCGGAATCGGCGGCAGCGGGATGCTCCCCTTGGCCTGCATCGTCCGCGCGCGCGGGCACGACGTGGCGGGCTCGGACCGCTCGCTCGACCAGCAGCGGCTCGGGGACAAGTTCGAATTCCTGCGGTCGCTCGGCATCGCGCTCCACCCGCAGGACGGGACCGGCCTCTCCAGCGCCGAGCAGGTGCTGGTGACGTCGGCGGCGATCGAGGAGAATGTGCCGGACGTGATCGCGGCGAACGCGCTCGGCTGCGCGCGGATGACTCGGCCCGAGCTGCTGGCCCGGCTGTTCAACGACGCGGCGGTGGGGATCGCCGTCGGAGGGACCAGCGGCAAATCGACGGTGACGGGCATGATGGGCTGGATCCTCCATGCGGCGGGGCGCGATCCGACGGTGATGAACGGCGCGGTGATGAAGAATTTCGTCAGCGAGGAGACGCCGTTCGCGAGCGCTTTGGTGGGGAGCGGCGATGCGTTCGTCAGCGAAGTGGACGAAAGCGACGGATCGATCGCGCTTTATGGTCCGAAGGTCGCAGTGCTGACCAACGTCACCCTGGATCACAAGTCGCTCGACGAGCTCAGGCACCTGTTCCGCGATTTCGCGTCGACGGCGGAGACGGTGGTGCTGAACCTCGACGACGACGAGACGCGGCTGCTGGCCGCGGCGCTGCCGCCGGAGCGGGTCGTGACCTATTCGTTCCGCGACGAGGGCGCCGACTTTTTCGGGGCCGATGCTGAAGATTGCGGCAGCTTCTGGCAGGCGGCGCTGACCGAGCGGAAGAGCGGCGAGACGCGGACAATGAGGGTGCGCACGCCGGGCCTGCACAATCTCGAAAATGCGGTTGCGGCGGTGGCGGCGAGCATGGCCGCAGGGGTGTCGTTCGCCGATGCGGTCGAGGCGATGGCCGGCTTCGAGGGGCTGCGCCGGCGCTTCGAGCGCATCGGAACGGCCCGCGGCGTCGAAATGATCGACGATTTCGCGCACAATCCCGACAAGATCGCGGCCACGCTCGCCTCGGCGCGGACGCAGGGCACGGAACGGCTCCTGCTCTTCTTCCAGCCGCACGGATACGGGCCGCTCAGGATCATGGGGGACGCCCTGGTTTCGGCATTCGCGGCGGGGATGCGGCCGCAGGACGTGCTGATCATGTCCGACCCGGTCTATTATGGCGGCACCACCGATCGCTCGGTGGGCAGCGGCGCGATCGTGGAGGGCGTGCGCGCGGCGGGACGGACTGCCGAGCATATCCCCGACCGCGCGCTCTGCGGCGAGCGGCTCGTCGAGCTGGCGCGCGCGGGCGACCGAATCCTGATCATGGGCGCCCGCGACGACACGCTGAGCCAGTTCGCGCGCGACGTGCTGGCCGCGATCGGCTGAGCATCAGAAGCGCGTCATCGCCTCCGGGCGGGCGGCCTCGATCTGCTCGCTGCGGGTGCCGGGCGCATAGCCGAGCGAGCGCAGCCCTTCGGAAGCGGGCACAGCGTCGAGCCCGTGGCAGAATCGGGCGTAGAGCCGCGCGGAAGCGAGCTGAGAGCCGGCGAGAGCGTGCAGATCGAGGAAGTGGACGATG
The DNA here is from genome assembly GCA_035630675.1 of Allosphingosinicella sp. Lineage (GTDB taxonomy): Bacteria > Pseudomonadota > Alphaproteobacteria > Sphingomonadales > Sphingomonadaceae > Allosphingosinicella. Next base: position 6,772 of record DASQKE010000030.1, read on the forward strand.
AGGCCGCCGGACTCGTCCGGAAAGGCATAAGCGGGACGCACGGTCGAGCAGAAGACGTAATCCGTTTGATCCGCCGCCTCCCACCGGGTCGACCGCGGCGGATTCCGGGGAAACTCCCCGCTCGGGTGAAGCGACGTGCCGCGCCGCGAGACGATCCGCCGCAGCCGCCCCTCCGGCACCACCCCCACATCCTCGGTCCGGACGACGCGCAGCCAGGCGCATTCGCCTTGGCGGCAACCGGGGCGGACGATCGTCCCGGGCCTTTCCGCAGTCGCGGTTTCCGATCGACCGCTGCCGGCCGCGCAGGCGCCGAGGGTCGGGAACAGAATCAGAGCTGCAAAGGCAAAGCGATGAGAGAGCACGGCAAGGAGCCTATTCGGTGCGAGCTCCTTCTGTCCACCTGCGAAACGAAAACGGCGGACCCGAAGGCCCGCCGTTCGTGATATCTCGCCGGGGCGATCAGCCGGCGACGGTGAGGTCGACCTTGTCCACCCATTCGGGGAAGAAGACCGGATCCCGGTTCGACCAGCCCGGCGCGGTCGCGGCGGCTTCGCTGATCGACTGCAGCAAGATGCGGCGCTTGTCGGGATGGAGGTGCGGGAGGGCGGCCGCGGCGCAGAAGGCGGCCGGCAGCCACGGCCGCACCGAGGCGCCGATCAGACGCTCGTAGAGGAAGCGGTAGGATGCGAAATCGGAGAGCCTGTCCTGGCCGAGGTCGAACGCGGTCATGGTGACGAGCGGCGCCATCAGCGGCTCCATCTCGTCGAGCCCGCTGTCGTCCGGAATGTGCGCGCGGATGTGGTCGAGCCGGCGGTAGGTCTTTTCCTGGGCGCGGATGCTGGCCGCTTCGCCGACGTCGCGCGACCAGCGCTTGATCGCGTCGCGACGGCCGAGGCCGACGTCGAGCGAACGGCGGATGTAGCGCTGCGTCCCCTTCGAGAAGCCGCCGAACTCCTTCATTTCGAGCAGTGTCAGCGCGCCGTCCGCGGGCCTCGTCTGCGTACCCATGATCCCACTCCTTCTACTCCGGCGGAAAGCATGCGCTGCAAACGGTTACGAACCGCTTAACCAAATTCCCGCCCCCCGTTCAGAAATGAATCACGGTTCGACTCGCGCGGCAATGGAGAAACGCCGCTGCCCGAAGCGGCGGCCTTCGAACTGTCGCAAAGCTGCAACAGGCAGGCACGCCGGCTTGTGGACAAAGGCCGCTTCTTTCGCCTGCGCAACGACCCGCCTCTGCCTTTTTTGAAACGGACATGTGCTCTGCTGACGGGGCCGCAAGCTGCTATGGTGGGGCGAGGAGGGGTTGAGTGGCGGAGCGGTCGGGAGGAGATTCGGACGGGGGAACGGCGCTCGGCGAGGCCGACGCGCTCGGCTACCGCCGCCGGCTGCACGATTTTTCGACCAATGGCCGCGAGCCTTCTGCGAACAGCGGCGGCACCCGACCCTTTTTCGCCAGGGAGCGCTTAACAAGGGGCATGGACAAACCTCTGCCAAGCCCGCTGCGGCGGCGCCTGCCGGATCTCGGCATGGCGGTGAAGTCGATCCTCGGCTTCTGGCTGCTGTACATGACGCTGATCACGCTTCGCTCGCTGGTCCTGATGATGCCCGATTTCTGGGATTCGATGGGCCGTCGCGCGATCGCCGCAACGTTCGGGGCGCTGCTCACCTTCCTGGTCTATCTCGCCATGCGGCGCGTCGCCTCGTCGACCCTCAAGGTCAAGGCGATCGCCGCCGGCTTGCTATGCCTTCCGGCGTCGCTCGCCTTCACGTCGACCAATTACACCTTATTCTATCTGCTGCGGCCGCTCGACGAGGAGAAGATGGATCCTGCGTGGCGCGGCATGGGCCAGCTCGAGATGGCGTTTCGCTCGATCGTCGAAACCGCCTTGAGTTGGTACTTTCTGTTCGCGGCCTGGGCTGCGCTCTACGTCGCATTGAGCTATGCCGCGCAGCTTCGCGCCGCCGACAGCCGCGCCGCCGTGCTCGAGCGCGAGGCGCAGGACGCGCAGCTGCGCGCGCTCCGCTACCAGATCAATCCGCACTTCCTGTTCAATACGCTGAACTCGCTCTCCTCTTTGGTCCTGACCCAGCGCACCGACACCGCCGAGCGCATGATCATGAATCTTTCGACCTTCTTCCGGTCGACCCTGGCCGCGGACCCGACCGCCGACGTGACGCTCGAGGAGGAGATCAAGCTCCAGCGCCTCTATCTCGACATCGAACAGATCCGCTTCCCCGACCGGCTGCGGGTCGAGGTCGACGTGCCCGAGCCGCTGCTGAGCGCGCCGGTCCCCGTCCTCCTGCTCCAGCCGGTGGTCGAGAATGCGGTCAAATATGGCGTCGCCCGCTCGCGCGGAACGGTGACCGTGCGGATCACGGCCTCGGAGGAGGCGGGAAGGCTCCACATCAAGGTCAAGGACGACGGCGAGGTGCCGGCCGAGCCGCCGGGCGATGAGGACGGCAATGCCTCGACCGGAGTCGGCATGCGCAACGTCTGCGACCGGCTCGTCGCCCGCTACGGCGTCCAGGCCGGCTGCTTCCACGGGCCCGATCCGGAAGGGGGATATTCGGTGCACATCGTTCTGCCGATCAGCCGCAATGGTTGAGGACGCGCCGCTACGCGTGCTCGTCGTCGACGACGAGCCGCTCGCCGTCGAGCGGCTGCAATTGCTGCTCGCGCGCTGCGAAGGAGTCGATCTGGTCGGCACCGCCAATGGCGGCGAGGCCGCCCTGCGCATCGCCGAGGCGGCCCGGCCCGATCTGGTGCTGCTCGACATCGCGATGCCGGGGATGGACGGGATCGACGTCGCCCGGGCGCTGTCGGCGTCCGGCGTCTCGCCGGCGGTGATCTTCGCCACCGCATTCGACAATTTCGCGGTGGCCGCGTTCGACATCGCCGCCGTCGACTATCTGATGAAGCCGGTCGAGCTCGACCGGCTGCAGCGCGCGCTCGATCGGGCGCGGCGCCAGCGGGCGGCGCCGGCCGGGGAGTCCGGCGCCGGCTCAGCGTTCGTCGAGGAATTCTGGGTGCCCGACCATAGCGGCCTGGTGCGGGTCGCGGCGCGCGACATCGAGCGGATCACCGCCGAGCGCGACTATATGCGCCTCCACGTCGGTCGCCGGTCCTGGCTGATCCACCGGACCATCGCGAAACTCGAGGAGGATCTCGATCCGGAGCTGTTCATTCGCGTCCACCGTTCGGTGATCCTGCGCCGAGACACGATTGTCGGACTCTATCGCGACGACGGCGGCCACTGGGTGGCGCGGCTGTCCGACGGCGGCGAGCAAAGGATCGGCCGCTCGCACGGCGACGAGGTAAAGCGGCTCGCTGGCCGCGCCTGAGCGGCTCGGGCCCAAAACATGGTCTGTTTTTGCGCCCGGCGGAGCCGTTTGCGCGTCCTGTCCCGCTCTTGGCGCGAATCTCTTGCACTTGGTGCGCGTTTGAGGCTTATCAGCGCAGGACATAACAGGAGGGACATATGGCACAGGGGACTTCAGGCGGCGGGGCACGCGGCGGGCTTGCACGGCCGGTGACGCCGTCGGCCGATCTTGCTGCGATCACCGGGTCCGACCCGCTGCCGCGCAGCCAGGTCGTCAGCAAGATGTGGGACTATATCCGCACCCACAAGCTGCAGAATCCGGACAATAAGCGCGAAATCCTCGCCGACGACAAATTGCGCAAGATTTTCGGCACCGACAAGGTGACCATGTTCGAGATGAACAAGCACCTGTCGCGCCACCTGAGCTAGGCGCCGCGCGACTCGTCGATCAAGGACGGCCCCGACTCCATCGACGGAGTCGGGGCCGGTCCCGTTTCACGAACCCGGCGCAAGGTCAGGGCTCGAGCCAGATCCGCAGGCGCGTCGGTTCGTAGCTGCCCTTGACGCGCACCGTCTCGCCGGCGGCCGCCTGGCGCGGCGGGTCGAACGGCGTGAACTTGGGCGACCAGCAGGACCTGGCGTCCGGGCCCGGCCGGTTCTCGTAGACGGTTTCCGCATCGAGCTGCAGCCGGATCCACTGCACCACCCCGTTGGCGGGCGCGGTGGCCGCGAGATCGACATCGGCGCTGCCGCCCGGCCAGGGACCGCCGGAGGCGAAATCGAAAGCGAACAGGGAGACCGCTTCGCTGCACAGCGACAGGCGGCGATTGCCGGCGTCGATCGGATAGGGGACGCCGGCGAGCCGGTTGAACGGCGAAACGTCGAAGCCTGAGACGTCGCCGAGCAGCCCCTCGTCGAGAGCCTGCCAGCAGGCCAGCGCGACCATCGCGCTGCCCGCGGCCGGGATGGCCGTGCCGCCGGGCTTCAGGAGGCGGGCCACGGCGTCCGTCATGACCGGCAGGGCGCCTTCGCTGATAAGGTCGTCGGAGACGATTTCGGAAACGACCAGGTCCGCCCGGCCGTCCATGTCCGCGTCGGCGTCGAGCTCCGTCGAGTTCTTAGCCACGACGCGAATCCGCCCCTCGAAACCGTTCAGCGCGACGATGTCGCGCGCCGTATCCGCGATCGACGCATTCTTCTCGCACGTCACGACGAATTCGGCTCCGGCGCGCGCGGCCATCATCGCCAGCAGACCGGTTCCGGCGCCGATGTCGAGAACGCGCATTCCCGGCCGCACCGCGCGCCGCAGCGCGTCGTCGAACGCTCCGTTGCGCCTTTTGTCCCGCAGCATCGGGAAATGCCATGGCGGGACGCCGGCACTCAGCGCCTGCCACGTTCGGCTCCTGATTTCGGGATCGTCGGGCGCCAGGTCGCGCGCGCGCCGGGCCAGATCGTAGGCGCGAGCCTGGTTCCCGCTCCACAATGCGACTGACGCGAGCGCTGCCAGGCCGCGCGCGTCCGCTCCCGCGGCCTGGATCAGACGCTCGAACTTGTCGGCGTCGATTCGTCGCTCTTCGGTCATTTCGTCCACGTCGATTCGTCCCGGATGATGATCGAGGGCAATGTTAGGGGTGAAGAAAGTCCGGCGCCAGCGTCGGCGGATCAGCCTTGCCAGCGCAGCCCGATCCAGAGGGTGCGGGGCGTCGCGCGCTCGACGATACCGGCGCCGGAGATGCCCGCGACGACCCGCGCGTCCGTCAGGTTCTCGGCGCGCGCTTCCAGCGAGAGGCGCCCGGTCAGCGGCAGCAGGGCCGCGGCGTCCAGGGTGAAAGCGGACGGGATCGGCTGACGGTTGAGATCGTCCTCATATTGTCCGCCGGTCCAGCGCGCGGCGAGCGAGCCGCCGGCGCCGTCCGGCCGCCGCCAGGCGAGCGAGGCGGAGAGGCTGTGGCGCGGCGTCTGCGCCGGACGCAGGCCGCCGAGCGGCGCCGCGGCTCCCGAAGCGCGGACGCGGGCGTCGGCGAAAGCGTAGCCGGCGGCGAGCGACCAGCGGCCGCGCTCGATCCCCGCGTCGAATTCGACGCCCTCGGCCGCGATCGCGTCGAGGTTGCGTCGCTGACGGTACTGGCCGCCGACCGCGACGAAGCCGATGCCGGGGAAAGTGCCGGGGCCTTCGCCGAGGGTGACGTTGGCGACGGCGCTGTCGAGGCGGTCGGCGAAGAGGGTGACGGCGAGGCGGAAGCCGGGCGCGGGGCGGAGCTCGGCGCCGGCCTCGGCGCCGCGCAGGCGCTCCGGTGCGAGCCCGGCATTGGCGGCGGTCGCGTCGGGGCCCAGCCGGAACGGACGGTAGAGCTCATTGAGCGTCGGCAGCCGCCAACCGAGATAGGCCGCGCCGCGCAGGGTCAAAGCGGGGGACGCGCGGACGGCGATGCCGGCGCGGCCGGTCGGCTCCCAGCCCGAGCGACCCGGATAAGCGACGTCGGCGAGCGTGGCGCCGGTGGCGAACAGCTGCTCGCGCAGGAAACCGTCCTCGATCGACCAGCGGTCGATCCGTCCGCCGCCGGTCAGCAATGTCGCTCCGCTCTCCCACGCCGCCTCGGCAAAGGCGCCGAGGGTGCGGGTGCGCCCGCCGGCGAGGCGGCCGCGGGTTCCGGTGCCGGCGGTGAACTGGAAGCGTTCCTCCGTGCGGCCCTCCGTCTCGCGCCAGTCGCCGCCGATCCGGAGCTTGACCGGGCCGAGACGCGGGCGGAGCTCGGCGCGGGCGCCGATCCCGGTCGCAGGAACCGCATATTGCTCTGCGGTGCGCGCGACCGCGGTGCGCGCCGCGTTCGCGCTCGCGAAGCTGGTGTAGAAATCGCGCGTCTGGACGAAAGCGAGCGCCGACCAGCGACGGCCGACGAGGCGCAGCGACGCATCGGCGCCTTCGGAGCGGATTTCGCTCAGCGCCGTCCCGCGCTCGCGCCGGTCCGAAAACCAGAGGCCGTTCGCCTGCAGCTCGACCGAGCCGCCGAGCGGCGCGAGTGCGCGGACGGTGAGGCTGGCCTGGTCGTAGGGGGAGGGGCGGTCGATCGGGCCGCGCTGCCTGTCGATCACCGGGACGAACCCGTCGCCGCGCGCCCATGCGCCGCTGACGCTGAGGAAACCGGAGCCGGCGGGAACGCCGAGGCCGGCATAGAGGTCGACCCCGTCGCGGCTGCCGTAGGCGAGACTCGCGGACGCGCCTTCGAGTTCGCTCGCGGAGGCGCTGGCGAGCTCGATGGTGCCGGCGAGCGCGCCCGGCCCGGCGGCGCCGCTGCCGCCGCCGCGAAGGACGCGGACCGAGCCGAGCCGCCGCGGATCGTAGACCGGCCACGGCACCCAGCCGCCGAACGGGTCGGCCTGGGGAACCCCGTCGAGGATCAGCAAAGCGCGGCTGGAGGCGTTACCGCCGAGCCCGCGCAGCGTCGCGCCCTGGCTGGTCGGGTTGGCCGAGCGCGCGTCGGAGCGGCGGAAGAGCTGGAAGCCGGGCACGTCGCGCAGCACGTCCTCGAGCCGGTGGCTCGCCGAATTCGCCAGCCGCTCCCGGCCGATCTCGACGACGTCGTAGACCGCCTCCCCGGTCGCGGTCCGCAGCCCCTGGCCGGTGACGACGATGTCGGGCGCGGGCTGCGCGAGCGCCGGCGCGGGTAGAGCGAGGACGGCAAGGAAGAGCAAGCGGCGCATCGGCTGAAGCTTAGCCGAGATCAGTCTGTTGGCTCTACCCACCGGGCGACATCCAGCCTAAGCATCTCAAAAGTCAGGAGGGTCGCGGCGAAATGGGGGATGGGCAGCCGGAGCCGACAAGCGCCTCCAGCGCCGCGGCCGCGATCCGCGCCGCCGAGCGCGCGCACCGGGCGAGCGAGGAGCGGCTCGGACTGGCGATCGAAGGCACCGGCGTCGGCATCTACGATCTCGATCTCGCGGCCGGCACCGGTTTCTGGAGCGAATCGGCGTTCCTCATGCTCGGCTACGAGCCGGACCCGGACGGGCGCGCCACCTTCGAGATGTGGCGCGCGCGGCTCCATCCCGAGGACGAGGCGCGGGTCCTCGCCGAGCATGCCAGCGCCGAGCAGAGCGGCGGCGACCTGCGCTTCGAGTTCCGCATCCTGCGCGCCGACACCGGCGAGCTGCGCTGGCTCGCCTCGTTCGGCCGCATCATCCAGGGGCCGCAGGGCGGCCGCTCGATCGGCACGGTCCTCGACATCACCGAACGCAAGCTGACCGAGGAAGCGCTGGCGGAAAACGAAGCGCGCCTGCGGCTGGCGATGGAGGCGGGGCAGCTCGGCTCGTGGTGGTTCGATGCCAAGCGCGGTTGCGGCGGCTTCTCCGAGCGGTCGGCGCGGATGATCGGCCTGCCAGCCGGGACGCTGGAAGCCTCGTTCGAGGAATGGCGCGCCCTCGTCCATCCGGACGATCTCGCCGAGACGGAGGCGGCGTTCGCGGCCGCTCTGTCCGGGGAAACGCGCCGCTACGAGACCGAATATCGGGTCGTCCATCCGGGCGGCGAGGTCCGGCGGCTGGAGGTGATGGGCGCGGTCGAGCGCGACGCGGCGGGGGCGGCGCTGCGCGTGGTCGGCACCTTTCGCGACGTCACCCGCATTCGGGCGGCGGCGGAGGCCTTTCGCGAGAGTGCGCAGCGGCTGGACCTGGCGGTCAGCGCGCACCGCATCGGCATTTTCGACTGGAACGTGCCGACCGGCGAGGTCCACTGGACGCCGCAGGAGGAGGAGCTGTTCGGCCTGCCGCCGGGAAGCTTCCGCGGCCACATCTCAGGCTGGTCGACCGTCGTCCATCCCGACGACCTCGCGCCGATGAACGAGGCGATCAGGGCGGCGATGGCCGAGCGCCGCGACAATCTCGATTTCGCGTTCCGGATCCGCCGGCCCGACGGCGAGACCCGCTGGATCGAGGGCTCGTCGCGCTTCCTCTACGACGAGGACGGGAGACCGCTGAGGATGGTCGGCACCAACGTCGACGCGACCGAGCGCCGCCGCGCCGAGGACCATCAGAAGCTGCTGGTCAACGAGCTCAATCACCGCGTCAAGAACACGCTGGCGATCATCCAGGGCATCGCCCAGCAGACCTTCCGCGGCAGCGACGTGCCGGCGGCGCGGCGCGAGGCGTTCGAGGGGCGGCTTTCGGCTCTGTCCGCGGCCCACAATCTGCTCACCCGCGAGAATTGGGAGACGGCTTCGATCCGCGAGGTGATCGAGGTGGCGGTCGCGCCCTATGGCGGCGACGGCCGTGTCAGCCTCGACGGCCCCGACTTGCGGGTCCCGCCGCGCACGGCGGTGTCGATGGCGCTCGCCATCCACGAGCTCGGCACCAATGCCGCGAAATACGGCGCGCTGAGCGGCAGCGCGGGATCGGTTTCGGTGCGCTGGCAGGCCGAGGGCGGGCGGCTCAGCCTCGTCTGGAGTGAGAGCGGCGGCCCGCCGGTGACGCCGCCGTCGACGCGCGGCTTCGGCACCCGCATGATCGAGCGCGCGCTCGCCGCCGAGCTCGGCGGCGAGGCCGTGATCGAGTTCCGCCCGGAAGGGCTGGTCTGCTCGGTCGGCGCAAGCCTCGCCGAGGAGCGCGAGCTGACCGCGGCCTAGCGGCCTCGACCGCCGCCGGCGCGGCGCTTGTTGCCGCGCTCGCCCCAGGGAGTCGCCTGGGCGTAGGGACGGCGCGGGCGCCGGCTCGGCTGACGTTCGGCGCGGCGCTCGTCCAGATCGATGACCGCAGCCGCCGCGGCGGGCCGCTCGCGCTTGATCCGCGCCGCCTCGCCGACGAAGTTCGTCGGCAGCGGCGTGACATGGATCTTCTGCCTGGTCAGCTTCTCGATGCCGCGAAGATAAGCGCGCTCGTCCTCCGAGCAGAACGCGACCGCGACGCCCGCGGCGCCGGCGCGCGCGGTGCGGCCGATGCGGTGGACATATTGCTCGGAGACGTTGGGCAGGTCGAAATTGACGACGTGGCTGACGCCCGAGACGTCGATGCCGCGCGCGGCGATGTCGGTCGCGATCAGGATCTTGACCTTGCCCGCCTTGAACTCGGCCAGAGCGCGCTCGCGCTGCGGCTGGCTCTTGTTGCCGTGGATGGCGTTGGCGGGGATGCCGCTCGCGGCGAGCTGCTTCACGATGCGGTCGGCGCCGTGCTTGGTGCGGCTGAAGATGAGCACGCGGTCCATCGAGCCGCGCTCGCCGAAGCCGACGCGCAGCATCATGGTGAGCAGAGCCGGCTTCTCCGCCTGCTGGACGAAGGTGACGAACTGGTCGACGCGCTCGACCGTGGTCGCCGCGGGCGCGACCGAGACCTGGGCCGGATTGGTGAGGAAGCGGTCGGCGAGATCCTTGATCGCGGGCGGCATCGTCGCCGAGAAGAACAGGGTCTGGCGCTTGGCCGGAAGCATGCGCACGATCTTCTTCAGGTCGTGAATGAAGCCGAGGTCGAGCATCTGGTCGGCCTCGTCGAGGACGAGGATCTCGACGCAGCGCAGGTCGAGCGCGCCCTGCTCGCACAGATCGAGCAGTCGGCCGGGCGTGGCGACGAGGATGTCGACTCCGCGCTGGACGTCCTGGCGGTTCTTGCTGACCGAGGTGCCGCCGAAGACGGTGACCACCGACATGTGGCTGAAGCGGCTATAGGCGCGGGCGCTCTCCGCGATCTGCGAGGCGAGCTCGCGGGTCGGGGCGAGCACCAGCATCCGGCACGAGCGCGGGTTGGGGCGCTTCTTCGATTGGCCGAGGCGGTCGATCGAGGGCAGCATGAACGCCGCCGTCTTGCCGGTGCCGGTCTGGGCGATGCCGAGCAGGTCGCGGCCCTGGAGCAGGATCGGGATCGCCTGCTCCTGGATCGGGGTCGAGACGCTATATTCCTTGAGCGCGAGCGCCTGGAGGACGGGCTGCGACAGCCCGAGATTATCAAAAGACATGGTAACTCACTATTTGAGCGGCGCCCCCGCGCAGCCGAAAAGGCGCGTGGAAACGCGGCGGGTTTTTGCCGACCCGCGTGAAAAGGGAAGACTTTCAAAATTACGAAGCGGAGCCGGCCCGGTGGGGGCGTTCACGCTGCATGACGCTTCGCTGAGAGGCATGTGGGCCCAAAAGGTTAAAAGATCAAGGTCCGTCTCAGGCGAGCCGCTCCCAGACGGCATAGCTGTTGCCCAGGATGTGGAGCAGCATCGGCACGTAGACCGAGCCGGTGCGGACTCGGCAAACCCCGAAGATCAGCCCGTCGAGCGCTACGAACGCCATGCCCCGCCAGTCGTACTGGACGTGGATCAACCCGAACATGATCGCGGGCAGGACCACTCCGGCGACGTTTCCGAGGCGGCGCCGGACGACGCCGAGAAAGACGCCGCGGAAGAAGAATTCCTCGGCGATCGGATAGACGAGCGCGACCGCGACGATTCGGACCGCGAGATCGGCGGCGGAGTAGCGGCCGCGCCAGCTTCCCGCCGCGCCGCCTTCGCTCACCAGCTCGCCCAGCGAGGCAATCAGCACGAAGATCGCGCACCAGAAGACGAGGTCGACGAGGCGCGGCGCCTTGAAGCCGACATCGTCGCGCCACGAAAGCCGGCGGAAGCGGACGATGACGAGGCCGGCGGCCGCGAGCAGCGCAGGCGTCAGCGCGATCGTCAGATAATCCATGACCTTGCCCCGCTTGTGTAACGCACAGGTTACATGTCACCTTTGCGTTACACGGTCAAGTGCCGCTTGACAGGGAAGCGGCCGAGTGGCCGGGTGCGGCGGGGAGGAGCCGATGAAGCATCTGTTGGGAAGCCGGAAGGGCCGCAAGGAGGGCGCGCTCGACGGGCTCAACCTCTTCTTCGGCGCTCTTCTCGGCGCAAATCTCGGTACGCTGGAGGGGCTGAAGCTCATTTCCTACGTCCAGCTCGTGACCTTGCTTGCCTGCACGGTGATGGCGCTGCGCATCTTCTCGACGTCCGAAAACAGGTTGTTCGCCGTCCTCCTGCTCGCTTTCTACGGCGCGCTCGTCGCGGCGGTCGCGACGGTGCCGGAGCTGGCGCCGCGCGGCATGGAACGCGACGATCTCAGCAAGCTGATCGCGACTTTGCTGGTGTGGGTGCTGTTCGTGCTGATCCTCGAGCTGGTCACTTCGCGCATGGAGCGACGTTCGGCGGTGGCTGAGGGCGGCGGCGCGGAGGCCGGTTAGCGGAGTCGTGCAGGACCATTCGATCTCCGAGGCCGGCGACGCCGACATCGAGGCGATGCGGCGGATCGAAGCCGCGCCGGACTACGAGCGTCTCGTCGGGCGGTGGCCGGCGGAGCGCCATCGCGCGGAGATGGCGAAGGGCGGGTCCCGTTATTTCGCGCTGCGCGACGCCCAGGGGGAGGTCGCCGGATTCGCGTTGGTCCAGGGCTTCGGCGACGAAGATTTGAAGGTTCATCTCAAGCGCATCGCGGTACGCGATCCGGGGTCCGGCACCGGCTCGTTCCTTCTGCGCGGCGTGATTGACCGGATCTTCGCGCAGACCGAGATCAATCGCATCGACCTCGACGTCTTCCTCGACAACGACCGCGCGCGCCGCGCCTATGAGAAAGCCGGGTTCCGCGAGGAAGGCGTGCTTCGCGACTGGCACCGCAAGCCCGACGGCAGCTTCGCGACCGTTCGGCTAATGTCGATCCTGCGCCGCGACTGGGAGGCGCAGCGACCCTAGCGCCGCCCACCGACGCGGAAGCTGTAGGACAGGCCGATGCCGCCGCCGAACTGATCGCGCGAGCCCAGGCTCGTGACGATCGGCGAATCCGCGGCGTCGTTCAT
>DASQKE010000031.1:0-11025 GCA_035630675.1 Allosphingosinicella sp.
AGGCTGGTGACACATGGACGTGGACCGCGCTTGACGCCGATAGCAAGCTGATCGTCTCCTATCTCGTCGGCGGTCGCGATGCCGAATATGCGATGTGGTTCATGGACGATCTCGCCTCACGCCTCGCCAACCGCGTCCAGCTGACCAGCGACGGCCACAAGGCATATCTGGAAGCCGTCGAAGGCGCGTTCGGTTGCGATGTGGACTATGCGCAGCTCGTGAAGATGTACGGCCCTACCATCACCGCGCCGGGCCGCTACAGCCCCGCCGAATGCACCGGCGCTAAGAAGATCAGGGTCGAAGGCAATCCCGACATCGATCACGTCTCGACCAGCTTCGTCGAGCGCCAGAACCTGACCATGCGGATGCACATGCGCCGCTTCACCAGGCTGACCAACGCCTTCTCAAAGAAGGTCGAGAACCACGCCTACGCCGTCGCGCTCCACATGATGTATTACAACTTCGTCCGCATCCATAAGACGCTGCGCGTGACCCCGGCTATGGCCGCTGGCGTAACGGATCGGCTTTGGGAGATTAGCGACATCGCCAAGCTGGTCGAAGAGGCTGAGGAAGCGCCCAAGCTGAGGGGCCCCTATAAACGGCGTTAGGCCTGAGGCTCGGCTGGGGCGGCGGGTACGGCAGCGCCGTCAATGAGGTTGCGCAGGTCGAGGAACATCAGTGGCGTCGCCTTCTTGAGGTTTTCCTCTGTGTCGAGGAGCCGGAAGCCGAGCCTGCGGTAGAAGGCTATCGACTTCGGCTTCGCATCGAGGATCATGAACCGGCAACCGGCAACCGGCACGATTGAAACAAGAACGACACCGATAGCGGTCTCGACAAGCTGGCGCCCGATTTTGCGGCCTTCCCACCCCGTAGCCATGGCAAGGCGGGAAATGCGCACGGCAGGCTGGTATTCGTATCGATCGGCACCAACCTTGTCCGCGATCTCATACGTCTTTTCGAGGGCTACCTCTGCACACATGATACTGATGTAGCCGATGACCTTCTGGTCACCTTCTACCTTGGCGACATACGTTTGCGTCAGGTTGGCTGCGGCGGATTTACGGGCGTCGCGGCGAATGAAAATCTCGAGCGGCTTGTCTTCTTCACGCTCCATGCGAAAACGGCTGACCTGATCAAGGTCAGCCGCCTCCAGCGTCTTGATGATGATGTTTTCGTCAGCCACGCGGCTGCGTAACAACTACGCAGCGGTTTTGGCAAACTTCACCTGTCCGGTAGACAGGAGCTGAGTTGCGGCGGCCACGCCCTTGAGGGCGCTCGCCTTCGCTGCCTGGCTCGGACGTCCCGAGCTCACTTGGCTGCGAAACTTCTTAGCGTCGGGCCCCGACAACTGAAGGCCGCCGAACGTGTTCGAATGAACTGCCATCTGACCCTCCTTGGTCTAGCGGTGCGCCCAGATTGCTAACGTTAGCAATGGGGAAAACCTGTTAATAAACCTGCCAACCTGAATGGCGCGCGAATTTGACGCCGCCGTCATGTGCCTTCTACCACTTGCGCAACCGTTCACAAAACGTTATCCCAGAATCTGGGATAACGTTTAATCCGGCTTCGGCCCCTGCGTAGGGCCGGTTTCCTACCTAAAATCACTGGCGGGATTCGCAACGTCGAATCACACGCCCACGTTCCAGAGATAGGGACGAACCGCCCGATTTTCAAACTGACCCACTACCGGCGCGCCCGCTCGCTTGCCACGGTCGGGGGAAGCCCTACATAGGAAGGACGATGGACAGGCCCCACAGCTTCTTCGACATCAGCGCGATCCCCGGCGCGCCGCCGGTCGGCGTGGCGGACTTCGCGATCGGCGAGGTCGTCAAGCACCGATTGTTCGATTTTCGCGGCGTGATCTTCGACGTCGATCCGGTCTTCGCCAACAGCGAGGAATGGTATGACGCGATCCCCGAGGACATCCGCCCCGACCGGGACCAGCCCTTCTACCATTTGCTCGCCGAGAACGGCGAGTCGAGCTACATCGCCTATGTCAGCCAGCAGAACCTGGTTCCCGACGAGAGCGCCGAGCCGGTCGACCATCCGGCGATCGCGGGCCTGTTCGACGCCTTCACCGGCGGCCGCTACCGCCTGAAACCGGTCCACCGCCACTGAGTTGGGATGGCATGCCCTGGTCGACTCAACAGTGGATATTGTCTTTAACAACGTCGGGCCTGGCATTCGCAGCGGGCATTGCAATTGCGACATTCAGTCGTGCAGATTCAGGCGATATCCTTGCTATGGCTGGCGCACTCGTTGGCGCGGCAGCTTCAGTATGGGGCGCATTCGCTGTTTCCACGCATTCGGTGGCTCGAGAACGCCGCGAGGCTGAAGAGCTGGTCATAAAGTTCGTGACAGATCTCGAGTCGGCAATGTCCTTCCTTGAGCGCGTTCAGTCGTGTGAGATCACTCCCTCAGAGCGAGATTCCACTAGCAGGCGCATCGACCGCATCCTAGTCAGTGTACCCGGCATGACAGAGTTGCTTGCGCAAGAGCGGCTTGGCGCGCGTACAGGACGCGCACGCTTTATGGGTGAGACTTTACGTCTTTCATATCAGCTAAAGCAAATTGCTCCTGCCTTTGAGCAAGCGTTCCAGAAAAGGTGTCAAATCAAAGGTGAACTTGGGACCGATGTTTTGTTAGATGTTGAAGTACCTCCTGATCTAATAAAGAATGTAAAGATCGCCTGTGCGGAGTCTCTACTACAGCTCAGAACCGGAGGGCACGGAATTGCACCAGCAACCGGTAATGATTCTTGACAATCAGGTTACAATGTCCGATTCGGCCGGCTCTGGGGCGAGAGTCCGAATTTTGTCGCGAGTTCGTCCGCAGGTGACCAAAGCAGCGTCAGCGGGATGTGTCGCGCGGTCCATCTCGTCCATATAAGCTGTGCGAGTTTCCCGTTCGGTTGACAGGTCGGCCCCCCTTATGTAGCAGCCCGGCAACTCCCCGCGGGACCTGTCGGCCCCGGCCGTCGCTGCGTGGGAAAAGCTGAAGGTAGTTGAGAAAAGCCATGTTCGCAGTCGTGCGCACGGGCGGCAAGCAGTATCGCGTTGCCGCCGGAGACAAGATCGTCGTCGAGAAGCTCGCCGGAGAGGCGGGCGACACCGTCAGGCTGGACGACGTGCTGCTCGCCGGCGAAGGCTCGGAGCTGAAGGCCACGGACGGCCTCACCGTCTCGGCCGAGATCATCGCCCAGGCGAAGGCGGACAAGGTGACGGTGTTCAAGAAGCGCCGCCGCCACAATTACCGGCGCAAGAAGGGCCACCGCCAGCAGCACACGATCCTCAGGATCACCGCGATCGGGGACCAGAAAGCCGAGAAGCCGAAGAAGGCCGCGAAAGACGAGGCGCCCGATGTCGCCGCCAAGGCTGCGCCGAAAAAGCCCAAGGCGAAGGCGGCCGACGCAAAGCCGGAGCCGCAGGCGCCGCTCAAGGTCGAAGGGGCCGAGAGCGAGATGGTCGATGCGCCCGCTCCGGCGAAGAAGAAAGCTTCGCCCAAGAAGCCGGCCGCCGATAAGAACGCGTAAAGACAGACAGGTTAGAGCGAGAACATGGCACATAAGAAAGCAGGCGGATCCTCACGCAACGGTCGCGACAGCGCGGGCCGTCGTCTGGGCGTCAAGAAGTTCGGCGGCGAAACCGTGCTCGCCGGCAACATCATCGTGCGTCAGCGCGGGACCAAATGGTATCCGGGCTCCGGCGTCGGCATCGGCAAGGATCATACCCTGTTTGCGCTGACCGCGGGCCGCGTCACGTTCCGTGACGGCAAGCTCGGTCGCAAATATGTCTGCGTCGACATGCACATTCCGGCGCAGGCGGCAGAATAGGGACGGTCAAGAAAGGGCCGTCTCCGGGAGGGGCGGCTCCAGGTCTCAATTGAGAACCGAATTCGAGGGAGAGGAGCCGCCGGGTTCCTCTCCTTTTTCGTTTCTCCCTCGAATGGGACAGTTACTCATCCCGCTGACGGAGCAAGCACAGCCTCCGCCTGCGAGATGAGTAACTGTCCCCTGAAGGGGAACGGACATGTTCGCGAGGACCGAAAGACTGCTGCTACGGCCCGGCTGGCGGGAGGATTGCCCTGCCCTCTACCGCGCGATCTGCGACGAGGGGATCGTGCGCAACCTCGCCCACGCGCCCTGGCCCTATTCCTATGACGACGCCGAGACCTTCCTCGGTCGCGAGCGCAGCCCCGCCGAGCCGGCGATGCTGATCTTCCTCAGGACCGCCGCGGCGCCGGAGCTGATCGGGGGCATCGGCTTCGGCCGGACGCCGGGCGGCGGCGTCGAGCTCGGCTACTGGCTCGCCCGCGCTCATTGGGGCCGCGGCTACGCCACCGAGGCCGGTCGCGCAGTGCTCGCGGCCGCACGCGACAGCCTGCGCCTCAAGCGGATCGAGGCCGGCCACTTCCTCGACAATCCGGCCTCCGGACGGGTGCTCGAGAAACTGGGCTTCAGGCCCACCGGCGCGATCCTCCCCCGCTACAGCGCCGGCCGCGGGGAAACCGCGCCATGCCGGGAAGTGGTGCTGGAGCTCGCCAGCGCCGAAGACGATGCGGAATGTCCTGCGCCGTCCGAGGCCATGGCGGCCTGACCCCTCTCGCTTCAGGGGAGAGGGGTCAGGCGTAAGCCCTCTGCTCCTCGGCCGCGATCAAAGCACGGTCGTCATGCTTCCAGGGGTGGAAGCCGGGCATGAAGAAGCTTGCCCAAGCGCCGAGGATCTTGCGCATCACGCCGGGCCGTACCCAGGCGAACCAGAAGAAGAGCGCCCATGCCCGCGGGCCGGTGATGCCATCCTGGCGGAGCAGATCGAGCGACCCGCGGGTGCGGTCCACGACGAAATTCTTCGTCACCAGCATCATCACCTTGGCCTTGACCTTCCAGCGCTTGAAGCGCGGCCAGTCCTTCGTCGCATGAAGCCAGGTGTCGTAGGCGACGCCCTTATGCTCGATCTCCTCGACCGCGTGCCAGCGCCACATCGCCGCGGTCTCGGAATCGGCGCCGGCGAGGTGGCGCGGGTCCGACAGCAGCTCGTGGGCGAGGATGGCGGTGAAATGCTCGAGCGCCATGGTCGCCGCGAGGCAGGCGATCGGATGCTTCGAGCGCACCAATGCGAGGCGGCGATCGACCCGCTCCTCGAGCGGCGCGAGGTCGTAGCCGGCATCGTGCGCGCGCCTGTTGAACTGGACATGCTCGCGGCTGTGCATCACCTCCTGGGTGGTGAAGGCCTTGATCTCGGCGGCGAGCTTCGGAGGGGCGCCGTCGCGATAGGCGCGCACGCTCTCGACGAAAAAGGCCTCGCCCTTCGGAAACGTCGCCGACAGCGCGTTGTAGAGCGCGGTGCCGACCGGGTCGCCGCCCAGCCACCAGCGCTCGGTCGCCGCGCCGCGTCCGAACTTGCGGTCCCGCGGCACGATGGTGAGGTCGGGGGGTGTGACATTGGCGCGCATCTATGGTCTCCTGAAGACATGACTGACACGTACTTACATCAATGTCAATAGTTCGGGAGCGGCTCTCATCCCAGGAAAGCCGCGCCGCTGCGCTCGACGCGGCGCGCACGATCCTGATCGATGACGGCCCCTCCGCGGTGACCCTCAAGGCGGTCGCGGCGCGAATCGGCAAGACCCACGCCAATCTGCTCCATCATTTCGGCTCGGCGGCGGGGCTTCAGTCGGCGCTGGCCGCCATGATCGGAGAGCGTGTCACCGCCGGCATCGCCGAAGCGGTGGCGCGCGCCCGAACCGGCGACGCCGATCCGCGCGAGGTGGTCGATCGCACCTTCGATGCGTTCGGGCGGGAAGGCGGCGGCGCGCTTGCCGCCTGGATGATCCTCTCCGGCGACCGGGCGGCGCTCGATCCGATCCTCGAATCGATCCACACCCTCGTCGACCGCCTGGGCGAGGGGCATGAGGACCGCCCCGTCCACGAGACCACGCTCTGGCTGGTCCTCGCCGCGCTCGGCGATTCGCTGCTCGGCGAGCCGATGGCGGCGGCGCTCGGCCTGCCGCGCGAGAAAGCGCGCGAGGTCGCTCGGACGCAATTGCTTGCCACCCTCAGCCGAAAGGAAGCGACATGATCACCGGCACCCACGCGATGATCTTCTCGAAGGACGAAGCGGCCGACCGCGCCTTCCTTCGCGACGTCCTGGAAATCCCCTGCATCGATTCCGGCGGCGGCTGGCTGATCTTCAAGCTCCCGCCCGCCGAGCTCGGCGTCCATGGCGGCGAGAACGGCTTCCACCAGATCTATTTCATCTGCGACGACGTCGATGCCTTCGTCGCGAAGATGGCCGAAAAGGGCGTCGCCACCGATCCGATCTCCGAGGAAGATTGGGGCCGCAGCACCGGCATCACCCTCCCCGGCGGCGGCAAGCTCGGCATCTACGAAGCGCGCCACGCGCGGCCCTGACCGCGTCCGATTGAGGTTCTCATCGGGGCCACCAACCCCTACATCGCGGCCATGCATTTCCTCGACCAGGCCAAGATCTTCATCCGCTCCGGCGCAGGCGGGCCCGGGGCGGTGGGGTTCCGGCGCGAGAAATATATCGAATATGGCGGGCCGGACGGCGGCGACGGCGGCAAGGGGGGCGATATCGTCTTCGAGGCGGTCGACGGACTCAATACGCTGATCGACTTCCGCTACACCCAGCATTTCAAGGCGCCGCGCGGCAAGGGCGGCGCCGGCCGCAACCAGACCGGGGCGGGCGGCGGCGATCTCGTCGTCAAGGTCCCGGTCGGCACCCAGATACTCTCGGAGGACAAGGAGCATGTCCTCGCCGATTTCACCGAAGTCGGCCAGCGCATCGTGCTGCTCAAGGGCGGCGACGGCGGGCGCGGCAATGCCAGCTACAAGAGTTCGACCAACCGCGCGCCGCGCCAGCACGGCACCGGCTGGCCGGCCGAAGAAGCGTGGGTCTGGCTGCGGCTGAAGCTGATCGCCGACGTCGGGCTCGTCGGGCTCCCGAACGCTGGCAAATCGACCTTCCTCAACGCGGTCACCAACGCCAAGGCCAAGGTCGGGGCCTATCCGTTCACGACATTGCACCCCAAGCTCGGCGTCGTGCGCCACCGCGAGCGCGAGTTCGTGATGGCGGATATTCCCGGCCTGATCGAGGGCGCCGCCGAGGGCGCGGGCGTCGGCGACCGCTTCCTCGGCCATGTCGAGCGCTGCCGCGTGCTGCTCCACCTCGTCGATGCCAATGCCGAAAATGTGGCGGAAGCCTATCGCACCGTCCGCGACGAGCTTGAAGCCTATGGCGCCGGGCTCGTCGACAAGCCCGAGATCGTCGCCCTCAGCAAGGCCGACACGCTCGACGACGAATTGCTCGACGCGCTCGCCGACGAGATCGCTCGCGAAGCGGGCACGCGTCCGCAGATCGTTTCCGGCGCGACCGGCGCGGGGGTGGACGCGGCGCTCGACGTCCTGGTCCGGCACGTCGGCGGCGAGGCGGCCGCCGCCGAAGTAGAGGCCGAACAAGAGAGCTGGTCCCCATTGTGAAGCGGTCGGGGACGCGCACGGCCCGCACGCTCGCCGTGACCGGCGGCACCGGGTTCGTCGGCTCGCATTTGCTGCGCCTCGCTGCGGCGGCCGGTTACGAGGTCCGCGCGCTGACCCGAGGCTGGAAGCCGCCCGAGGACAATATCGAGTGGATCGACGGCGCGCTCGACCGGCCGGAAACCCTGGCCAAGCTCTGCGCCGGCGCCGACGCCGTCGTCCATGTCGCGGGGGCAATCAACGCCGCCGACCGTGCCGGCTTCGAGCGGATCAACGTCGCCGGCACCGCGGCGATGATCGACGCCGCACGGCACGCGAAGCTCAGGCGCTTCGTCCACATCTCGTCGCTCGCGGCGCGCGAGCCGAAACTCTCCAATTACGGCTGGTCCAAGGCGAAGTCGGAGCGGCTCGTTGCCGCCTCCGGCCTCGACTGGACGATCGTGCGCCCGCCCGCGGTGTACGGTCCCGGCGACCGCGAGACCTTCGAATTGTTCAGGATGGCTCGGCGCGGAATCGTCGCGCTGCCGCCGCGCGGCCGCTTCTCGCTGATCCACGCCGAGGATCTGTGCCGCCTCATCCTCGCCTCAGTCGACGAGCCGGAAACGATCGGCGAAATTTACGAGCCCGACGACGGCCGCCCGGGCGGCTGGGACCACCGCCACTTCGCCCGCACCCTCGGGCGGCTCTACGGACGCCGCGCGCTGACGGTGGCGATGCCGCGCCCTGTGCTTCGCGCCGCCTCCCGCGTCGATCGCCTGCTGCGCCGCGGCCGCGCCAAGCTGACTCCGGACCGGGTCAGCTTTTACTGTCACCCCGACTGGGTCTCCGCGCCCGAGCGCCACCCGCCGCGCGCGCTGTGGACGGCGCAGATTCGAACGCCGACGGGCCTCAAGGAAACCGCCGACTGGTACAAGCAGCAGGGCTGGCTCAAATAGCGAGAGCGCCGGCGATCAGCGCAGCGCGCCCCACATGAAGGCCGCCGCGCTGGCGACGAGGCCGGCGAGGAAGATGCGATAGGCCCAGCCGAGCATCCGGTATTTCTTGTGCCGGAGCACGCAGCCATTCTGGTAAATGTCGCGAGCCATCATCCGGTGGACCTCGGCGTCGCTGCCGAGCCGGCTCGTAAGCGCCTCCAGATATTCCTCTTCGGACAGATCGGTAAACGAGCCGAAGAAGAGGAGGTTGGCCGGCACCTTCCGTCGCGCCGCGAACGAGGGCAGGACCGCCGTCACGGCGCAGAGCGCCGCGAAAAAGGCGGTGCCGCCCAGGATCAGCAACGGCAGCGGCGCCGCCGCGCCCCTCCCCTGGCCGACCGCGATCGCAAAGATCACGAACGCCCCGCCCATCAGGATGCTCGCCTTCTGGTCGGCCATGGCCGAGAGCTGGAGATGGGCGAGCTGCGTCGTACGCAGCAGGTGGATCGCGTTGGGCGAGACGGCCGGCTCCGGCGCTGCTTCGCTCTCGTCGACCATAAGCTCTCCCCTCGACGGTTGTGGCACGAGGCGGCGCGGCTTGCCAAGCGGAGGCCGGGTTTCGGCCCTATTTCCTTGGCACAGGAGGGAGCGAAACCTAAAGGGCTGCGAATGACCGCAAGAGACGAGACCTTCTCCAGGGTCGCCGAGCTGATCGGGCCGTTCAACAAGAAGGGTGTCGTCCTCGGCGACGCGACCACCTTTGCCGGCGACCTCGAATGGGACAGCCTGACCGTGATGGACTTCGTCGCGGCGATCGAGGACGAGTTCGACATCCTCATCACGATGAACATGCAGGCCGAAATCGAGACCGTCGGCCAGCTCGTCGACGCCGTCGAGAAGCTGAAGGGCGGCGGATGACCGAGGCCGCGCGGACGCCGATGGATCCGGCCGGCGAGACCGCCGTCGCACCGCCTCACGGCGGCGACCTCCTCTCGAAGTTCGACCCGCTCATCGCCGAGCGCCAGGCGCTGCTCGACACCGGCGTCCGGGATCCGTTCGCCTTGGTAATGGAAAAGGTGCTTTCGCCGACGCGCGCGATCATCGGCGGCAAGGAGACGATCCTGCTCGGTACCTACAATTATATGGGTATGACCTTCGATCCAGACGTGATCGCGGCCGGCAAGCAGGCGCTCGACGAGTTCGGCTCGGGCACGACCGGAAGCCGCGTGCTCAACGGCACCTATCAGGGCCACAAGGAGTGCGAGGAGGCGCTGAAGGACTATTACGGCACCACCCACGCCATGGTCTTCTCGACCGGCTACCAGGCCAATCTCGGCCTGATGTCGACCATCGCCGGCAAGGAGGATTACATCATCCTCGACGCCGACAGCCACGCGTCCATCTATGACGGCTGCGCGCTCGGCAACGCCCAGATCGTCCGCTTCCGCCACAACAATGTCGAGGATCTCGACAAGCGCCTCGGCCGCCTGCCCGCCGAGGGTGGCCGGCTCGTGGTGCTCGAGGGCGTCTATTCGATGCTCGGCGACATCGCGCCCCTCGCCGAGATGGTGCGCGTCGCCAAGAAGCACGGCGCGATGGTCGCGGTCGACGAAGCGCACGGCATGGGCTTTTTCGGCAAGAACGGCCGTGGCGTGTTCGAGGAAGCGGGAGTCGAGGACCAGGTCGATTTCGTCGTCGGCACCTTCTCCAAGTCGGTCGGCACCGTCGGCGGCTTCGTCGTCTCGAACCACCCGAAGTTCGACGTCCTGCGGCTGGTCTGCCGGCCCTATGTGTTTACCGCCTCGTTGCCGCCCTCCGTCGTCGCCACCGCCGCGACCTCGATCCGCAAGCTGATGCACGCCGGCGAAAAGCGCGCCCACCTCTGGAAGAACAGCCGCCGTCTCCACGCCGGCCTGCGCCAGTTCGGCTTCGATCTCGCGACTCCCGAGGCCCAGTCCGCGATCATCGCGATCCTGCTGCCGGACCAGGACACCACCGTCCGCATGTGGCAGGCGCTGCTCGAGCAGGGCCTCTACGTCAACATGGCCCGCCCGCCGGCCACGCCCGCCGGCATGTACCTCCTGCGCTGCTCGCTCTGCGCCGATCACACCGACGAGCAGGTCGGTCAAATCCTCGACATCTTCCGGCGCGCCGGCCAGGCGACAAAGGTGCTTCCCGCCTGAAGGTCGTGCGGCGAGCCGCGCCGGACAGCGCGGCGAAGCGATTCACCCTGCGTCGCCAAGGCTTTCCATCGCTCCCGCTATGGCCTAGCTTCCGCTTCCTATGACGGAAGACAGGGTGGACGCGGCCGGCCAGGAAGGCGGCTCGGCGACCTGGCACCGGGGCTGGGCGGGCGCGGGCGCGCTTCTCGCCGCGGTGTTGCTCGTCGCGCTCATCGTCATGGTCGCCCTGTCGAACCGCTCGCGCGAGGACGCGCTCGATTATGAGCGCCACACCTACGACGTGATGCTGCTCGCCCGGACGGTCGATTCGACCATCGCCCGCGCCGAGGCCGCTCTCGGCAGGTTCGTGATCGACGAGCAGCAATCGACCGGCACCCTCTATTATACCGAGTGGCGGCGGGCGGGGCGGCAGATCGACGAGCTCCAGCGCCAG
>DASQKE010000032.1:0-3155 GCA_035630675.1 Allosphingosinicella sp.
TGCTGCATCTGCCCCGGCGAGGTCGCGACCCCGATCCTCGACAAGCGCCCAGTGCCGGTCACGGCGGAGGACAAGGCGCGCATGCTGCAGTCCGAGGATCTCGCCGAGACCATCCTCTTCGTCGCACGCCTGCCTGTGACCGTGTGCATGAACGAGATCCTGATCAGCCCTACCTGGAACCGCGGCTACATCGAGGGCGTGAAGCTGTGACCTCAGCCGTTCGGACGCAGACGCACCCGCGGGCGGATGTTGCGGAACGCGAAGCTCGCCGGGTCCTCGGGATTCACCCCCGGGGCGAGGCAGACGATCACCTTCTCGGCGATGTCCTGGAAGCCGGAGCGGAAATGCGCCGAGCTCTTCAGCCCGATGACGGCGCGGGACGCAAGATCGACGCCGAGATGGGAGAAGGTCTCCTTGTGGATCGGCTGCTGGCGGATCGTCGCGACCAGCACCTCGACGCCGTCCTTGGCGAGGAGCGCCGTCGGTCCCATCGTCGCGACGGCGGCGCGCAGCATCGGCGAGGTGCCGCGGAAGCGTCCGTCGCTCAAAGCGGTGACGCGCCAGGGTCCGGCAAGCGGCTCCTGGCCGGGCCCCTCCCCGCCCCCGCCGAGGGTGGCAAGGCTTCCGCCGAGGCCCGCCGCATGCGCGGCCGCGGCCGCGCCCGGGTCGTGCACGATGCCGACAATCGCCCGTTCGGCGCCCTGGCGCAGGAGTTCGGCGATAAGGCCGGTGGTGTTCGAGGGCGCTCCGGCGCCGGGATTGTCCTGCGTGTCGGCGAGAACGACCGGTCGCGTCGCGGTTCCTGCGACGCGAAGGGCCTCGCGCACGGCGTCATCGACCGCCAGCGGGCGATGGGCGGCAAAGCCCGGCTCGGCCGCGACGAGCGCCGCGAAGAGACGATCGGCGGCGGCGTCGGCCGCCGGCTGATCCGGGCCATAGGCCGTGACGCTCGGGCCGACGTCGCGGATGTCGGCCGGCGGGAAGCCCATGTTGAGGGAGAGATGCACGCCGGTCTCCGCTTCGATGCGCTTCAGCTCCTCGTAGAGCTCCTTGGCGGGCTCGACATAGGTGCAGCCGGTGGTGACCGGCACGAGGAACGGTGCCTGCCGCAGAGCGCGCGCCGGGCGCTTCCAGGCGAGCACGCGGTCGAGCCATTCGGCGCAGCGTCCGCCGGAGGCACCCCAGTCGACATGGGGATAGGTACGATAGGAGGAAATGAAGTCCGCCGCCGCGACCATCGCGGGCGAGACGTTGGCGTGCAGATCGAGCGACATCAGGATCGGCACGTCCGGACCTAGGGTATCGCGCACGCGGGCGAGCAGCTCGCCCTCTCCGTCGTCGTGGTGTTCCGCCACCATCGCGCCGTGCAGCTCGAGGAAGACCGCGTCCGGATTCTCGCGGCGCAGCCCGTCGACCATGATCCCGGCCATGCGCTCGAAGGCGTCGCGCGCGACCTTGCCGCCCGGCATCGCCCCGCCCCAAGCGAGCGCGACCATGACGTGCCCGGCCTTCTCGGCCGCATCCATGAAATAGGCGATCGCGAGATTGATGCTCCGGAAGGTCGAAAGCACGCCTTCGCCGATGGTCAGCGTCGGCCACGGCCCGGCCTCCACGAAGTCATTCCAGGTCGTCGGTTTCGCGACGAAAGTATTAGTCTCGTGCATGAACCCGCCGACCGCGATCCTCAGTCTCATTCGCCATCTCCCAAGCCCGCGCCGCTGCGAGCCCCACGGCCGGACGAGCCACTAGCGTGAGTGAGGCAGGAGGACCAGCCGGCCTCGTTGCGCACGCCGCTGCCGTGACGCCGTTTCAATCCTTGATGTAGCGCGAGTTTGCCGGCAAGGTTGCGGTTCCGACGGTGGTGTAACGATGTTGACGCGACGCAATTTCTTCGCAGGCGCTTGCTGCCTCTTCCACGCCGGACCGGCGCTCGCGGCAAGCCGCGGCCGCGATGGCCCCAAGTTCATCTGCACCGCGTCCGACGATCCGCCGACGCCAGACGACGATCCGCCGACGGCCTCGTCCGCCAACCCCGTCGAGACCAGCCCTGAGCCCCGCACGGCAGTGATCGAGGGGCGGGAAGTCCGGGTTGTCGTAGAAAAATACCGGATGGTGCGCGCGACGCTGCACAGGCCGGAACGGTGGCTGCCGGAGCACGGCAGCACGCCCGACACCGACGTCATCACCCTGAACGTCCATTTCATGGGCGGGACCGCCGCGGATCAGAAACGCGTATGGCTCGTCGCCTCCGAATGGCTGCGCGGCGGCCTCGAGAAGAGGATCCGGTTCGTCTTCGGCACGAGCCGCTCTCGCTCGCAGATCCGCGTCACATTCAATCCGAAGGAGACAAGCACCTCCGAGGTCGGCGCCCTGGCGCTGAAGGTGCCGCCGTCCGACCGGACGATGAACCTCGGCGAGGTCTCCCGGCGCGCGATCCTGCACGAGTTCGGCCATGCCTTGGGGCTGCGGCACGAGCAGCATCATCCGAACGCACCGATCGAGTGGGACAGGGAGGCCATTCTGAAGGATCTCCAAGGCCGGGGTTTCAACGCCTCCGAAGCCGAAGCTTATGCCGAGAACAACGTCTTCCCGCGGTTTGATAAAAGAAGGGCCTGCGGCGATTTCGATCCCCATTCCGTCATGCTCTATCCGGTCGAAAAGGCCTGGAGGCGGAACGGGTTCTCGTCCAAGCTCAACCAGACCATCTCGCGCGGTGACCTCAGCTGTCTCGCGCGGACGTATGGGGTCTAGCTCGAGCTGTTCGACGAGGTCGGAAGAGAGCGTATGCCAGGCTCCCCGGCTGTCCTCGACACCGCCTTGGTCCCGCGCGCCGGGCAGGCGCTGCCGAGCGGTGTCCTCGCTTTCCTGATCACCGACATCGAGGGCTCGACCCAGCGCTGGGAGGCCTGGCCCGAAGCCATGCGGGTCGCCATGGCCCGCCACGACCATCTTGTTCGGGAGGCGCTGCTGCGGGCCAGCGGGCACGTGTTCCGCACCGCCGGCGACGCGTTCTACGCCGCCTTCGTCTCCCCTTCCGATGCCATCGCGGCGGCTCTTGCGGCGCAGCAGGCGCTCGGCGGCGAGGACTTCTCGGGCGTCGGCGGCATCAAGGTGCGCATGGCGATCCATGCCGGTCCCGCCGAGTCGCGCGACAA
>DASQKE010000033.1:0-5668 GCA_035630675.1 Allosphingosinicella sp.
CGAGAGCGAATCCGAGCTCGCTCACATACCAGCGTTCGCCCGCTTCATGCTGCGGACGGAAATCGCCGCGCCCGAGCTGGGCGAGTACGATCTGTCCGACCAGGGTCTCGAGCGCCTCGCAGCCGGCTTCGTGGACGACCACGGTGTCGGGCGTGCCGTCCGCCTCCATCAGGATCGCGAACGGGACGACGATGTTGAACCTTCGGTCGGTGGCGCCTTCGATGTTGCACCGGCCGTCCGAGATCATGGCCTCGACCCGCCGCACCATCTCGTCCTCCGGCATCCGCCGATCGAGCCGGATCAGCTCCGGGAAGTCGGCGGGATCGAAGCGGCCGACATCGACATCGATATTGACGGCCGGCGCGGACGTGGGCGTCAGCATGGCCAAAAGCAAAGCTGCGAACATCGACATAGCGCGTCTCCCCCTCGGCAGGCGCGAGCCGCGCCTGTTGATAGCAACAGCTTATGGTGCCTCAGGACGATCGGTCAACAGCTTGACGAGCGCGAAATTGAATGCACTTCACGGCGAGGTCGCGTTGCACCGGCAGGACTGATAGGAAGGCCCGATGAACGCCCTCCTTTTCCTCGCCGCTGCCGCGCTCGCCGCCGCGCCCCAAAGCGGAACCCAGCGGCGCTGCGGCTGGCTCGACAATCCGACGCCGGCGAACTGGTGGCTGACCGATCGCGACGGCGAGTGGCTGATCGGAGCGCAAGGCGGCTACCAGGCGCCGGGGATGGACGACATGCCCGACATGTCGCGGGGCGGCTGGGTCAGGACCAACGGCTCCTACGGCTATGGCTGCGCCTGCATGGACGTGACCGTCGACCGCGCCGCCCGCCGGATCACCCGCATCGTGCGTGCGACGCCGCTGCCGCTGCGCCAGTGCCGCGCCGACCGGCGGCTGCCGCGCCACTGAGCTCTTTCAGGTGACGAGCCGCTCTCTCTTCGCGACCCTTTTCTACGAGGGCGCGCTGGACAATGATCGCCTTGTTACGGAGCTGGAGGAGGCCTGTTTGGCCATCGCCGCGCAAGACGCGGCCGGACGGCGCTGGTCGCGGGACCATGGCTATCGCGGCTACACCTCCTACGCCTCGCTGAACGATTTGCCCCGGCGCGACCCGCGCTTCGCCGAGCTCGTCCGCGGCCTCGACCGCCATGTCGCGGCCTTCGCTGCGGAGTGCGCGATGGACCTCGGCGGCCGGCGGCTGAAGCTCGACAGCCTCTGGGTCAACGTCCTCAAGCCCGGAGGCGCCCATTCCGGGCATCTCCATCCCCACAGCATCGTGTCGGGCACCGTCTACGTTGCGGTGCCGCCCGGCTCGGGCGCGCTCAAGCTCGAGGATCCCCGACTGCCGATGATGATGGCGGCGCCCCAGCGGCGGGACGACGCGCCCGAGACGCTCAGGACGTTCGTCCATGCCGAGCCGTCGCCGGGCCGCGTCTTCCTCTGGGAAAGCTGGCTCCGGCACGAGGTCGCCGCCGGCACCGGCCGCGGCGAGCGGATCAGCATCAGCTTCAACTATCGCTGAAGGGGCGCGGCATGCGGCTGAACCAGGTCACCGTCGGCACCACCGATTTCGCGGCCTCGCTCGATTTCTACCTGAAGCTCGGCCTGACCCCGATCGTCCATTCCCCGCCGCGTTACGCCCGCTTCGAGACGCCGACGGGCGAGACCTTCTCGATCCACGCGGTCGAGGAGGTGTCGGGCAACACGATCGTCTATTTCGAAGTGGACGATGTGGACGCGTTTGTCGCCAGGCTCGGCCTGCCCCTGGCGGAGCCGCCCACTGCCAAACCCTGGCTATGGCGCGAGGCGCGGCTGCTCGATCCGTGCGGCAACCAGATCTGCATCTACCATGCCGGCGACAACCGCCGCTCCCCGCCCTGGCGCGTCGGCGACTAGTTGCGCGGCGCCGAGCGCAGAAAGGCCGAGGCGTCGCGGGCGAAGCGCCGGGGGTCCTCGATGAACATCCAATGGCCGAGGCCCGGATATTCGATCAGCCGCCCGCGCGGCAGCGCCTCGGCGAGGGCGCGCTGGGTGCGCGGCCCGGCCGCGTAATCGAGCGCGCCGGAGAGGACCAGGACCGGCGCGGTCACCCGCGGCGCGCCCGCGAAGCGGTACTGGAGCAGTCCCTGGCGGAACACCGCGCCCGACAGCTCGCGGGTGTTGCTCAGGCCGCTCTCCGCCTCGAGCCGGTTGAGCTCGTCGAGGGCAGCGCGGCCCGGGAACATATTCTCCTCGTTGAAGCGCTCGCGCGCGGCGCCGCGAAAGGCGCCGAACACGCGCTCGCAGACGCCGTCGTCGGTGAGCGGGCCGGCGGCAATCATGGACCGGTAGGCGTCGGGATGGTTCGCCTCGATCCGCCCGGCCTGCTCGCGGCACGACAGCGGCGCGTTCCACAGGCCGCCGGCCAGAATTGCGGCGGCGAGGCGGTCGGGAAAGCGGGCGGCGAATTCGAGCCCGATCACCGCGCCGAAGCTGTGCGCGACGATCGCGATCTTCGGCACGCCGAGATGGACGCGCAGCGCCTCGACGTCCGCGGCGAGGGTCGCCAGCGCATAGTCGCCGCTCGCAGGCCGCTCCGACCGGCCGGTGCCGCGCTGATGATAATAGACCATCAGCCGGTTCGGCTCGAGATGCGGACCTGCGGTGCGCTCGAAGACGTAGCTGTTGCCGCCCGGCCCGCCGGCGAGGAACACGACCGGCGCCGAGCGGCCGTCCCAGGTGCCGGCGACCCGGTACCAGATGCGCACGCCGGCGATCGTCGCTTCATGCGCGCCGACGGCCAACGGCCCCGACGGGGTGATGGCGGCGGCTCGCGGCGCGGTCGTCGCGCAGGAGGCAAGGGGCAGCGCCGATGCCGCGAGCAGCAGGGCCATGGCAAGACGCGGGCGTGGCATCGGCTTCTCCCCTCGAACACGGGGTAGCCGAGGGGCGGAAGCCTGTCTATCAGCCCCGGCCAAGGCATTTTGCGGAGCTTGGAATGGGTTTTCGTTGCGGAATCGTGGGCTTGCCGAACGTCGGCAAATCGACCCTGTTCAATGCGCTGACCGAGACGGCGGCGGCGCAGGCGGCCAATTATCCCTTCTGCACGATCGAGCCCAATGTCGGGCGGGTGGCGGTGCCGGACCCACGGCTCGACCGCATCCGGGAGATCGCCAGATCCGCGCAGGAGATCGAGACCCAGCTCGAGTTCGTCGACATTGCCGGGCTGGTCCGCGGCGCCTCGAAGGGCGAGGGGCTCGGCAACCAATTCCTCGGCAACATCCGCGAGGTCGACGCGATCGTCCACGTCCTCAGATGCTTCGAGGGCGGCGACGTTACTCATGTCGAGGGCCGGGTCGATCCGGTCGCCGACGCCGAGACCGTCGAGACCGAGCTGATGCTCGCCGACCTCGACAGCCTCGAGAAGCGCGTCCCCGCTTTGGCCAAGAAGGCCCAGCAGGGCGACAAGGAGGCCAAGGTGCAGGCGAGCGTCCTCGGCCAGGCGCTCGAGCTGCTCCGCGATTCGAAGCCGGCGCGGCTCACCGAGCCGAAGGATAACGAGGAGAAACTGGCGCTCGACCGGGCGCAACTGCTCACCGCCAAGCCGGTTCTCTACGTCTGCAACGTCGACGAGGGCGAGGCGGCGTCTGGCAATTCCCACAGCGCGCGCGTCTTCACCAAAGCGAAGGCGGAGGGCGCCGGCGCGGTCGTGATCTCGGCGGCGATCGAGGCTGAGATCGCGACCATGGACGTCGGCGACCGGCCCGAATTCCTCAAGGATCTCGGCCTCGCCGAGACCGGCCTCAGTCAGGTGATCCGCGCCGGCTACGACCTCCTCCACCTCATCACCTTCTTCACCGCCGGCCCCAAGGAATCCCGCGCCTGGACGGTCGAGAAAGGCGCCAAGGCGCCGCAGGCCGCCGGCGTCATCCACACCGACTTCGAGCGCGGCTTCATCCGCGCCGAGACCATTTCCTACGAGGATTTCGTCCGCTGCGGCGGCGAGGCGGGCGCCAAGGAAGCCGGCAGGATGCGCTCCGAAGGCAAGGAATATGAGGTCCAGGACGGCGACGTTTTGCTCTTCCGTTTCAACGTCTGAGCACGCGCGAGATCGTTCGTTTTGACGAACGATTATAAGTGCGCGACTCTGGGCGGATGGACGAGAACGACATCCTCGATGTGCTGCTTGGCTATCCGCAAATCTATCTCGCCTGTCATGTCGAGCACCGCACCCGCGGCTCGTCGGCGGACGGGCTGACGTCGCGCGAAGCGAGCTTTCTCACTCATATCGACGTTGAGGGGAGCAGCCCGGCGGCGCTCGCGCGCCATCTCGGCATCGGCCGTTCGACCCTCTCGGCGGCGCTGGCGCGGCTCGAGGGGCTCGGGCTGATCGAGACCGAGCGGGACGCAGGCGACGCGAGGCGCAAGCGCGTGCGGCTCACCGGCAAGGGGCGGACGGCGATCGCCGAGGGTTCCGTGCTCGACGCGGGGCGAGTCGCGGCTCTGCTGGCGGCGATGCCGCGGGACGAGCGGCGGCGCGCC
This sequence comes from Allosphingosinicella sp., assembly GCA_035630675.1. Classification (GTDB taxonomy): domain Bacteria; phylum Pseudomonadota; class Alphaproteobacteria; order Sphingomonadales; family Sphingomonadaceae; genus Allosphingosinicella. The sequence continues at coordinate 4,530 of DASQKE010000033.1, forward strand.
GTCGAGGGGCTCAAGCTTCTCGCCTCGGCGGCGCGAAAGTTGTCGGAGGGAACGAAGACATGATCTGGAAATGGGTCGCAGCGCTGTTCTCGGTTCCGGTCGGCCTGGCGGCGATCGTCTACGGCGTCGGCGCTCTGCTGCCGCGCGACCATGTCGCGGCTGCCGCGGCGGTCATCCCGGCCGCGACGCCCGAGGTCGCGGCCCTGGTCCGCGACGTCGAGGGGCAGCCGCGCTGGCGCAGCGCGGTCGACACGATCGAAGTGCTGGAGCGACGGTCCGGTGGCGGCCTGCTTTACGTCGAACGCTCCGGATCGGACGCGATCAGGTTCGATTTCGCCGAGGAGGAGCGCGACGTCCGCTTCCGCAGCGTCATCGCCGACCCCGCATTGCCCTTCGGCGGAGCCTGGACGATCGCCCTCGAACCCGCCGGCGACGGCACCCGCGTGTCGATCGAGGAGCGCGGCGAGGTGCGCGATCCGCTCTACCGCTTCTTCTCGCGCTTCGTCTTCGGCCACGAGGCAACGATGCGCACCTATCTTGCCGATCTCGAGCAGGCGGTTCAGCATCGGAGGCGATGACTCCGCTCTGGACCTGCCCGGCCTGCGCCCGCACCTTCGCCAACGCCAATCAGAGCCACGCCTGCGGCCGGCACGGGCTCGAGGCGCATTTCGAGGGAAAGCCGCCAGAAATCCGGGCCCTGTTCGACGCCTTTGTCGCGCGGCTGGCGGAGATCGGTCCGTTCGAGACCCTGCCGCAAAAGACGCGGATCGCCTTCCACGTCCGCATGTCCTTCGCCCAGCTGACGCCGAGGCGCGGCTGGATCGACGGCCATCTCGTCCTCGCGGCGCCGACGCCGCGGCCTTTCGTGCGGAAGATCGAAACATTTTCGCCGCGCAACCACACTCACCATTTTCGCCTGGAGAAGGAGGCGGACCTCAGCGACGAATTCCTCGCGCTGCTCCGCGCCGCCTACGCAGTCGGGGAGCAGAGGCACCTCGCGTCATTCAAGGCTTGATCCCGACGGGTCTCCTCCGACAGAGCGGACCAGCGGGCGAGGAGGCGGGTGTGCAATATTTCGAGGATCTGGTCGTCGGGGAGGAGGCCTATTTCGGCTCCTACGAGGTCACGCGCGAAGAGGT
>DASQKE010000034.1:0-7537 GCA_035630675.1 Allosphingosinicella sp.
TTGGGCGAACACGATCCTCCCGGAGCCTGAGTGGATCACCGGCCACCCGGTCAACCTCGTCATCTGGCTGATCCGCGCGATGTTCATGATCGACGTCACCTTCGCCAGCGTCGGCTACGTGCTGACGATGAAGCCGCTCGACGCCCATATCCGCTCGGCCAACCCCTATGCGGCGGGCTGGATGGCGGCCTTGATCTGTTACCCGCCCTTCATCCTGATGGGCGGCGGCGGCCCGCTCGATTACCATCCGGGCACGGCGGGCGAGGACGGCTGGATCCACTGGCTCGCCGACTGGCCGCTCGTCACCGTCCTGATCGGCGCCTTCATGGTGTTCCTGACCGGCGTCTATGCCTGGGCGACGGTGGCGTTCGGGATGCGTTTTTCCAACCTCACCCATCGCGGCGTGCTCACCCACGGCCCCTATGCGTGGACCAAGCACCCGGCCTACGTGTCGAAGAACCTCTTCTGGTGGTGCGCCGTGATGCCGTTCCTCGCGGTCAGCGGGAATCCGGTCGACATGATCCGCAACACGGCGGTGCTCGCTCTCGTCAGCGCCGTCTATTACTGGCGCGCGCGTACCGAGGAGCGGCATTTGATGGCCGACCCAGTCTACCGCGACTATGCCGCCTGGATGGACCGCAACGGCCCGATCCCGCGCCTCGTCAACAAGCTCAAGCCGAAATGGATGACGCCCGCGGCCGCTGTTGCTGCCGAGTAGAAGGGCGGCGTTGCTCCCAGACTGTCATCCCGGCGGAGGCCAGGATCTCGGCGGGTGAAAAGCGAGGCGTTCCTGGAGGACGCCCTGCACAGCTGACCGCGCATTTCACCCCCTGAGATCCCGGCCTTCGCCGGGATGACGTGCACTGGCAAACGCGCTCAAGGTCAGAGCGGGGTCCATTCCTCGCCGGGGGGCATGGGCGCGAAGATGCGGTCGATCATGCGGTCGGTGACCGCTTCGGGCGAGGGAGGATCCCAGACCGGCTGGTTGTCCTTGTCGACGAGCAGGGCGCGGACGCCCTCGACGAAGTCGTGGCGCTGGACGACGCGGGTCGCGACTGCATATTCCTGGCGCATCTCGTCCGCGAAATCCTGCATCAGCGAGCCGTCGTAGAGCAGGCGGAGCGACACTTTGCACGCCTGCGGGCTCTTGCAGGCGAGCGATTCGAGCTGCGCCCGCGCCCATTCTCCCTCCTCGGCGCGCAAGGCGGCGAGCACCTCCTCATAATCATCACCGGCGAACAGGCGGTCGATGTTCGCGCGGTGCGCCTCGATCGCGGCGGGCGGGAGAGGGGCGGAATGCTCGTCCAGCAGCGCTTCGAGTCGGTCGGGCTCCGCGGCGATCCGCGCCCTCAGATCCTCGAGCCCGAGCGACGGGACGTAATGGGTGGCGAGGCCGAGCGCGACGCATTCCGCGCCATCGAGCCGCGCGCCGGTCAGCGCCAGATATTGGCCGACCCGGCCGGGAAGGCGCGGGAGGTACCAGCCGCCGCCGACGTCCGGGAACAGGCCGATCGCCGTTTCAGGCATCGCAAAACGCGTGTTCTCGGTCGCGATCCGGAAGCGGCAGGGCAAGGAGATGCCGACCCCGCCGCCCATCGTGATCCCGTCCATGAAGACGATCGTCGGCTTGGCGTAGGTGAAGAGGAGATGGTTGAGCCGGTATTCTTCGTGAAAGAAGGCGCGCGCCTCGGTCCCGTCGCCGGCGCCGCTCTTGGCAAGCATGACGACGTCGCCGCCCGCGCAGAAGCCTCGCCCCTCTTTATGGTCGAGCAGGATCGCCTCGATTGCCGTATCCTTGCGCCATTCGACGAGCGCGGCGATCATCGCCGTGCACATGTCGCGGGTGAGCGCGTGGATCGCCTGGGGGCGGTTCAGGCGGATGCGCGCGACGCGGCCTTCGATGGGGGTGAGGATTTCGGGGGTCACAGGAGTAAACGGTCCTTCGATACGGGCCCTCGACAAGGGAACCCATCAAAGTAGTACTTTGATGGGAACCCTGCTCGGTCCCTACTCAGGACGAACGGGTCTAGTTCTTTCCGTTCGTCCCGAGTAGCCGTCGAGCTTGTCGAGACGGCGTATCGAGGGATCACTGCCGCATCAAATCCCGGGCGATGATCACGCGCATGATCTGGTTGGTGCCCTCGAGAATGGAGTGGACGCGCAGGTCGCGCCAGAAGCGCTCGATCGGATAGTCCTGGAGATAGCCGTAGCCGCCGTGGAGCTGGAGCGCGCGGTCGACGACGGACGAGCCGGTGTCGGTTGCGAGCCGCTTGGCCATCGCCGCGAACTTCGATTTGTCGGGCGCATTCTCGGTGACCTTGACGGCGGCGGCGTAGAGCAGGGTGCGCGCCGCCTGCAGCTCGGTCTCCATGTCGGCGAGGGTGAACTGGGTCGCCTGGAAGTCCGCGATCGGCTGGCCGAACTGCTTGCGCTCCCTGGTGTAGCGGATCGCCTCGTCGAGGCAGCGCTGCGCGCCGCCCAATGAGCAGGCGCCGATGTTGAGCCGGCCGCCGTCCAGCCCCATCATCGCGATCCGGAAGCCTTCGCCCTCGCCGCCGACGAGATTCTCGGCCGGCACGCGGACCTCGTCGAAATTGACCTGGGCGGTGGGCTGCGAATGCCAGCCGAGCTTCTTCTCCTGCGCGCCGAAGGAAACGCCCGGCATGTCCTTCTCGATCACGAGGCAGGAGATGCCCTTCGGCCCTTCCTGGCCGGTGCGGACCATGGTGACGTAGATCTCGTTCTCGCCGCCGCCGGAGATGAACGCCTTCGAGCCGCTGACGATATAAGAGTCGCCGTCCTTCACCGCCCGCGTCTTGAGCGCCGCCGCGTCCGAGCCCGAGCCGGGCTCGGTCAGGCAATAAGAGCCGATCCGCTCCATCGGCACCATCGACGGCAGGTATTTGTCCTTCACCGCGGCCGATCCGAAGCGGTCGATCATCCAGGCGGCCATGTTGTGGATCGAGATGAAGGCCGAGGTCGATGGACAGCCATAGGCCATCGCCTCCATGATCAGGGCCGCCTCGAGCCGGCCCAGCCCGATGCCCCCCGCCTCCTCGGAGACGTAGATCGCTCCGAAGCCCAGCTCCGCCGCCGCCCGGATCGTGTCGCGCGGAAAGATGTGCTTTTCGTCCCATTCCGCCGCATGCGGCGTGATCGCGTCGGCGGTGAAGGATCGCGCCATCTCCTGGATCTGGCGCTGCTCGTCGGTAAGGTCGAACTGGCTCATGGTGAGGCCGTTAGCGAAACGGATCGACGATGCGAAGCGTCCCGTCGATCACAAGGCCGTGCTGCATGTCCTCGCTGTAAATTGTCTTGGCGCCTCCCGCTAGCGCGACCGCGAGCAGGAGGGCGTCGTAGAATGCAAGTTGGTAACGCTCGGCAATGCGAACGGCGTCTGTGCTGGCGGCCTCTTCGATCGGAATCACTCGCCCGACCGCAAAACGAATGTCGGCAATCTTGCTCGCAATCTCGGGCCAAGATCGGCGCTGCTTGCGTGAAGCGACATTAGCGAATTCGTTCAGCACCTGCACACTTATGAAATCCGCCCTGCCGATCGCGTCGAACGCAATTCTCGACTTCGAGCCTGCATCGCTAAACGCATAGACGGCGATGTTGCTGTCGATGGTTACCATCGATCCATCGCAGGTCGCCAATTCGCCTCATCGCGATCGAATTTGTAATCGGGCGGCAAAGGCCAGCGAGTTTGGCGGATGCGTTCCAAAGCTTCCTCGCGCTGTTGGCGTGCCGCCTTGTCGAGATCCGCCTGCAGCATGGTTTCGATCCCGGCGGAATCAATCTCGCCGCCCTCCTGCAGCTTGAACCGATCAACAAGTGCCCTGGGGAGGCGGACCGCCAAGCTATTGCCCCATCGGCCGATTTGCATCTTCATCGCCATTAACCCTGCAAGGATATCCAGACGGATATACATGGTAATGGTCGCATTGGCAAGGTTAGGCGCCCGCTCCGACCTCCGCCTTGGCGTCGGCGAAGGCCGCGACCGCGCGCTCCAGCTCTTCGCGGCTGTGGCTGGCGGACATCTGGGTGCGGATGCGGGCGCGGCCCTTGGGGACGACCGGGTAGGAGAAAGCGATGACGTAGACGCCTTTCCGGAGCAAAGCCTCGGCGAGGGCGCCGGCGCGGCGGGCGTCGTGGAGCATGACCGGGATGATCGCATGCTCGCCGGGCAGTAGCTCGAAGCCGGCCTGCTCGAGCCCGCTGCGGAAGAAGGCCATGTTGTCGCGGAGCCGCGCGCGCAGGTCGTCGCCCTCCGCCGCCAGCTCGACGGCTTTCAACGCGCCGGCAACCATCGAGGGTGCAACCGTGTTCGAGAAGAGGTAGGGGCGCGAGCGTTGGCGGAGGAGTTCGACGATCTCCCTGCGGGCGCTCGTGAAGCCGCCGCTGGCGCCGCCCAGCGCCTTGCCGAGCGTGCCGGTGATGATGTCGACCCGGTCCATGACGCCTTCATGCTCGGGCGTGCCGCGCCCGCCCGGCCCGACGAAGCCCGTCGCGTGGCTGTCGTCGACGTGGACGAGGGCGCCGTAGCGCTCCGCGAGGTCGCAGATCGCCGCGAGCGGCGCGATATAGCCGTCCATCGAGAAGACGCCGTCGGTCGAGATCAGCTTGAAGCGCGCGCCTGCTTCGTCCGCGGCCTGCAGCTGCGCCTCGAGGTCGGCGATGTCGGCATTCCTGTAGCGGTAGCGCTTGGCCTTGCAGAGGCGGACGCCGTCGATGATCGAGGCGTGGTTGAGCTCGTCCGAGATCACCGCGTCGTCCGGTCCGAGCAGGGTCTCGTAAAGGCCGCCGTTTGCGTCGAAGCAGGAGGGGTAGAGGATGGTGTCCTCCATCCCGAGCCAGTCGCTCAGCTTCTGCTCGAGCTGCTTGTGGACCGACTGGGTGCCGCAGATGAACCTGACCGAGGCCATGCCGTAGCCCCAACGTTCGAGCCCCTCCATCGCCGCGCGCTTGACCCGTTCGTCCTGGGCGAGGCCGAGATAATTGTTGGCGCACAGATTGATCAGCTCGCCGCCGCTCTCGACGCCGACATGGGCGCCCTGCGGCGTCGTGATCACCCGCTCGGTCTTGTAGAAGCCCGCCTCGCGGATCGCCTCGATCTCGGCGGCGAGGTGCTGCTGGAAATTGCCGTACATCCTGCTCTCCCGGGGACAGTCACTAGTGACTGTCCCAATCCATCAGTCCCACCGCAGGACCACCTTGCCGGTGCCGCCCTGGAGCATCGCCTCGAAGCCCTGCTCGAAATCCTGATAGGGCAGGCGGTGGGTGATGATCGGCGTCAGGTCGAGCCCCGACTGGACCATCACGCTCATCTTGTACCAGGTCTCGAAGATCTCGCGGCCGTAAATGCCGCGAATCGTGATCATGTTGAAGATCACCTTGTTCCAGTCGATCGCCATCTCCCCTTCGGGGATGCCGAGCATCGAGACCTTGCCGCCATGCGCCATATTGTCGAGCAGGTCGCGAAAGGCGCTGGGATTGCCCGACATTTCGAGCGCGACGTCGAAGCCCTCGGTCATTCCGAGATCCTTCTGCACGTCGTTCAATTTCTCGCGGGAGACGTTGACGGTGCGAGTGGCGCCGAGCCTCGCGGCGAGCTCGAGCCGATAGTCGTTGACGTCGGTGATGACGACGTGGCGGGCGCCGGCGTGGCGCGCGACCGCGGCGGCCATCGCGCCGATCGGCCCGGCGCCGGTGATCAAGACGTCCTCGCCGACCAGGTCCCACTGCAAAGCGGTGTGGACCGCGTTGCCGAACGGATCGAAGATCGAGGCGACGTCGAGGTCGATGCCGTCGGCATGGTGCCAGACATTGGCGTTGGGGATCGCGATATATTCGGCGAACGCGCCCGGGCGGTTGACTCCGACGCCGCTGGTGAACGGGCAGAGGTGGCGGCGGCCGGCCATGCAGTTGCGACACCGGCCGCACACGATATGGCCCTCGCCCGAGACGATCATGCCGGGCTGGTAGTCGTTGACGTTGTCGCCCACCTCCACGATCTCGCCGACGAACTCGTGCCCGACCACCATCGGCACCGGGATCGTCTTTTGCGCCCATTCGTCCCATTTGTAGATGTGGAGGTCGGTGCCGCAGACCGCCGTGCGCTTGACCTTGATCAGCACGTCGTTGGGCCCGGCGATGGGCTCCGGCACGTCCTCGAGCCACAGGCCGCGTTCGGCTTTGCTCTTGACCAGAGCCTTCATCTTCGTCTCCCGCAGCCGGGCCGCGCCCGGTTCGTCGGCGGTCCCTTAGCGCTTAGCCAACGGCCGCGCAGCCCCGATGTTTCCGCCCGATCCTGCGCCTTCGCCGAGCACGCGCTCGCGGAACAGCCGTGTGAGCTCGTCCTCGTCGGTGCGCGGGTGGACGAGGGTGCGCGGCGCGCGGCCCGTCATCTGCGCCAGTGCCGCCACCCGGCCTTCGCCGAGGAACCAGGTGTCGGGCTCGGTCGCGGCGATCGGGTCGCGATAGGCCTCGTCGATCGGGACGATCTCCCAGCCGGCCGCGCGCAAGGCCGTAGCGAGGTCGTCGACGAACATCGCGGCGAGGTCGGTCTCGTGGAGCAGGAGGACGTGGGCGGGGGAGCGGCCGAGCGTCTCGACCGCCATGAGGTCGTAGAAATTCGCGGTGTCGACCAGAGTCCCGACATAGAGGTCGCGCAGCGCCGCCATGTCGATCTCCCGGCCATCGCGCCGCGCCTGCGAGGCGATCGAGTCGAGATGCCAGTCGTAATTGTCGATCGTCACATAGGCGTTTCTCAGGCCGCGCGCGACGAGCGCGGCCCTGAGCGCATCGCGACGCGCCGTGTCGCGGCCGCCTTCGTCCAGGAAGGGGAAGCGGAACCAGGGACGGTAGCCGGGGCGGCCGCGCAGCCAGGCTTCGGCGCGGTCGAGATCGGCGACATAGGCCGCCGGGTCGGTGCGGGTGAGGCGGACGTGAGCGTGGGAATGGTTGGCGATGACATGGCCGGCGCGGACATAGGCGGAGATCCGCGCCTCGCCGCCGGCACCGGCCGGGCGGTCGAGATTGCCGGTGGTGACGAAGAAGCCGGCCTGGCGCACGCGCCCGCGGCGCAGCGCCGCGATCAGCTCGGCAGTCCGCTCGTCGGGGCTGAAAAAGGCACCGGCGTGGCGCGGAACGTCGTCGAAGGAGAGAGCGATGCGCCGCTGCGGCTGTCCGGACCCCGCGGTCGCGCAGGCGGCGAGCGGGACGATCAGGAGCGCGATCAGGAGCCGCAAGATCAACATTCTCGAACCATTATGCGGTGGCGCAGCTGCTAGCCCAGCTTCGCGATCACGTTGCCGAACAGCTCCTCGTCGCTCGGCAGGGTCTTCGGCGTCTGGAGCGGCTTCGACACCCAGGTCTCGTTGATCAGGTCGCGCCAGGTGATGTTGTTGTTGGTGCCGTTGCCGCCCCACGAACCGCAGCCCAGCGAGAAGGTCTGGCGCATGCCGTTCCAGAGGTTGCCACTGTTCGACGCCGCCTGCGGCTGGTTGACCATCACCCGCGACGTCTTGGTGGCGTT
>DASQKE010000035.1:0-5997 GCA_035630675.1 Allosphingosinicella sp.
CCGGGGCGGTCCAGCCGGGCACCGTCCGCGTCGTCGTCAGCCGCACCACGGCCAGCGTCCCCGACTGCCCGAACTGGGAGCGCGGAGGCCTTTCGGCCACGTCGCCCGGTTACGGCTGCGCGATCAATTCGAACCTCGCCGCCATGATCGCCGACCCCAACGACCTGGTTCTCGGCCAGGCCGGGACGGTCAGCGATCCGGCGACGACCACGCGCGCGATCCGCAGCTATCGCGATGCGGCGCCGACCGGCACGCGCGGTCTCCAGGAAATCAGACAGCCCACAGGTGGACGGTAATGAACGCGCCTCATTCAGCGCCTCGCGCGCCATCGCTTCGCGACCCCTTCTGGGCCTTCGTCTGCGACGAGGAAACCGCCGAGATCATCCGGCCGATCGCGGTCGAGCATGGCTGGTCGCCTGAAAAGGTGAACAAGGGCGGGCTCAGGAACGCCGTCCAGACCCTGTCGGTCTCGGCGAGCCCGAGCATCCTGTTCGTCGACCTCTCCGAATCGGCCGACCCGCTGAGCGACATCAATTCGCTCGCCGAGGTCTGCGAGCCGGGCACCGTCGTCATCGCCGCCGGCCTGGTCAACGACGTCCGCCTCTATCGCGACCTGGTCGCGAGCGGCATCCAGGATTACCTCCTGAAGCCGTTCAACGCCGATCAGCTGCGCGAGTCGTTCGTCCACGCCCAGATGACCATTTCGGGGCCGCGGGTCACCGAGGCGGCTTCGGAGAAGCCCAACGTCATGGCCGCCGTCGTCGGCGTCCGGGGCGGCGTCGGCGCATCGACCGTCGCCTCCTCGCTGGCCTGGCTGATGGGCGAGAAAGGCGGCCGCAACACCGCTTTGCTCGACCTCGACGTCCATTTCGGCACCGGCGCGCTCTCGCTCGATCTCGAGCCGGGCCGCGGCCTTACCGACGCGATCGAGAATCCGAGCCGCATCGACGGCCTGTTCATCGAGCGCGCCATGGTTCGGGCGAGCGAGAAGCTCTCCGTGCTCTCGGCCGAGGCGCCGATCAACCAGCCCCTGGTCACCGACGGCTCCGCCTTTCTCCAGCTCCAGGAAGAGATCCGCCACGCCTTCGAAGGCACGGTGATCGACCTGCCGCGCTCGATGCTGGTCCAGTTCCCGCATCTCCTGAACGAGTGCCACGCGATCGTGCTGGTCGTCGAGTTCACGCTTGCCGCGACCCGCGACACGATCCGGCTCCTGTCCTGGCTCAAGGCAAACGCGCCGCAGTGCCGCATCATCGTCGTCGCCAACCGCGCCGCGCCGTCCTCGCTGCTCGAGGTGAGCCGCAAGGATTTCGAGCAGTCGATCGAGCGCTCCGTCGACGTCGTCGTGCCCTACGACCCGAAGTCGGCGACGACCGCGGCGAAGCTCGGCCAGCCGCTCGCCAAGGGCGCCAAGGCGACCAAGGTCGCCCAGCCGCTGGCGCAGGTTCTCGCGCTCACCGTCTCGTCGGCGGACGCCGCCGAGGCGGAGCCGGTCGAAGCGCGTGGGTCGCTGCTCGGCAAGCTCGGCAATCTGAAGGCGCTGCTGGCGAAGAAGCAGCCCGAAGTCCCGAAGGCGAAAGCGGCCTGAACCAAGCGCCGACGCCAGTGAAAGGGCCAAAGGTCTGACGATGCCTAGTTTTCCGATCCTGATCCTCGCAGTGGGCCTGCTGGCGACGCTGATCATGGCGTTCGGCGCGTTCCGCGGGCCGTCCGAGGCGAAGGCGCAGGGACGGCGGCTTGAGAGCCTTCGCGAGCGGCACAGCAAGTCCGCCGAGATCGCCACCCAGGCGCAGCTCAAGCGGATCATCGCCGGTCGGGCCAACCGCATGGACGGCTTCGCCAAGAGGTTCATCCCGAACCCGGCCTTGCTCTCCCTGCGGCTGCAGAAGACCGGGCGCACCTGGACCGTCGGCCAGTATTTCCTCGCCACGGCGGGGCTGATCGTCGTCACCTTCCTTGCGCTGATGATCAAGGGCCTGCCGATGCTGCTGGCGCTCATGGTCAGCCTGTTCATCGGCATCGGCCTGCCGCACCTGGTCGTATCGAAGCTGATCAAGAAGCGGATCAACAAATTCACCGCCAAGTTTCCGGACGCGATCGAACTGATGGTGCGCGGCCTGCGCTCCGGCCTGCCGATTTCGGAGACCATCGGCGTCGTCGCCGACGAGATCCAGGGACCGGTCGCGATCGAGTTCAGGACCGTCTCCGACAAGATGAAGATCGGCCGCTCGATGGAGACCGCGCTCCAGGAGACCGCCGACCGCCTCGGCACGCCCGAGTTCCAGTTCTTCGTGATCAGCCTCGCCATCCAGCGCGAGACCGGCGGCAACCTCGCCGAGACGCTGTCGAACCTCGCCGAGGTGCTGCGCAAGCGGGCCCAGATGAAGCTCAAGATCAAAGCGATGTCGTCGGAATCCAAGGCCTCGGCCTGGATCGTCGGCGCCCTCCCCTTCATCGTGTTCGGGCTGATCTGGTTCATCAACAACAATTACATGACCAAGTTCTTCGTCGACGAGCGGCTGATGATCGCCGGCGGCGGCGGGCTTTTGTGGATGGGCATCGGCGTGTTCATCATGTCCCGCATGGTCAATTTCGAAATCTGATGGCGAGGGTAGACGCGAAATGAGTCCGAGCGGCCCGACGGTGATGGGGATCGACGTGGTGATGGTGGGGACCTTCCTCGCCGCCATCGCGACCTTCTTCGTGCTCGTCGCCATCTACGCCGCGACCACGGTTCGCGATCCGATGGCGAAGCGCGTCAAGGCGCTGAACGAGCGGCGCGACGCGCTCAAGGCCGGGATCATCGCGAGCTCGGCCAAGCGCCGGCGCAACATCACCAACAAGAGCGAGACCGCCGACCGCGTCCGCAGCCTGCTCAGCTCGCTGAAGATGCTCCAGCACGAGCAGGTCGAGAAGGCGCAGCAGAAGCTGATGCAGGCCGGCATCCGCTCCAAGGATCTCGGCGTCGTCGTCATCCTCGCGCGCCTGGTGATGCCGGTCGTGATCGGCACGACCATGATCGTCGGCGTCTATGTGCTCGACTGGTTTCCCGAGTGGGGCGCGTTCAAGAAATACGCCCTCGTCGCGACCGCTTTGATCGGCAGCTACAAGGCGCCGGACATCTGGCTGAAGAACCGGATCACCAAGCGCAGCCACTGCATCCGCAAGGGCCTCCCCGACGCGCTCGACCTGCTGGTCATCTGCGCCGAGGCCGGCCTCACCGTCGACGCCGCCTTCAACCGCGTCGCGCGCGAGCTCGGCAAGGCCTATCCCGAGCTCGGCGACGAGTTCGCCCTGACCTCGATCGAGCTCGGCTTCCTGACCGACCGCCGCATGGCGTTCGAGAACCTCGCCAACCGCATCGACCTCGACGCGATTCGCGGCGTCGTCACGACCATGATCCAGACCGAGAAATACGGCACTCCGCTCGCCAGCGCGCTGCGCGTCCTCTCGGCCGAGTTCCGCAACGAGCGGATGATGCGCGCCGAGGAGAAGGCGGCCAGGCTGCCGGCGATCATGACGATCCCGCTGATCCTGTTCATCCTGCCGGTGCTGTTCATCGTCATCCTCGGCCCGGCCGCCTGCGACATCAAGGACGCGCTGATCCACTGATCGGCTCGCGCGTTCAGGGAAACGGGGCCGGAACAATCCTGTCGCCTCGCGACTTGTCATCGAACAAGCATGCAAGGAGGCACCATGCCCGCATTCACTGCGAACGAATGGCTCATCCTGGCCCTCGTCTTCCTGCTCGGCCTGATCCTCGGCATGGCGGCGATGGCGGGCGGCAAGTGGAAGGGCCGCTACCGCGAAGAGGTCAGGAAGCGCGAAGCCGCCGAGGCGGAGCGCAGCCGCCTAGAATCGCAGGTCCGTCACGCCGAGGCGCGCAACGTCGCCACGGAGGCGAGCCTGGACGTGCGGGACAGGCGCGACACGCGCGACACGCCGATCGCCTGAACGAAACACCGTCATCCCGGCGAAGGCCGGGATCTCAGTGAGAATATGCAGTGGCATCGATGCAGGGCTCCCCTGCACAAGCGCCGGCGACTTCTTGTCCTGAGATCCCGGCCTTCGCCGGAATGACGTACCCGCCCTACTCCCGCCCCTCCCTCAGCGCGGCCTGCGCCGCGGCCAAGCGGGCTATGGGGACTCGATAGGGCGAGGCGGAGACGTAATCGAGGCCGGCCTGGTGGCAGAAGGCGACAGAAGCGGGATCGCCGCCATGCTCGCCGCAGATGCCGAGCTTGAGGCCGGGCTTGGCCCCCCTTCCCCGCTCGGCCGCCAGCGTGATCAGCTCGCCGACACCTTCGACGTCCAGAGTGACGAACGGATCGCGGGCATAGATGCCCTGCTCGACATAGACTGAGAGGAAGCGGGCGGCGTCGTCGCGGCTGACGCCCAATGTGGTCTGGGTGAGGTCGTTGGTGCCGAAGCTGAAGAATTCGGCCTCCTCGGCGATCTCTGCCGCGCGCAGCGCCGCGCGCGGAAGCTCGATCATCGTCCCGACCAGATAATCGACGCTGCGCCCCTTCTCCGCGAACACGGCCGCCGCGGTCCGGTCGATCAGGGCGCGGATGATGGCGAGCTCGGCGCGGGTCGCGACCAAGGGCACCATCACTTCGGGCACCGGCGCAGCGCCCGTCTCCTCCGCGACCGCGACCGCGGCCTCGAAGATCGCGCGGGCCTGCATCTCATAGATTTCGGGGAAGGTGATGCCGAGCCGGCAGCCGCGGTGGCCGAGCATCGGATTGAGCTCGTGGAGGTCGTCCGCGCGTCGCCTGAGGATGTCGACCGACGTCCCCGCGACGTCGGCGACCGTCGCGAATTCGGCCTCGCTGCGCGGCATGAATTCGTGGAGCGGCGGATCGAGCAGGCGGATCGTCACCGGCAGCGGCGCCATGATCCGGAAAATCTCCTCGAAATCGGCGCGCTGCTCGGGGAGCAGGCGGGCGAGCGCGGCACGCCGGCCCTTTTCGTCCTCGGCGAGGATCATCTGGCGGACGGCGGCGATCCGCGCCGCGTCGAAGAACATATGCTCGGTGCGGCAGAGGCCGATCCCCTCGGCACCGAACTGGCGCGCGGTCCGGCAGTCGCTGGGCGTCTCGGCGTTGGTGCGGACGCGCAGGCGCCGGGCGCGGTCGGCCCAGACCATCAAAGTGCCGAAATCGCCGACCAGCTCGGGCCTCACGGTCGGCACCGCGCCGAGCATCACCTCGCCGGTCGAGCCGTCGATGGTGATCGTGTCGCCCTCCTCGACGAGCGTCTCCCCGATCCGCATCGTCTTCGTCTTATAGTCGATCTGGAGCGTCCCGGCGCCGGAGACGCAGGGCCGGCCCATGCCGCGGGCGACGACGGCGGCGTGGCTGGTCATGCCGCCACGTGCGGTGAGGATGCCCTGCGCCGCGTGCATGCCGTGAATGTCCTCGGGCGAGGTCTCGATGCGGACCAGGATCGCTTTCTCGCCCAGCGCCGCGTAGCGCTCGGCCGTGTCGGCGTCGAACACCGCCTGGCCGCAGGCCGCGCCGGGCGAGGCCGGCAGCCCCTTGGCGACGACCTGGCGCGGTGCGGCCGGATCGAGCGTCGGGTGGAGCAATTGGTCGAGCGCCGAAGGATCGATGCGCAGCACCGCTTCCTCCTCGCCGATCAGCCCCTCGGCCGCCATCTCGACCGCGATCTTCAGCGCCGCCTTGGCGGTGCGCTTGCCCGAGCGGGTCTGGAGCATGAACAGTTCGCCGCGCTCGACGGTGAACTCGATGTCCTGCATGTCGCGATAATGGCGCTCGAGCAGGTCGAAGACGCGCGCCAGCTCGGCGAACACCTCCGGCATCGATTCTTCCATCGACGGCGCCTTGGCCCCGGCCGTCTCGCGCGCGCTCCGCGTCAGATATTGCGGCGTGCGGATGCCGGCGACCACGTCCTCGCCCTGGGCGTTGATCAGATATTCGCCGTACCAGGCCCGCTCCCCGGTCGAGGGATTGCGGGTGAAGGCGACGCCGGTGG
>DASQKE010000036.1:0-9524 GCA_035630675.1 Allosphingosinicella sp.
CGCGACCGCAACCCGACCAACCGCGCCGGCTACGACCTCCGCCCGAACTATAACCGGCCCACCGCCGCGTTCGACGCCCGCGAGCTCACCTTCGACCGGCTCGAGTTCCGCTATGGCGACGCCCGGACCGAGGATTACAGCTTCTTCCTCAACACCGGCATGCCGCTCGGCGGCGACTGGGAGTTTTACGGCTTCGGCTCCTACGGCCATCGCGACGGCCTCAGCGCCGCCAATTATCGCAACCAGAATGCCGCCGCGAACCGCGATTTCGGCACGTTGCTGCCGGGCCAGACGCCGAACGCCCAGAATTTCGTGCCGCTGACGCCCGACGGCTTCCTGCCCTTCATCGATACCGACCTCGACGATTATTCCGTCACCGGGGGCATTCGCGGGGAGGTTTCCGGGTGGCGCACCGATCTATCGGCTCAATATGGCCATAACAGTTTCGACTATACCGTTCGCAACAGCCTCAACACCTCCTTCGGCACCGCCAGCCAAAGCACGTTCGACGCGGGCGGCTTGGGCTACGGCCAGTTCGTCGCCAATCTCGATTTCTCGCGCGAGTTCGAGGCCGGGCTCGCCAGCCCGCTGTCGATCGCGGTCGGCGCCGAGCATCGCCGCGAGAACTTCACGATCCGGCCCGGCGACGAGCAATCCTATCAGACCGGTCCCTTGTTCCGCGCGTCCTTCTCGACGACGGCGGCGAACTGCACGACGCAGGGCGGCGTCTTCAACGCCGGCACCAGCATCTGCAGCTTCCCAGGCCGCGCCGCGCCCGCCGGCGCCCAGGGCTTCCCCGGCATCCCGGCCAGCAGCGCGACCGACGAGAGCCGCCACAGCTGGGCCGCCTATGCCGAGCTCGACGCCGACCTGTTCGAAGGCTTCACCACCGTCCTTGCCGGCCGCTACGAGCATTTCTCCGATTTCGGCGGGACGCTGAACGGCAAGCTCGCGGTTCGCTACGAGCCGGCCGAGGGCTATGCGGTGCGCGGCTCGATCTCGAACGGCTTCCGCGCGCCGTCGTTGCACCAGCAATTCTTCACGACGACCTCGACCAACTTCATCAACGGCCTGCCGGTCGACATCAGCACGCTCGCGGTCGACAGCCCGGTCGCGCGCGCATTGGGCTCGAACGATCTCGAGCCGGAAGAGTCGGTCAATATCAGCCTCGGCGCGACCGCCAATCCGGTGCCCGGGCTCACCTTCACGGTCGACTGGTACCAGATCGACATCGACAACCGCATCGTGCTCACCGAGAATCTCGGGGCGGCCGGCGCCGGCACGCCGGCGGTCAATGCGGCGGTGAAGGCTTTGCTCGACGCCAACGGCTTCCAGAGCGTGGGCGCAGCGCGCTTCTTCATCAACGGCCTCAACACGCGCACCCGCGGCCTCGACGCGGTCGTGAGCTATCGCTGGCGCACCGAGAATATCGGCAACTGGACGCTGACCGCGGCCTATAACCGCAACCGCACGCGGATCGAGGACCGGCTCAACACGCTCGGCCCGCTCGCGACCATCCCGGGCATCGTCCTGTTCGGACGCGTCGAGGGCATCCGCTTCACCGACGGGCAGCCCCGCGACAAGATCGTGCTCAGCGCCGACGGCGAAATGGGCAATTTCGGCCTGACCGCCCGCACCACGCGCTTCGGCTCGGTGGTCGCGCCGGGCGCGACCGCTCCGATCGCCGACCCGCTCAGCCTCACCTTGCTCGGCCCGGACGATATCAGCCTCGGCGCCAAGTGGGTCACCGACCTCGAGCTGCGCTACCGGGCGTTCGACCGCCTCGAGCTTGCGATCGGCGCGGACAACGTCTTTGACGTCTACCCGGACCGTTCGCCGTTTGGCGCGCGGCCGGCGGCGATCGGTGGACAATATCCGATCAACCAATATTATCTGCCCTATTCGGGCTTCTCGCCGTTCGGCTTCAACGGGCGCTTCCTCTACGCCCGCGCCTCGATCGGCTTCTGACCCTGGGGGAGGGGCCTCAGGCTCCTTCTCCCCCGTTCTTGTCGGCGATGCGGCTGCCGCCGGGCCGGATCGGCCTGTGCGCCTCGTCGCCCGCCTCGTCGCCCTTGCGCTTGCGGTTGTAGCGGCTCGACCAGAGCAAGGAGAGGCCGATCAGCACCGCGCCGATCAGGCCGGTGATCACCTCCGGGATGTGCCAGCGCGCCGACAGCAGCATGATCGCGGCGAGCGCCAGGATCGCCCAGAAGGCGCCGTGCTCGAGATAGCGATATTGGGCGAGCGTGCCCTTGTCGACGAGCAGGATGGTCATCGAGCGCACGAAGATGGCGCCGATGCCGAGGCCCAATGCGATGATGAAGATGTTGTTGGACAATGCGAAGGCGCCGATCACGCCGTCGAACGAAAAGGCCGAATCGAGCACGTTGAGATAGAGGAAGCCGCCGAGGCCCGAGCGCACGGCGGCATTGGCGACATCCACCTTCGGCGGCTCGAGCACCGAGTTCACGGCCTCGACCGCGATGTAGGTGAGGATGCCGAAGATGCCGGCATTGATCAGCGTCGACGCTTCTTCCGGGTGGAGCAAGCGGGAGATACCGTAGAGAATGAGCAGGACGAGGCCGATGTCGATCGCGTCGATCGAGGCGAGCCGCGCGAGGCGCTTCTCTATGACCCCGATCCAGTGGATCTCCTTGTCCTGGTCGAAGAAGAATTTGAGGCCGACCATGGCGAGGAAGGCACCGCCGAAGCCGGCGATGCCGACATGGGCCGCAGTGATCATTTCCTGATAGCGCGCTGGATCCTGGGCGGCGAGCTTGACTGCCTCGATCGGCCCGACCCGGGCAGCGATGGCGACGATCGCGACCGGGAAGACGACGCGCATCCCGAACACGGCGAAGGCGATGCCCCAGGTGAGGAAGCGCTTCTGCCATTTGGGGTCCATGTCCTTGAGCACGGTCGCGTTGACGACGGCATTATCGAACGAGAGCGAGACTTCGAGGACGGATAGCACGACCACGATCCAGAGCACGCCGAGTGTCCCCCCGACCGTGCCGGTGGTCGCCCAGCCGAGCCAGATCGCAAGCGCGAGGCAGACGATCGTGAATACGGTCGCCCCCCTGAAATATCTCCACATCGCCGCTTTTTCCTCTTGCTCGCGTAAAACCGTCGCGCCGCGCCTAGCCGTCCGCACCCGGCGCGACAATTCCGATCGACTCGTATATAGGTCGGACGACGTCAGCCGGCATTCAGCCGGGACCGCTAGAGTGAAGCACGCACCTTCGTCCTGAGAGGAACCGTCATGCGCAAGCTCCCGCTCATGCTCGCAGCAAGCCTTTTCGTTCTGACATCCCCGGCGCAATCCACGCACCGCCAGGACGGGGAGGCGCGGCTCGCCCGCGCCGTCGAAGGGCGTGTCGCCGGCGAGCCGGTCGACTGCATCCAACTCCATCAGGTGCGATCGAGCACGATCATCGACAATGAGGCGATCCTCTTCGACGCCGGCGCGACGATCTACGTCAACCGGCCCCGCGCCGGCCGGGAATCGCTCGACCACTGGGACACCCTGCTGACGCGGCCGTTCGGCTCGAGGCTGTGCAGCATCGACGTCGTGCGTCTCCTGGATGCGACCTCGCGCATGGAGACCGGCACGGTCTTCCTCGGCGAGTTCGTTCCCTACACAAGGAAGCGCACGGGTCGCTGACGACTCCCACGGCGCGCGCATGAATCTCCGCCACATCGAGATTTTCCACGCGGTCTACGTGAACGGCTCGGTGAGCGCGGCGGCGCGGGCGCTCAATGTTTCCCAGCCTTCTGTTTCCAAGATGCTGCGCCATGCGGAGAGTCTGCTCGGCTTCCAGCTTTTCGAGCGCACAAAGGGCGGACTGGTGCCGACCGCCGACGCCCATGCCCTTTTCGCCGACGTCCGCGAGATCCAGGACCGGGTTCATGCCTTGCGCGAGGCGGGCCGCAACCTGCGCCGCGGCGTGCAGGGAACGCTTCGCATCCTGGCGCTGCCCTCGCTCGCGCTCGAAGCCATTCCGCGAGCCGTGTCGCACTTCCTGGGCAAGCATCCGGACGTGAAATTCGACCTCCAGACGGTCCACCACGACGATCTGTTCCGCAAGCTCTACGAGCGGGAAACGGATATCGCCATCGCCTATCAGGTCCCGCCGGCGGCGCCGGTCAGCCAGCGCTGGCTCGGCGAAGGGGAATTGGTCCTGCTCTACCGCGAGGAGGACATGCCCGACGCGCCGGCCAGCGTCGAGCTGCAATGCCTGCGGGGCCGGCGCTTCATCAGCCTTGCCGCCAGCGGGCCGATCGGGCAGATCTTCACGGAGGAGCTCGACCGGCTGGACCTGGAGCTGGACGAGGTCGTCTCCGCCCGCACCTTCTACATGGCGGGCGCGCTGGTGCGGCAGGGCGTCGGCATGACGGTCGTCGACAGCTTCACCGCTCAGGCCTGCCTCGCCCCGGGCCTGTCGATGCGGCCGCTGAAGCCGCGCATCACCTTCGACATCCACGCCATGTTCCTGATCAACCGGCCGCCGGGCGCGCTGGCGGCCGACTTCCTGAAGACGCTCGAGCGCATCCTCGACGCTCCATAGCGGCCGGCTATGGCGGCCCGCAGCCTGACTATGCGCGAGAGGCCTCGGGCCGAGTTAGGCTTCGGTCGAATGATTCCGGGGCCCTTCCTCCTCTATCTCGGCCGCAGCGCCGATCCGCTCGGCGTCAAGACGTCGCGCGGCGTGGCCGCGTTCAGGCCGGGCGATTGCCTCGGCGAGTTTCGACACGACGGCTGCTCGCTGACGCTCGGCTTGAAGCGGCTCGGCATGGCGGAGGCCGCGGCGGCGGGCGCGCGCACGCTCATCCTCGGCGTGGCCGGCCCCGGAGGCAGGATCGGGGCGGAGCTGATCGACGATGCGGCGGCGGCGCTGGAGGCGGGGATGAACGTCGCCTCGGGCCTGCACGAGCGGCTCCGCGATCAGCCGCGCCTGGCCGCGCTCGCCAGGGCAAGCGGGCTGCGGCTGTTCGACGTGCGCGATCCGCCGTCCGGCCTCGCCGTCGGCACCGGCGCCAGGCGGCCGGGCCGCCGGCTGCTCACTGTCGGGACCGATTGCTCGGTCGGCAAGATGTACGCGACGCTCGCTCTGACCCGCGGCCTTCGCGCCCGCGGCGTCGCCGCCGATTTCCGCGCCACCGGCCAGACCGGAATCCTGATCGCCGGCGAGGGCGTGGCGGTCGATGCCGTGGTCGCCGATTTCATCTCGGGAGCGGTCGAGCGGCTCGCCCCGGCTCGCACCGACGGAGGCTGGGACCTGATCGAGGGGCAGGGATCGCTGTTCCACCCGAGCTTCGCCGGAGTGTCGCTCGGCCTGCTCCACGGCGCGCAGCCGGAAGCCCTGGTGCTGTGCCACGAGCCCGGCCGGGCGCATCTTCGCGGACTCCCGGGCCGCCCCGTTCCGGAGCTTCGCGCGTGCCTGGAGCGCAATCTCGAGGCGGCGCGGCTGACCAGCCCCGAGGTAAGAGCGGTCGGGATCTGCCTCAACAGCTCTGGGATGGAGCGGGAGACGGCGCTGCGCCTGTGCGCCGTCACGGAAGAGGCTATGGGACTTCCCTGCACCGACCCGATCGCCTTCGGTGTCGAGCCCATCATCGACCGGCTTCTATGTCACGAACCCTGCACGCGCAGCACGATCGCTTCCCTCTGAGCGCTCCGTTCCGGATCGCCCGCGGGGTGAAGACGGTTGCCGACGTGGTGACGGTCACGATCCGGGACGGGGAAGCGGCGGGTCGCGGCGAGGCGGTGCCTTATCCGCGCTACGGCGAGAGCGTCGAAAGCGCGCTCGCCGCGATCGCGCGGGTGCGCGGCCTGGTCGACCAAGGCATCGGCCGCGACGCGTTGCTCGACGCGCTTCCGGCGGGCGCGGCCCGGAACGCGATCGACTGCGCCTTGTGGGACCTCGAGGCCAGCCTCTCCGGCCGAAGCGTGGCGGACATGATCGGGAGGGCGGTACCGACTCGGATGGCGACCGCGCTCACGATCGGCATCGACACGGCACAAGCGATGGCGAGGGCGGCCGCCGCGATGGCCGAGGCGCCCGTGATCAAGGTCAAGGTGGATGCGAACGACCCCGAGGCGCGGATCCGGGCGGTTCGGGCGGCGGCCCCGCGCGCCACCTTGATCGTCGATCCGAACGAGAGCTGGGACCGCGCGCTGGTCGAGGCGATGCAGAATGTGCTCGTCGCGGCGCAAGTGGCGTTGCTCGAGCAGCCTGTGCCGGCCGGAGCCGACGCGTGGCTCGAGGGCTTCGCGCCCGCCGTGCCGATCTGCGCCGACGAATCGGTCCACGTCGCGGCCGACCTCCCGGTCGTCGCGCGCCGCTACCAGGCGGTGAACGTGAAGCTCGACAAGACCGGCGGGCTCACCGCCGCGCTTGATCTCGCCCGCGGTGCGCGGGCGCGGGGGCTCGGCCTGATGACCGGATGCATGATCAGCTCGTCCCTCTCGATCGCCCCGGCGCTGCACGTCGCCTTGCTGTCCGATTTCGTCGACCTTGACGGGCCGCTGTGGCTCCGAGAGGATCGCCCGGGCGGCGTCACGGAGGAGAGCGGCCTGCTCGTTCCTCCGGCTGCGGGCTTTTGGGGTACGCCATGAAGATGGGATGGATCGCGCTGCTTCTCGCAACGCTGACTCCCGCTGCGTCGCCCCCGCCGGAGCGCGTCGACCTGATCATCCGCGGCGGCACGGTTTACACCGGCTCGGACGCACCGTTCGTCGGCGACGTCGCCGTCTCCGGGGACCGCATCCGGGCGGTCGGGCGCCGGCTCCCTCATCCGGCCGCGAGGGTGATCGACGCGCGCGGCATGATCGTGGCGCCGGGCTTCATCGACCCGCACACCCATGCCGGCGCGCAGCTCGCCTCGGACGACCGGCAGACCCGCCTGGTCCCCGCCTTCCTGATGCAGGGCGTGACCACTGCAATCGTCGGCAATGACGGGGGCGGCGATCCGGACGTGGCGGCGGTGCTGGGCCGCGCCGCGCGCCGGCCGGTCGGGATCAATTTCGCCGCCTTCGTCGGCTTCGGCGCCGTGCGCAACGCGGTGATCGGCGAGGCGGACCGCGCCCCCACCGCCGACGAGCTTGCCCGGATGAGGCAGATGGTGGCGAACGCGATGTGCCAGGGCGCCCTCGGGCTCTCGACCGGCCTCTTCTACGCGCCGCAGAGCTTCGCGACCACCGCCGAGGTCGCCGCGGTCGCGCGCGAGGCAGCGCTGCGCGGCGGCCTCTACGACAGCCACATACGCGACGAATCCTCCTACACGATCGGGCTCGCCGCCGCGGTGGACGAGGCGATCGCGATCAGCCGGGAGGCGGAGCTGCCGGTCAACATCTCCCACATCAAGGCGCTGGGCGTCGACGTTCATGGCCAGGCGCCGGCGATCATCGGGCGGGTGGAGACCGCCCGCCGGGCCGGACAGCGGGTCACCGCCGACCAATATCCCTGGTCGGCCTCGGGCACGAGCCTCATCGCCGCTCTGGTGCCGCGCTGGGCGCAGGACGGCGGGCGACAGGCGCTGCTGCGGCGGTTCGACGACGCGGCGGCCGCGGTTCGCATTCGCAGCGAGATGGCCGACAATCTGCGCCGGCGCGGCGGTGCTTCGTCGCTGCTGATCACCGAGGGGCGGCATCGCGGCCGGACGCTGGCGCAGATCGCTGCGGCGCAGGCGGTCGATCCGGTCGCGGCGGCGGTCGCGGTGATCAGAGTCCAGGACCCGGCCGTCGCCTCGTTCAACCAGACCGAAGCCGATATCGCGGCCTTCATGCGCCAGCCCTGGGTGATGACCGGGTCCGACGCCTCGACCGGCCACCCGCGCGCCTACGGGAGCTTCGCCCGAAAATATTCCGACTATGTCGTGCGCCGGAGGGTGCTGAGCCTGCGCGAGTTCATCGAGCGGAGCACGGCGCTGACCGCGGACACGTTCGGGCTCGCCGACCGCGGGCGGCTTCGGGCAGGGGGCTTCGCCGACATCGTCATGTTCGATCCGCGGCGATACGCCGCCCGCGCGACCTACGAGCAGCCGACCCTGCTGGCCGCCGGCGTCCGCACGGTGCTGGTCAACGGCGTTGCCGCCGTCGAGAACGGCGCGCTTACCGGCGCGGCGGCGGGACGGGGACTGGCGCACCGACCGCCTCCCGGGACCTGTCCCGCTCAGCGGTAGAAGCGGATGTTCGCGAGCTCAAGCGAGACCTGACCCCCTGGCTCGCCTTCCAGGCGGACGATCAAGGCGCGCAGCCGGGCGAGGTCGAGATGTGCTGCCGGGTCGGAGCTGCGCAGGGCCTCGAACGGGATCCGCACGTCGCGTGAGGGCTCGCCGGCGGTGAAGCCGGTGCGGAAGAAATCGCGGGCATTGATGCCGTAGCTTTCCAGCATCACGACGTAGCGGCCGGTGCCGCGCGCCTCGAAGGCGATGCCGGCGAAGCCGCGCGCGTCGGCGAGCTGGATCGCGCCGGGCGTGAAAGGGATGACGAGGCTGGCGAAGGGCTGGGGCGCGGCGCCCATGCGCGCGACCAGCAGCATGCGCCCGCCCTCGCGGACGAAATGGAGGTGGCTGTGATCGGTGCCCGCCTCGTGGGTCGCGACCGGCAAGGTGTCGAGATCGGTGCGGCCGTCGGGGCGCGCGCCGGTGTCGATCGGGCCGGTCATGGGGTGCACCGGAAGGGGGGAGAATTGGTCGGAGTCGAGCAACGCGCGGAGCGGCGGAAGTGCGACCTCGCGGCCGGCGACGAAGACGCGGCGGACCTGGTACAGATCTTCGATCCTTTGGTCGGGTCGGCCGTCGACCAGGATCAGGTCGGCGCGCCGGCCGGCTGCGATCCGGCCCCGCTGCTCGCCTTGCCGCAAAATGCCCGCGCTGACGCTTGTCGCGGCGGCCAGCGCCTCGGCCGGCGTGAAGCCGTGTTCGGTGAACAAGCGGATTTCGCGCAGGGTGGAGGAGCCCTGATAGACGCCGCCGATCCCGGCGTCGGTGCCGATGCCGATGCGGATTCCCGCCGCTTTCAGACGCCGAAGATTCTCCCTGAGGATCGCCCAGCGCCTCGTCTCCAGCTCGGGGATCGAGTCGGGCGGGCGGGCGAGCCGCGCCTCCTCTCGCGCACGCTCCGGCGGAGACAAGAGGCGCAGCTCCGCGGGCAGCAGGGCGCGGTCCTGCTGCGGCTCGAACACGACCATGGTCGGGACATAGGCCGTGCCGTTCGCCCGCATCAGCGCGATCAACGCGTCGTCCACGAGCGCGTCGCCGATGCCGTGGCCGAGCGCATCGACCCCGGCCGCCGCCGCGACCCTGGCGCCCTCGAGCGTGACCGTGTGGGTGACGACCGGAATTCCGGCGGCATGGGCGCGTTCGACGATGGTCCGCAGCGTCGGCACGTCCATGCTGGCGAGGTCTCGGGTCCGGCCGTAGCGCCAGCCGTCGGCGAACACCTTGATCACGTCCGGCCGATAAGGAAGCGCCCGGCTCATCGCCAGCTCTGCGGCGCGCGGCGTGGTCGCTTCGAGGGT